>NZ_CP125781.1:2480380-2790427 GCF_030053895.1 Trabulsiella odontotermitis
CGGAAAACACCACCAGACCTACGTCACCAATCTCAACAACCTGATCAAAGGGACGGCGTTTGAAGGCAAAACGCTGGAAGAGATTGTACGTTCCTCTGAAGGTGGCGTGTTCAACAACGCCGCTCAGGTCTGGAACCACACGTTCTACTGGCACTGCCTGGCACCGAACGCGGGCGGCGAACCGACCGGCGACGTCGCTGCCGCCATCAACAAGGCCTTTGGCAGCTTCGCCGAGTTTAAAGCGAAGTTTACCGACGCAGCGGTGAAAAACTTTGGCTCTGGCTGGACCTGGCTTGTTAAAAATGCCGACGGCAGCCTGGCGATTGTCTCCACTTCTAACGCCGGTACGCCGCTGACGACAAACGCGACGCCGTTGCTGACTGTCGATGTGTGGGAACATGCGTATTATATTGACTACCGTAACGCCCGCCCGAATTATCTTGAGCACTTCTGGGCGCTGGTAAACTGGGGATTTGTTGCGAAGAATCTGGCAGCATAAACCAGAACGCAGAAGGGGCAATCCCTTCTGCGTATTTTACTCAATCAGTTACTGGCACACACTTCTTCAGTCTGGCGGGTGCCGCTAAACAGCACCACAAACAGCGCCAGCGCAGCAATGATGGCACCCATCACCGGCACAAAGCTGTAGCCCAGACCGCCTGAAATCACCGCACCACCTGCTGCCGCCCCCAGGGCATTCCCCAGGTTAAACGCACCGATGTTCACTGAAGAAGACAGACCCGGCGCTTCACTGGCGACACGCATCACACGCATCTGCAGCGGCGGCACGACCGCGAATGTTGCCGCACCCCAGACCACCATACTGATTGCCGCACCGATCTGGCTCTGAGCAAGGAACGGAATGGCCAGCATGATCGCCATCAGCAACAGCAGGAAGCCTTTCAGCGTCGCACTTACCGAACGGTCAGCAAACTTACCACCGAGGTAGTTACCAATGGAGAAGCCCACGCCAATCAGCACCAGCATCGCCGTCACGAACAGCGGCGTGGCGTTGGTAATGCTGTGCAGCACCGGTGCGATGTAGGTATAAAGCGTGAACATCGCCCCTGCGCCCAGCACCGTCGTCAGTAGCGCAGACAGCACCTGCGGACGAACCAGCACGGAAAGCTCGCGCTTCACGTCAGGGCGCGCCCCGGCACTGCCTTTCGGCAGTGAGAACCACAGGCCCAGCATGGCGATAACGCCAAGCCCGGCGGTGGCGAGGAACGACATACGCCAGCCGATGGTTTCACCAAGCCAGGTTGCCGCCGGCACACCACCGATATTGGCGATGGTCAGCCCCATAAACATGGTCGCAACGGCGCTGGCCTGTTTATGTTTCGGCACGACGCTTGCCGCCACCACCGAACCCAGCCCAAAGAATGCGCCGTGGTTAAGGCTGGTAATAATGCGGGACAGCATCAGCGTGGTGTAATCCGGGGCGATAGCCGACAGCACGTTGCCGAGCGTAAAAATCGCCATCAGGAATATCAGCGCACTGCGACGAGCGCGGTGCGACAGCAGCAGCGTCATCAGCGGCGCGCCGATCATCACACCGACAGCGTAGGCGCTGATCAGCATGCCAGCGGCGGGGATGGAGACATCCACCCCTTCGGCGATGACGGGCAGCAGGCCCATCGGTGAGAATTCGGTGGTCCCGATGCCAAATGCCCCAATGGCAAGGGCAACTAATGGATAATTCACTTTCATTTAGCAGCTCCGGTTGGCCGCGACATCAGCGCGGTACCCTGTAAGATGCAGAAAGTATGACAGCAATCACAAAAAACTGAAGTAACAAAAAAGACAAAAGATTATTGCAGAAATGATAATAATGCGGGGAGGACGCGAGGGAGAAGGTTCTCCCCCGACAAACTTAGTTCAGGACGGCGATCAGGCCAGTGATGACGATCAGGCCCAGGGTAACAACTGTGGTGGTTAACGAAAGCTTTAATTCGGCACTCATCAATTTTCTCTCCTTGTTATTCCCACACCGATAGTGAGCTTGATCATTTTACACATAATTACGCGAAAATCTTCACGCTTTTGTCGCGTTATTGAATTTTCTCTTCCCCTTTTCGCGCGGATAGGACAAAATCCCACGCTAAATTAAAAGCGTACCGGCCACTGACCCCCTCCTGACGTCCTGTGTCGTTTACCCGGCGTACCGCAATCAACGTTGATTGCTACAGGGTGTTTTAAGGCAAACGTTTACGTGCCTGTTATTCAGGAGTAGAGAATATGGTCTGGAGTGAGATCTATGGCAACGATTAAAGATGTAGCGAAACGCGCAAACGTTTCCACTACAACCGTATCACACGTAATTAACAAAACCCGTTTCGTCGCTGAAGAGACGCGTAATGCCGTGTGGGCAGCGATCAAAGAGCTGCACTACTCGCCCAGCGCCGTGGCTCGCAGCCTGAAGGTTAACCACACCAAATCCATCGGTCTGCTGGCCACCAGTAGCGAAGCCGCCTACTTTGCGGAAATTATCGAAGCTGTTGAGAAAAACTGCTTCCAGAAAGGCTATACCCTGATCCTGGGTAACGCCTGGAACAGCCTGGAAAAACAGCAGGCATATCTGTCGATGATGGCGCAAAAGCGCGTGGATGGCCTGCTGGTGATGTGTTCTGAATATCCGGACTCGTTACTTTCGATGCTGGAAGAGTACCGCCATATTCCGATGGTAGTCATGGACTGGGGCGAAGCGCGCGCCGATTTTACCGATGCGGTAATTGATAACGCTTTTGAAGGCGGTTATATGGCGGGGCGTTATCTGCTGGATCGCGGTCATCGCGAAATTGGCGTGATCCCGGGGCCACTGGAACGCAACACCGGCGCGGGTCGTCTCGCAGGCTTTATGAAATCCATGCAGGAAGCGCAGGTCAACATCCCGGAAAACTGGATCGTGCAGGGAGATTTTGAACCGGAATCCGGCTATCGCGCCATGCAGCAGATCCTCTCCCAGTCCCCTCGCCCGACAGCAATTTTCTGCGGCGGCGACATCATGGCGATGGGCGCGATTTGCGCCGCTGATGAGATGGGACTGCGTGTGCCGCAGGACATTTCCATTATTGGTTACGATAACGTGCGCAACGCCCGCTTCTTCTCGCCGGCGCTGACCACCATTCACCAGCCGAAAGATTCGCTGGGCGAAACGGCGTTCAATATGTTGCTCGATCGCATCGTCAACAAGCGTGAAGAGTCACAGTCGATTGAAGTGCATCCGCGCCTTATTGAACGCCGCTCCGTGGCGGACGGTCCGTTCCGCGACTACCGTCGTTAATCCTCTCCCGGGTGCTGGTTATTCCGGCACCCGCAGCCACTCCCGGTTCAGCGTTTCGCTGTCACCCAGATACTCCAGCAACCACGCCAGCGCCGGTGATACATCCTGCTGTTGCCACGTCAGGCAACAGGCCGCATCCGGAAACGGATTTTCCAGTTCCAGTGCCACCCAGTCGCCGCGGTCTGTCCACGGACGCGCAAAATGGGCGGGAACCATGCCGACGCACAGCCCCGCAGAAAGACAGGTCGCTGACGATTCCCAGTCCGGTACCACCACGCGTTTCTGGTTATCCAGCAACCAGGTGGTACGTTTGGGCAGTGATCGTGAAGTATCCTCGCGCACCAGCGATGGCCAGTTGCGCAACGTGTCGTCGCTGAGCGGCCCCGGCATTTTCGCCAGCGGATGATTCGCCGCCACCACACATTGCCAGCTCAGCATGCCCATATCGCGAAAGGCGTAGCGTCCGCCGACCGGGATCGCCCGCGTGGCGCCAATGGCGAGTTCAACACGCCCGTCGGCAAGCGCATCCCAAACGCCGTTAAACACTTCCTCGAAGACGATCAGTTCGACGTCCGGGAAATGGCGGTAAAAATCAACGATCAGCTCCCGGGTCCGTTCCGGTCTGACAATAATATCGACGGCAATGGACAACTGCCCGCGCCAGCCATTGGCGATCTGCTGACACTGTTGACGGGTGATCTGCATTTTTTTGATAACAGACCGCCCTTCTTTGAGAAACCAGACACCAGCAGGCGTCAGTTCGACGTCGCGGTGACGGCGCTCAAACAGCGGCACTGCCAGCCACTCTTCCAGCTGGCGTACGGTATAGCTCACCGCCGATGGCACCCGGTGTAGCTCCTGCGCCGCCGCGCTGAAACTGCCATTTCTTGCCACCGCGTCAACGACTTCGAGAGAATATTCCGACCACATTTTCTGCCTGCAAAAATTTTGAATTCACCAGACAAATATTAGCGTTTCACAAGCGCCTTTGCACTCCCTACACTTTGCGCCTGTGGTACACCTGCATTCATAAAGAGAAAGAGATATGCAACCTGGAAAATTATTTCTTGCCTGGCTGGCCGGATTGAGCGTGCTCGGCTTTCTGGCAACTGACATGTATCTGCCTGCGTTCGCGGCCATTCAGAGTGACTTACAAACCCCGGCGTCCACGGTCAGCGCCAGCCTGAGCCTGTTTCTGGCGGGCTTCGCAGTGGCGCAACTGTTATGGGGACCGCTTTCCGATCGCTACGGCCGCAAAGGCGTCCTGCTCAGCGGTCTGACGATTTTTGCCCTCGGTTGCCTCGGCATGCTGTGGGTGCGTGATGGCATGTTGCTGCTGGTCCTGCGTTTTGTGCAGGCAGTCGGCGTCTGTGCGGCAACCGTGACCTGGCAGGCGATGGTGACGGATTACTATCCGACGCACCGCACTAACCGTATTTTTGCCACCATTATGCCGCTGGTGGCGCTCTCACCGGCGCTGGCGCCGTTGCTGGGTAGCTGGATCCTGGTGCATCTGGAATGGCAGGCGATTTTCGCCGTACTGTTTGCCATCACGCTGGTGCTGATGATCCCGGCGCTGCGCCTGAAACCGGCGCCAAAACCGCAGCAACAGAGCGGCAAATCGTTGACCTTTTTCATCCTGCTGCGTTCGCGCGCCTATTGCGGTAACGTGCTGGTGTATGCCGCCTGCTCCGCCTGTTTTTTTGCCTGGTTAACCGGTTCGCCGTTCCTGTTGCATGAGATGGGTTACGGCCCTGGCGCTATCGGCCTGAGCTATGTGCCGCAGACGATCGCCTTTCTGATTGGTGGCTACGGGTGCCGCGCCGCGCTGCAAAAATGGGAAGGAAAACAACTGCTGCCGTGGGCGATGATCGTTTTCGCGCTGAGCACCATCTCCACCTGGGCGGTGGGCCTGTTTGCCGGCGTCACGCTGACGGCGCTGCTGATTCCGTTCTGCATTATGGCGATGGCTAACGGCATGATTTACCCGATTGTCGTGGCACAGGCGCTGCGGCCGTTCCCACAGGCGACCGGTCGCGCCGCCGCGATGCAGAACACCTTGCAACTGGGGCTGTGCTTCCTGGCAAGCCTGGTGGTATCGACGTTTATCGCCGCACCACTGCTGGCAACCACCAGCGTGATGCTGGCGACAGTGGTGCTTGCCGCCATCGGCTATTTCATGCAGCTTCAGGCCAGCCGCGCCGCGCATCATACCGCGGAGAATTATGTAACAGAACAGTAATTAGTCTGCTAACATTTTTTTATTGAATCGCCTGATTGAGCGGCCTATACTGAGTCAGGCATCACATAATTACGATTAATATTATGCATTAACGGGCGCAGGACGTTGCCCGTTTCACCACGGAAGGCCTTTCGGCAAGGGTTATCTCCCTTCCTCTTTTTCTACGTCGGATAGCAGACTCACGGAATGTTCCGTGAGATTTCTCACAAACCCAAAAAAGCGACTACGCTGTTTTAAGGTTCTGGTCACATGCGCGTGATGGAGAAGCTATGAGTTCATCGTGTATAGAAGAAGTTAGCGTACCCAATGATGAGTGGTATCGCATAGCCAGTGAGCTGTTGAGTCGTGCAGGCATTGAAGTTAACGGGTCTGCCCCTTCTGATGTGCAGGTCAAAAACCCGCTCTTCTTTAAGCGCGTTCTTCAGGAAGGCTCGCTCGGATTAGGCGAGAGTTATATGGACGGCTGGTGGGATTGCGAGCGTCTGGATATTTTCTTCCAGAAAGTGCTGCGCGCCGGGCTGGAAAATCAACTCCCCCATCATTTCAAAGATACGCTGCGTATTGCCGGCGCTCGCCTGTTTAATCTGCAAAGTAAAAAAAGAGCCTGGATAGTCGGCAAAGAACATTACGATCTCGGTAATGATCTGTTCAGCCGGATGCTCGATCCGCTGATGCAGTACTCCTGTGCATACTGGAAAAAAGCCACCACGCTTGAAGAAGCCCAGCAGGACAAACTGGATTTGATCTGCCAGAAACTGCAACTGAAACCGGGCATGCGTGTGCTGGATATCGGCTGCGGCTGGGGTGGTCTGGCGTATTACATGGCGAAAAATTACGGCGTCAGCGTCGTGGGCGTGACGATTTCTGCGGAACAGCAAAAAATGGCGCAACAGCGCTGCGAAGGGCTGGACGTTGATATTCGTCTCCAGGACTATCGAGACCTGAACGATCAGTTTGACCGCATTGTTTCCGTCGGCATGTTTGAGCACGTGGGTCCCAAAAACTACCACACCTACTTCGAGGTGGCCGACCGTAATCTTAAGCCTGACGGTATTTTCCTGCTGCACACCATCGGTTCGAAGAAAACTGATCATAACGTTGACCCGTGGATCAACAAATACATCTTCCCGAACGGCTGCCTGCCATCTGTTCGCCAGATTGCCGACGCCAGCGAGCGGCATTTCATTATGGAAGACTGGCACAATTTTGGCGCCGACTATGACACCACGCTGATGGCCTGGCACGAGCGTTTTCTTGCCAGTTGGCCAGAAATTGCAGATAACTACTCTGACCGCTTCAAACGGATGTTCAGTTATTATCTGAATGCCTGCGCCGGTGCGTTCCGCGCCCGTGACATTCACCTCTGGCAGGTGGTGTTCTCACGCGGTATCGATCACGGCCTTCGCGTCGCCCGTTAAAGAAAAATCCCCGGCGTGCCGGGGATTTTTTTATTCATCTGCCGCTATCTGTAGCGCCGCCTCTTTTGCCGCGAGGACGCGTTCGACGGTATCCACCACTGCCTGCGTCTGCGGGTCGATTTCAATGTTAACCCGCGCACCGAGCTTTTTCTTGCCAAGCGTGGTGCGTTGCAGCGTTTCCGGAATTAAATGCACGCAAAAACGCGTGGCGGTCACTTCACCTACCGTCAGGCTGATACCATCAATGCCGATGAATCCTTTGTAGAGGATATATTTCATCAGCGCCGGATCCTGCGGCTTAAACCAAATCTGGCGGTTATTTTCCGAGGTAAGGATTTTGGTGATGTCGGCGGTGGTCATAATATGGCCGGACATCAAATGACCGCCAATCTCGTCACTGAATTTAGCAGCACGCTCAACATTCACCACATCGCCTTCTTTCACCTGCCCCAGGTTGGTGATGCGCAGCGTCTCTTTCATTAAGTCGAAACTGATGCGATTGCCGTCGATTTCGGTAACGGTCAGGCAGCAGCCGTTGTGCGCGACTGATGCCCCGGTTTCGAGCCCCTCAAGCATATGCTCAGGCATTTCAACCACGTGGGTACGAAAATTCGGTTTTTCATCAACAGACACAACTTTCGCCGTGCCCTGCACAATACCAGTAAACATGCAGTAAGCTCCTGTATTACATCGTGGCGCTTCGGTTTTCGCGCAATATACCACGCACAATAACAGGTGAAAAAACAGGTTGCCACTCCCGGTGCACTCCCTGCTATATTTTGGCTGGCTTAATAGCGATTCCCCGCTACAATAGACTGACTATTTCCCCAGTATTTCTTCTTGCTGCCAGTAAGGCGGCCTTTTTTAGTTCCTCAAATAACAACAATATATAGGTGTTCACGTGCAGAAGTATGTTAGTGAAGCGCGTCAGTTATTAGCACTGGCAATACCGGTGATCCTTGCGCAGATCGCCCAGACCGCAATGGGGTTTGTTGATACCGTGATGGCCGGTGGATACAGCGCAACCGACATGGCCGCCGTCGCCATCGGTACCTCCATCTGGTTACCGGCTATTCTGTTCGGCCACGGGTTGCTGCTGGCTCTGACGCCGGTCATCGCGCAGCTCAACGGTTCTGGTCGCCGCGATCGCATCGCGCATCAGGTTCGACAGGGTTTCTGGCTGGCGGGCGGCGTATCCATTTTGATTATGATCGTGCTGTGGAACGCGGGCTATATCATCCGTTCCATGCATAACATCGATCCGGCGCTGGCGGACAAAGCCGTCGGCTATCTGCGCGCCCTGCTGTGGGGTGCGCCGGGTTATCTGTGCTTTCAGGTGGCGCGTAACCAGTGCGAAGGGCTGGCAAAAACCAAACCCGGCATGGTGATGGGTTTTATTGGTTTGCTGGTTAACATTCCGGTCAACTACATCTTTATTTATGGTCATTTCGGCATGCCGGAACTGGGCGGCGTGGGCTGTGGCGTCGCGACGGCAGCGGTGTACTGGGTGATGTTCTTCTGTATGCTGACCTTCGTCAGAAACGCCCGCTCCCTACGCGATATTCGCCTTGTGGAAGGTAGCGCGAAACCGGACAGCGAAGTGCTGAAACGGCTGATCCAACTGGGTCTGCCGATTGCGCTGGCGCTGTTCTTTGAAGTAACGCTGTTTGCCGTGGTGGCGCTGCTGGTCTCGCCGCTGGGGATCATTGACGTCGCCGGGCACCAGATCGCGCTGAACTTCAGTTCGCTGATGTTCGTATTGCCGATGTCGCTCGCCGCGGCAGTGACCATTCGTGTGGGCTTTCGTCTCGGACAGGGTTCGACGCTGGATGCACAGGTTTCGGCGTGGACGGGCCTCGGCGTTGGGGTGTGTATGGCGGTGCTGACGGCGATTTTCACCGTCACCCTGCGTACGCACATCGCCCTGCTCTATAACGATAATCCGGCGGTTGTCCTGCTTGCCTCTCAGTTGATGATGCTGGCGGCGCTGTATCAGATATCCGATTCTATCCAGGTGATCGGCAGCGGTATTCTGCGTGGTTATAAAGATACCCGCTCCATTTTCTTTATTACTTTTACCGCTTACTGGGTACTTGGGCTGCCGAGCGGCTATATTCTCGGGCTGACCGACCTGGTGGTACCGCGTATGGGACCGGCAGGATTCTGGTGGGGCTTTATCATCGGCCTGACCTCAGCGGCCATTATGATCATGCTGCGGATGCGCTTCCTGCAGCACCAGCCGTCGAGCGCGATTTTGCACCGCGCGGCGCGGTAATAACGAAGCAACCGCCCGCAGGCGGTTGCTTTCTCTCCATTTTGCACAGTTATTCCGCAATCGCGTGATAACAGAACGAAATGTGCGACTTTCTTCTTGCAACCGCCCATCCCTGCCGCTAATATTCGTCCCCGTTGTGCGTTCATAGCTCAGTTGGTTAGAGCACCACCTTGACATGGTGGGGGTCGTTGGTTCGAGTCCAATTGAACGCACCATTCTGCGTCCGTAGCTCAGTTGGTTAGAGCACCACCTTGACATGGTGGGGGTCGGTGGTTCGAGTCCACTCGGACGCACCATATTCTCAATGAGATAGGGTGCCCCTCTTCGTTTTCACGCCCGTTCCTGTTTCAGACAATCGATATATTTTTGCCCTGACCGAATGACTTTGTCATGCGCCTGCCCGATCATATTCTGCCCTTCAAATGCGCCATACAGCCGTTCAAATTTAACATCGTCCAGTCGATGCAGGATGTTTTCAACCGTCACTGCCGGCAGCGGCAACATGTTCGGGTAGCTCCACATAAACGAGACTGCAGCTCTGCCGGGCGTCACCTGCAAAATATCCCCGGCGAGCAGTACACCGTCACCTTCCGTCCAGTGCAGCACGGTCCCTCCGGCAAAATGACCGCCCAGACGCAACAACCGGACAGACGGCAACAACTCCATACTGTCGCCTTCCCATAACCGAATCGCCGTACTGTCGCGCATAATCCATTCCCTGTCGCTGGCGTGCAGCCAGATGGGCGCACTAAACGTCTCTGCCCAGTCCTGCATGGTGGTGTAATAGTGAGGATGCGAAATCGCGATCGCGCGGATACCGCCCAGCGCGTTAATCAGCAACTCCGTTGCCGTATCGAGGTTGGCAATGCAGTCCCACAGCACATTGCCGTGCGGCGTTCGCAGCACAAATGCTCGCTGATTGATAGCAAACGCAGGTACCGTTTTGATGCTTAACAGATTTTCTTCATGCTGTTGCCATTTATTACTGTGCGTGGCAGTGACCGCCTCCGGGGTTATCCACGCCTGTCCGCTGGCGGGTACAAACTGCCGTTCATCTTCACAGGCTTTGCAATGTGCGATGATCTCGTCACTGTCGTCATACGAGGTACCGCAGGTTTTACACAAAATAGTCATTGTGACTCCTTCAGAAAACGAGGGATAACAGTAACGCTAGCACAGACGGGTAATACCTCCAGGCGCCGTTTTGCCCTATACTGATGCAACGCAATTCTGAACTGAAATGGGTGAATAATGGAAATTGATCTCGATAAACTGGTATTTAGCGGGCTGGAAGAAGCTGAAGAGCGCAACGCTGAACGACTGGAAGATGCCGATAAAAAGGCTCAGGAGATTATCGCCGACGACGACTGCGGCGATGCCTGCAAAATCTGATGAAACAACAAACCGGCATTACTGCCGGTTTGTTGTTTTTGCCACGCTTATGGCGTGACGATGTTGAACCAGAACTCAAACTTGTCCATATAGCTCAGCATTTCATTTAGCTTCGCGCTGTCACCGGTGATTTTCACGTCGCCCTTATCCTCCGCTTGTTTCAGCGTCTCTTCCTGCAGGATAATCTTGTTCAGCGTCGCACGATTGAGGGTAATCGTCGCATCGGCATTTTTCGACTCCGCATTCGCCGTGTGATTCAGCACGCCGTTTTCCAGCTCCAGCAGATATTTCCCGCCATCGTTGCCTAAATCGACGTTAAAGACCGATTTCGCCTCCGCCGCTTTTTCGCCATTGATGTGCACCGCGAGATAGTCGAAGAACATTTCCGGCGACATTGCCCGCACGGTATCACCGCTGGCGGTGTTTGGCGTCGGCAACTTCTGCACGCCGTTACGCAGTTCCTGCGCGCCGGTCAGGTAGAAGTTGCGCCACGGGCCGGATTCCGCCTGATAACCCAGTTGTTCCAGCGCATCCGCTTCCAGATCCCGCGCAGCTTTGTTGTCCGGACTGGCGAAGACCACTTTGCTCATTACCTGCGCCACCCAGCGGTAGTTCCCCTGTGCGAAGTCCTCTTTCGCCTTCGTCATGATGGCATCCGCGCCGCCCATGTAATCGACATATTTTTTCGCGGCCTCGACAGGTGGTAGTTCGTCGAGCGTGGCCGGATTGCCATCAAACCAGCCGAGATAGAGCACGTAGGTCGCTTTTACGTCGTGGCTTACGGAGCCGTAATAGCCGCGGTTAGCCCAGGTGTTCGCCAGTGTCGGTGGCAGCTTAAAGTCAGCAGCGATTTCATCACGCGTTTGCCCCTGGTTCGCCTTCCGCAGCGTCTGATCGTTGATATAACGATAGAGATCGCGCTGGCTCTTCATCAGCTTAACCACGTTTTCGTTGCCCCAGGTTGGCCAGTGGTGCTGCGCCATAATAATCTCGGCTTTATCACCCCAGCGCTGTACGGCTTCGTTGATGTATTTCGACCATGCCAGCGGATCACGGATCTTCGCCCCACGCAGCGAGTAGGTGTTATGCAGTGTATGCGTCACGTCTTCAGACGCCTCGATCATCTTCTTCTCTTCGACATACCAGAGCATTTCTGACGGTGCTTCAGAACCTGGCGCCATTAAGAAATCGTAAGTCAGACCGTCAATGGTCTCTTTCTGCCCGGTTTTGGTGATGTAGTCCGTCGGTGCAATCAGGGTGACGGTGCCTGCGGATGTCGTAGTGCCCAGTCCTGCGCCCACCTGCCCTTTAACATCCGGTTTCAGCAGGTTGCCGTACATATAGCTGGCGCGACGGCTCATCACATTCCCCGCCATAATATTCTCGGATACCGCCTCTTCCATAAACCCGGCGGGTGCGTAGATTTTCACTTTCCCGGCTTTGACGTCGGCTTCATCCGCCACGCCGCGCACGCCGCCATAGTGATCGACATGGCTGTGGGTGTAGATCACCGCCACCACCGGTTTTTTACCACGATGTTTGAAATAGAGATCCATACCGACTTTGGCAGTTTCCGCCGAGACCAGCGGATCGACCACGGTCACCCCCGCTTTACCCTCAATAATCGTCATATTCGACAGGTCGAGGTTGCGGATCTGGTAAACACCGTCGGTAATTTCAAATAAGCCGCTGATATTGATGAGTTGCGCCTGGCGCCAGAGGCTGGGGTTAACCGAGTCCGGCGCTTTTTCGCCCTCTTTAATGAAAGCATATTTTTGCGGATCCCAGACCAGTTTGCCCTGCGCATCGTTAATCACTTCCGGCGGCAGTGCAGCAATAAAGCCCTTATGAGCGTTGGTGAAATCGGTATTGTCGTTGAAAGGAAGTTGATTGAGTAAGGCATCATTTGCCGTTTTGGTTGCAGAGGTGGCGTCTTTCGGTTCCGTTTGAGCGATTGAAGGAAAGACGATGCTGGTGAATAACCCAGCAAAAAGAAAAGCGCTGACTATTTTATTTAATTTCATTCTTGCCTCATCAGGTTAGCATGATTACGCATGATAACTATCGGGTACGAATGATTACTCTGCCAGTTTATGAAAAGGATATATTCTTCAGTAAGGTGCCCCGACAGAGACTCCTGAGAAACACATCACCGTTTGACGTCATCAATCGCTTGTTGCGCGCAGACTCCATTCAGATTCCCCCGGCGTTATGTCAGCGATAAGAAACCACCAGCAGTTGTAATTCCGGGTGTTTATTCACCGGCAGCGACTGCACCGTCGCAATATCCTTCGGCAAATGCGTTACGTCGCTGCGGCTGATATTGACTGCCCGGACATGATTGACACCCACCCGCAAACAGGAAAACGTCGCTTGCACGTCACCATCACGCGCTACGCTGCAGGCACCTTCAACAATTTTACCGCGGAAATGGATAACGCCTGACGGACCATTGCCCGCCGCAAAAACGGCGCCGGAGAGAGAAATAGCGGCAACTGCCGCAACAAACATGCGTAATTTTTTCATTTTTGACCCCACATCCTGTGAGAAACGTCTGCGGCTCCCGTTCACAACGGTAACAGCCCTTAGTCTGTGTCAGGGAGATCCGCCCCTGGCGCGTCTTTCCATATAAGATAATTCTTACGACGCACTAAAACATTACGTAAAAAGGGAGGAAACAGAAAGGATCCAGCGCCATTTTTGTGCGGTGACAACGGCGTTGCTCAGCTTTTACCCCCCAACGGATGATATTTTCACCACCCGCGGGGAGAATGTGACTACAGCACTTTACTGAGGAAGCTGGCGGTACGGGGGTTCGACGGCGAGGTAAAAATGTGCTCAGGGGTGCCCTGCTCCTGAATAATGCCGTTATCGATGAAAATCACCCGATCGGCCACTTCACGGGCGAAACCCATTTCATGCGTCACGATCACCATCGTCATGCCATCATTGGCAAGGTTTTTCATGACTTCGAGTACATCGCCGACCAGTTCGGGATCCAGTGCGGAAGTCGGTTCATCGAACAGCATGATGGATGGCTCCATCGCCAGCGCACGGGCAATCGCCACCCGCTGTTGCTGCCCGCCGGACAGGCTGGAAGGCCAGGCGTCACGCTTATCGCTCAGCCCGACTTTTTGCAGCAACGCTTCCGCGCGCCCGACTGCCGCATCACGCGTCATGCCTTGCAACATCATCGGCGCCATGGTCAGGTTTTCCAGCACCGTCATGTGCGGGAACAGATTGAAGCGCTGAAAGACCATGCCGACGCTTTCACGCATCTTGTTGAGATCGGTTTTACGATCGTGTACGGCAAAACCGTTCACCATCACCTCGCCTTCTGTCACCGATTCCAGCGCATTCATACAACGCAGAAAAGTGCTTTTCCCGGAGCCTGACGGGCCGATAATACACACCACTTCCTGCGGTTTGATCTCGCAGTCGATCCCGCGCAGAACGTGGGCGTCGCCAAAGTGTTTGTGCAGATTCTTAATGTTAATCACTTTTGCCAAACCTCATTTCCAGACGGTTAACCAGCTGCGCCAGCAGGAAGGTGATCACCCAGTAGACCAGTGAGATGGTCAGGTAGGGTTCCCAGTAGGTCGCGTACGCGCCAGAAACAGTACGTGCCGCGTAGGCCAGATCAGCAAGACCAATGGCCGACGCAAGAGATGAATCCTTAACGATAGCAATCGCGTTATTGCCCAGCGGCGGCAGAATACGGCGAAACGCCTGCGGCAGGATCACTTTGCGCATGGTTTTCCACCACGGCATGCCCAGCGCGCGCGAGGCTTCCATCTGACCTTTATCAATTGACTGGATCCCGGCGCGGAAGATTTCGGAGACGTACGCCCCCGCGTTAAGGGTGATTGCCACAATACATGACAGGAAGGCGCCATAGCTGGAGCGCAATTCACGTGCCAGATCAGCGCTCATGATGCCGCTGGTGACCAGCAGACCATCACGCGGATTAATAAACAGCGGCACCAGTGCAAAGTGCACCACCATGATCTGAACAAACAATGGCGTACCACGAAAGGCACTGACGTAAAAGCGCACCGGGAACTGCACCAGGTAGCGCAGGATATATTTCCACGGACCGTGCTCGGCTTTCGCCATCCGCCCGAGACCGAGAGTAAGCCCCCACAGCGTCCCGAGGATCACGCAGATGATGGTACATTTGATGGTCATCCAGGCGCCTTCCATAAACAGCGGCGCGTATTCCTGAATGATTTCCCAACGGAATCCCGTCATAAAATTTCCCTGTAAAAAGCGGCTGGCGCATCACCTGCGACAGCCGCACGAAAAAAAAGCAAAACTTACTCAGCCGGCAGCGTCGGTACGTTATCGTCAAACCAGGTTTTATAGATTTTAGCGTAGGTACCATCGGCGACGATTTTCTTCAGACCGTCGTTGATTTTCGCCTGCAGCGCGGTGTTCCCTTTCGCCACTGCAATGCCAAAATACTGGCGCTCAAATTTGGCGTCCGGCACCAGTTTGAACTGTTTTTCCGGGTGCTGTTTGATGTAGTACTTGACCACCCCAACGTCACCCACCGCCGCGCTGACGCCGTCTTCAAACAGCTCCTGCAACATTAACGGGGTGTTGTCGAAACGCTTGATCGCTGTACTGTTTTTACCCAGCACATCAGAAACCACGATGTCGCCAGTACTGGAGTTCACCACACCGACCTTCTCGGTTTTCAGCGAATCAAGCGAGGTGACTTTTGAATCTGCTGGCACCACGATGGACTGTTCCGCCGGGAAATACGGTGCCGAGAAATCGACCATCTGCTTACGTTTGTCGGTGATCGTAATACCGGAAATGATGATGTCGCGATCGCCAGAACCTAAGGTGGCGAAAATGCCTTCCCACGGGGTGTTGATCAGTTTGATGTCAAAATTTTCCGCTTTGGCGATGGCTTTAATGATATCGATATCAAAGCCTTCCAGCTGTTTCTGGCTATTTTCGAACTCGAAAGGACGATAAGTACCGCCCGCCCCAACGACATAGGTTTCCTGTGCGGCATAAGCACTCCCGGCGAGAGTAACCATCAGGCAGCACGCTTTCATCCACTTATTTATCATACCCAACCCCTTTTTATGCATGTTGTTTGCATAAAAATACAATTATCCAGCCATCCATGCAATATTTATTGCCGGGAAAACGGCGTAATTATTGGCTTTCCACGCTGTTTTTGCGTCAGATTTTATTGCATAACCCGAGAAGTGTGACGCGAGGTCACTTAAATCGATTGCGTGCATAGTCGTTGTATATTCTAATACATAGCGATTTATCCTCTCTTCTGACAGAGCTAATCCTATGAAAAAAATACAACAACTTTTGCTGAGCCTGCTGTTGGTCAGCACGGCTCTCTTTGTGACAACACCCGCCCAGGCCGACCAGACCGTCACCGACCAGTTAGGTCGTCAGGTCACGCTTCCTGATCACGTCACCCGCGTGGTGGTATTGCAGCATCAGACGCTTAACCTGCTGGTACAGCTTGATGCTTCGAAAACGGTCGTTGGCGTTCTCAGCAGTTGGAAAAAACAGCTCGCCCCGGAATTTGCCCGCTTTATGCCGACGATTGAGGCAATGCCAATGCCGGGCGATCTCACCCAGGTTAATATCGAAAGCCTGCTGGCGCTGCACCCACAGGTGGTTTTCGTAGCGAACTACGCGCCGGAAGCGATGATCAAACAGATTGAAGACGCCGGTATTCCGGTAGTGGCTATTTCGCTGCGCGCCGATGCGCAGGGTGAAAAGAACAAAATGAACCCGACGATGGCCAACGAAGAACAGGCCTATAACGACGGATTAAAAGAAGGTATTCGCCTGATTGGTCAGATCGTTGATCGCAAATCTCAGGCCGAGGCGCTGATCAACTATACCTTCGCTGCCCGTGCGAAGTTCAATGCGCCGGTCGCCGATATTCCGGCAGATAAAAAAGTGCGTGTCTACATGGCTAACCCGGACCTCAATACCTACGGCTCCGGCAAATATACCGGGCTGATGATGGAACATGCTGGCGCGATGAACGTCGCGGCGACCACCATTAAAGGTGCGCGTCAGGTGTCGCTGGAGCAGGTGCTGCAGTGGAACCCGCAGGTGATTTTTGTTCAGGATCGCTACCCGGAAGTGGTGAAAGAAATTGAGAACGACCCGAACTGGCAAGCAATTGATGCGGTTAAAAACCACCGCGTGTGGCTGATGCCGGAATATACCAAAGCCTGGGGTTATCCGATGCCGGAAGCACTGGCGATTGGCGAATTGTGGATGGCGAAAAAACTCTACCCGGAACGCTATAAAAACGTCGATGTCGACGCGGAAGCGCAGGCGTATTATCAGCATTTCTACCGTACCGACTGGCAGCCTCGTGGCGGAAAATAAGCGTTTTCTCTGGCTGCACGGAAGTCTGATCCTGCTGACGCTGGTGCTGGCAATGGGCTCACTATGCCTCGGCCAGTACCGACTCTCTATCGGTGACGTTGTCACGCAACTATTACCCCCGGACAACGCGGGCGGGATAGCTTCGCAAATCGTCTGGTCTGTGCGCCTGCCGCGCGTGGTGATGGCTTTGCTGGCGGGTGGCGCGCTTGGTTTATGCGGCGCGACGCTACAGGGCGTGTTCCAGAACCCACTGGTGGACCCGCACATCATCGGCGTCACCTCCGGCTCCGCCTTTGGCGGGACGTTGGCCATTTTGCTGGGGTTAAGTCCCCTGCTGATGATGAGTTCGACGTTCGGTTTCGGACTGGCTGCGCTGGTGCTGGTTTACGCGATTGCCGCGTTGCAGGGGCGCGAAAGCACGCTGGTGCTGATCCTGTCCGGTATTATTCTGAGCGGCTTCTTTTCCGCACTGGTGAGCCTGATGCAGTATCTGGCGGATACCGAAGAGACGCTGCCCAACATCGTGTTCTGGCTGCTTGGCAGTTTTGCCACCGCCAACTGGCATAAGGTATTGATTCTGGCGATCCCGGTCATGCTGGCAGCCGCCATTCTGCTGAAACTGCGCTGGCGCATTAATCTGCTGGCGCTCGACGAAAAAGATGCCCGGGCGCTGGGCGTGTCGGTGAAGCCGTTGCGGCGTGCGGTGCTGGTGTGCTGCGCGCTGCTGGTGGCCGCTCAGGTCGCCGTCAGCGGCAGCATCGCCTGGGTTGGTCTGGTGATCCCGCATCTGGCGCGGCTGCTGGTCGGGCCGGATCACCGTCGGCTGTTGCCCGTGGCATTCTGGCTCGGCGGTAGCTTTATGATTGTGGTTGATGATCTGGCTCGCACCCTCATTCAGGCAGAAATCCCCATCGGCATTATCACCGCTCTGCTGGGGGCACCGGTATTCACTTTTCTGCTGGTGCGCAGTAACCGCCGGAGACGCATATGAAGAGCCCCTCTGTGGAAGTTTGCGGGTTGATGTACGGTCATCGCCAGCCGTTGTTTGAGCCGCTCAGTTTCAGCTGTCAGCCGGGTGAGATCTGGGCGATTCTGGGGGCCAACGGTCGCGGGAAAAGCTCACTGCTCGACACCCTCACGCAGGTACTACCTGCGCTGGGCGGCAGGTTTACTGTCAGCGAAGGTGTGAGCATTGTGCCGCAATCCTTCCGCCCGGCGTTTGCCTGGCAGGTGCGGGATGTGGTGCTGATGGGACGCGCCCGCCATGTGGCGCTGTTTTCCGTTCCAACAACCGAAGATGACGCGCAGGTCGCTACCGCGCTGGCACAACTCAATATTACGCATCTGGCGCACGAGCCATTCACCAGCCTGTCCGGCGGGCAACAACAACTGGTGATGATTGCCCGCGCCCTGGTCAGCGGTAGTCAGAATATTTTGCTGGATGAGCCCTGCTCTGCACTGGATCTGGCGAATCAGCAGGTCGTGCTGCAGTTACTCAGCAATCTCGCGCATCGTCAGGGACGGAGTGTGCTGTTTACCACCCACGATCCCACCCAGGCATTACAGGTTGCCAGCCATACCCTGTTGCTGCTGCCTGAGAAACAGTGGCTGGCCGGGGAAAGCCATCAGATATTAACGGAGACCAATCTGCAACTGGCTTACGGCCTGCCGGTACGCAGGATCACGCTCGAACATTACACCAGCCCGGTGCTGGCACCGTTATTTACCATCAAGCGTTAAGAATCCGGCCTCGCGCAAAAAATGCTGCCCCTGTGCAGACAAGATAAAGTGCATCAACTGACGGGCTACCGGTTGCGCATCCAGCAACGCCATCTGGTATTCGCAGCGCACGTTATAAGGCTGTGGGATCGCCAGTGTACGGATGTCCGTGTGCCCCACCAGCACCTGCGAATAGTGCGCATAGCCAATAAACAGATCTGCCAGCCGCTGGCGAATCAGCCACGCACTGGCGATTTCACCCTCCGGCACTGTCAGCGTCTGCCGCCCACCCACCAGCATTCTTGCCCGCTGTTTAATGGCCGCGCCAGTGCCCGGATACTGCGCATCAATATTATCGAAAAGCTGCCAGGTATAATCCCCGGACGGGTCGCAGCCCGGTGTCGAGGTACCGAGCGTCAGTGCCGGATCACGGAGCAGACTCAGCCAGTCAGCGCTGTCGGTTGCAGGCATTACCCTGGCCGTCAGGTTGAGCTGATTAGCTGCAAAGGAGTGAACCTCCAGCGCGCGTCCCGCAGCCAGCAGCGCCTGCGGATGCTGCGTATTCGCCGAGGCGAACAACGAGCATGATTCCCCCGCCTCGATCCGCTCACGCAGCAGTCCGGCCGGGCCAAACTGCACGACAACGTCGATACCGCTATCCTGACGGAAGCGTTCCAGCAGCGGCAGAAACGCGCTTTTCAGGCTTCCGGCGGCAAAAAGGGTCAACATCATTATTCTCCTGCCTGTACTTTCATTTCACTCTATATATATCAAATAACTACTAAATGATGGCGCGGTTCAGTTCCGTTTTTCCGCATGATCTGCCGTTACCTTGTTGCAGTTGCACAAACGAAACGTTTTTTATTTGTTATGCGGCAGGAAAAGGTTTTGAAACAGCGTTTTCATTTTTCTTTTGCTGCGTAACATCGTATAATGCCAGCCGTTTCTTGATTGAAAGGTTTCAGCAACTTGGACTGCCTGATTCAACAACTAAAAAAACGCCTCCGGCATCGGGCTGAAACACTAGCACACTTTCCTCAGCACGCTTTTTTGATGTCACCTATCCTTACAGCGTGGCATTACAACTTTCGTAATACAGGTTTGTCTCCCTGGCAAAGCGCCCGGAGAGCGAGATTTCCCCATTCTTCTCAACTTAAAGACTAAGACTGTCATGAAAAAGACCAAAATTGTTTGCACCATCGGTCCGAAAACCGAATCCGAAGAGATGTTGACCAAAATGCTGGACGCAGGCATGAACGTTATGCGTCTTAACTTCTCTCACGGTGACTATGCTGAACACGGCCAGCGCATCCAGAATCTGCGTAACGTGATGAGCAAAACCGGTAAAAAAGCGGCGATTCTGCTGGACACCAAAGGTCCGGAAATCCGCACCATTAAGCTGGAAGGCGGTAATGACGTTTCTCTGAAAGCCGGCCAGACCTTCACCTTCACCACTGATCGTTCTGTCGTCGGTAACAGCGACATCGTGGCAGTGACCTACGAAGGCCTCACCAGCGACCTGAAAGTCGGTAACACGGTTCTGGTCGATGATGGTTTGATCGGTATGGAAGTGACCGCCATCGACGGTAACAAAGTCGTTTGTAAAGTGCTGAACAACGGCGACCTGGGCGAGAACAAAGGCGTTAACCTGCCTGGCGTCTCCATTGCCCTGCCGGCACTGGCTGAAAAAGATAAGCAGGATCTGATTTTTGGTTGCGAGCAAGGCGTTGACTTTGTCGCGGCTTCTTTTATTCGTAAACGTGCTGATGTCATCGAAATTCGTGAGCATCTGAAAACCCACGGTGGCGAAAACATCCAGATCATCTCCAAAATCGAAAACCAGGAAGGCCTGAACAACTTCGACGAAATCCTCGAAGCATCTGACGGCATCATGGTAGCGCGTGGCGACCTGGGCGTTGAAATCCCGGTTGAAGAAGTCATTTTCGCGCAGAAGATGATGATCGAAAAATGTATCCGTGCCCGTAAAGTGGTCATCACCGCCACCCAGATGCTGGATTCCATGATCAAAAACCCGCGTCCGACCCGCGCAGAAGCTGGCGATGTGGCGAACGCCATCCTTGACGGTACCGATGCTGTAATGCTGTCTGGTGAATCCGCGAAAGGGAAATACCCACTGGAAGCGGTTGGCATCATGGCAACCATCTGCGAACGTACTGACCGCGTGATGACCAGCCGTCTCGACTTCAACAACGACAGCCGTAAACTGCGCATCACCGAAGCGGTTTGCCGTGGCGCCGTTGAAACTGCAGAGAAACTGGAAGCGCCGCTGATCGTGGTCGCCACCCAGGGCGGTAAATCAGCTCGCGCCGTGCGTAAATACTTCCCGGATGCGACCATCCTCGCGCTGACCACCAACGAAGTGACTGCCCGCCAGCTGGTGCTGAGCAAAGGCGTTACCGCGCAACTGGTCAAAGAAATTTCTTCTACGGATGATTTCTACCGTCTGGGCAAAGAAGTGGCATTGCAGAGCGGCCTGGCACAGAAAGGCGACGTGGTGGTTATGGTTTCCGGCGCACTGGTACCGAGCGGTACAACCAATACTGCCTCTGTTCACGTACTGTAATAATTCACAGACGAATTAATTCGTTTAAAAAGCGCTCCCCGGAGCGCTTTTTTTATTCCCTTCGATAGCCACATTCAATAAAAAATCAAATCGGATTTTACTATTTAAGATAAGATTATCTAAGACGAATCCGATGGAACGCGCCTGTTTTGACACGGTTTTTTTAGTGCTTATCGCAAAGTCGATGCTTCTTTGAGCGAACGATCAAAAATAAGTGCATTCCCATAAAAAAAATATTCTCAACATAAAAAAGTTTGTGTAATACTTGTAACGCTACATGGAGATTAACTCAATCTAGAGGGTATTAATAATGAATCGTACTAAACTGGTACTGGGCGCGGTAATCCTGGGTTCTACTCTGCTGGCTGGTTGCTCCAGCAATGCTAAAATCGATCAGCTGTCTTCTGACGTTCAGACTCTGAACGCTAAAGTTGACCAGCTGAGCAACGACGTGAACGCAATGCGTTCCGACGTTCAGGCTGCTAAAGATGACGCAGCGCGCGCTAACCAGCGTCTGGACAACCAGGCTACTAAATACCGTAAGTAATAGTGCCTGTGTAATAGAATGGCGCACATTGTGCGCCATTTTTTTTGCCCTTCGTTTCCCTTCCTGATTATTGCGTCATGCTTGACGCCTCTTCATTTACCGGCGAACCATTCTGAGCTGATTCCACCGCTGGCGCTTTTGCCGCGACAGGGGTCTGCCCTGCGGTCACTTTGATCGGATACCCGGCACGACGATACAGCGCCTGTTGTACCGTATCGCTGTTTACGGCTTTGTTCTCGCGGAATGGCGTAAAGCCAGCAGGCAGCACGTACGGCATCGTCTGCACATTTTGTTCCTCTTCCTGTGACAGCGGTCGGTGCACTTCCACGTAACGTTCACCGTTCGGCTCTACGCTGTATTTGACCGGCTCGTTGATGATCCGCACCGGCGTTCCACTTTTCACGCGGGCAAACAACGCCTGAATATCCGGCGCATTCATACGGATACACCCCGAACTGACACGCAGACCAACGCTGTCAGGCGCGTTGGTGCCGTGAATGAGATATTCACCATGTCCATACGCTAAACGCAGTGCAAAACGTCCCAGCGGGTTATTTGGCCCGGCTGGCACTACCGGTGGCAACGTGATACCACGTTCAAGGGAGCGCTTACGGATACCCACCGTCGGCGTCCAGGTCGGATTGGGGATTTTCTGCCCGACGCGCGTTTCCATCACCGGCGTTTCCAGCCCCTGCAAACCAATGCCGATAGGATAAACCTGAACGATGTTTACGCCCGGTGGGAAGTAGTAGAGTCGCAGCTCTGCGAGGTTGACCACGATGCCCTCACGAGGGACATCCGGTAGCAGCAGTTGCGTCGGGATGGTAATGCGTGTTCCGGCTTTCGGTACCGGCGCGATGGTGTGATTTGCTTCCAGAATCAGCATCGCAGCGGTATCAAAACGCCTGGCGATTGCCTGTAAATTACGGTCGCCCTCCTGCACCGTATAAGTCTGGTTTTGACCAATAAGACGACTGCCCTGCGGCGGTAACGGATAATCCAACGCACGAGCAGTCTGTATGGCGCCCAGAACGCCAGTCAGAATAAATGTAATTAAAAACGCGCGCTTCATACTTTTTTTCCTGTAGTCACGAGTAAAGGGTCAACGTCAGAAATGACCCATGAGGATAAAAAACGACCTCATAAAACAGGATAATAGGTATGATTTAGTTTAGCTGCAATCACCGGCTTTCGTGCGAATTGCCCGGATCATGGCCTCAAGTCCTTGCGAGCGGGATGGCGTAAGGTGTTGGGTCAGTGCCATTTTTTCAAACCACGGCCGTACATCAAACGCGACGATATCCTGCGCGGTCATTTGCTGGTACAGAATGAAAACTATCGCGATGAGCCCTTTGACAATTGCCGCGTCGCTGTCGCCCTGTAGCTCGATAACGCCGCTGGCGTTTCGGTTCATCACAATCCATACCTGACTCTGGCAGCCCTGAATGATGTTCTGCGGGTTGTGATCCTCAGCACTGAGCGCCGGTAATCTCTGCCCCAGCTCAATAATGTAGAGATACTTTTCTTCCCAGTTCGCACAGCGCGAAAAATTGCGCAAGAGCTTATCTCTGTCGGGTAACGCTGCCATTGTTCCTCCCTGTCAGCCTAATAAACGATGAATGCGCTGCAGTCCTGTCACCAGACGATCCACCTCTTCATGCGTGTTGTACATCGCCAGCGACGCCCGGCACATAGCGGGAACCTGATAAAAGTTCATTAACGGCATGGCGCAATGATGCCCGGTTCGAACGGCAATGCCATAGTTATCAAGGAAACTACCGACATCATAGGCGTGGTGTTTGCCGAGGTTAAAGGCAATCACGCCACGACGATCGGCGGGGCCATACACGGTGAGATCCGGCACCTTCGCCAGTTCCGTTAAGGCGTAGTGCATCAGCGTTTGTTCGTAGTCGGCAATCTGCTCCAGTCCCAGTTCGCTGATGTAGTCGAGCGCCGCGCCGAAGCCAATGATCCCGCCAGTATTCGGCGTACCCGCTTCGAAACGCCACGGGGCTTTTGCCCATGTGGTGCCTTCCGTCAGGCTGACGGTGGCGATCATCGAACCGCCCCCTTCCCACGGCGGCATCGCCTGCAGAATGGTTTCTTTCGCATAAAGGATGCCAATGCCGGTCGGACCGTACAGTTTATGGCCGGAGAAAACGTAAAAATCGCAGTCCAGCGCCTGCACATCAACCGCATGGTGCATGACCGCCTGGGCGCCATCCACCAGCACTTTCGCGCCGTGCTGGTGCGCCAGCGCCGCCATTTCCTGTACCGGGTTTTCCGTACCCAGCACATTGGAAACCTGGGTGATCGCCAGCAGACGGGTACGATCGTCCAGCAACGATGGCAGCACATCCAGTTTCAGCGTGCCGTCTTCATTCAGCGGGATGACCCGCAGTTCCGCGCCGGTACGCGTGCAAAGCATCTGCCACGGCACAATATTCGCATGGTGCTCCATCTGGCTGATAACAATATTATCGCCGACGGCAACGTTGCGCGTACCCCAACTGTTGGCCACCAGGTTGATGCCTTCCGTGGTGCCGCGAACAAACACCAGTTCTTCGGCAGAACGGGCATGAATGAAGGTTGCCGCCTGCTGGCGGACCTGTTCCATGCGCGTCGTCGCTTCAGCGCTGAGGGTGTGGATCCCGCGATGCACCGCCGCATAACCGTGGCGATAAAACTCCGCTTCAGCGGCAATCACCCGCTCCGGTTTCTGCGCGCTGGCCGCGCTGTCAAGATAGGCCAGCGGTTGTCCGTTCACCTCGCGAGTCAACACCGGGAAATCAGCCCGGACCCGCTCAACGGAGAATGTCATGCTTCACCTCCCGGCAAACGCTGACCGATGCGGGCCAGCACCTGCTGCTTCAGCGCCTCATCGCGCAGGGTTTCGGTCAGTTCCGCCGCAAACGCGTAGATGATCATCTGCTGCGCTGCCTGCTGTTCGATCCCACGCGAACGCAGGTAGAACAGCTGTTCATCATCAATTCGCCCTACCGTGGCGCCGTGGCTGCACTTCACGTCGTCGGCGTAAATTTCCAGCTGCGGTTTGGTGTCCACTTCCGCCAGCCGTCCGAGCAGCAGATTATTGTTGGTCATCTGGCCGTCGGTTTTAATCGCGTGCTGTGCGACGTTAATCAGACCGTTAAACACCGCGCGCCCTTTATCGCTGACGATGGTTTTATGTAACTGACGGCTGTTGCAGTAGCCTTTGTTATGCTCCAGCCACGTCCGGGTATCGCACACTTCCGATTTCACCGGCATCGCCAGGCTGTTCATCCGCAGCGTGGTGTTTTCGCCGTTGAGTTGCGTGCTGGTGTTATGGCGCAGTACCGCACTGCCGAGCAGGAAGCTGTTGCTCCAGGCGGCGGCGTCCTGACCGAGCGCGATGTCGTTGTGGGCGAAGTGGTAGCTGAGCGGATTTTCAAACGCCAGTTTGATGTGATGCAACTGCGCATTGTCTGCCACCTGCATTGTCAGGCGCGATCCGGTGAAATGCCGGTGGTTGTCGAGACTCGCGTAGTGCTCAATCACCGTTGCTTCCGCCCCTTCCGCCAGTTCGAGATGATGGCGATAGTGCGCCGTATTCATCCCTTCACCGTCCAGCCCCTGCGTCAGGTGCATTAACAGCAATGGCTTCGGCGGGCGCTGGTTTCGCGCCACATTGATATGCGTCACCGTCGCCGCCAGGCTTTCGGTCAGATGCAGAAAGACTTCAGGCTGAACCGCTGCCGGCAGCGTCTGACGCTCATCATTGACGGAAACGCTAAAACCGCTGTCAGTGAGATTGTCGCTTAGTTGCGCGTCAAAGCGCCCGTCGACAAACACCAGGCGGAAAGCATCGACCGCCAGCGCCAGCGCATCACGGGTTGCGGCATCCGCCTTCGCGGTATGTGCCACAAACTGGCTATTCAGCAGACCGTCCAGCGGCGTGTATTTCCAGTTCTCATGCTTGCGCGTCGGCAGACCGAGACGCAGCATCTGCTGTAAATGCTGTTGCGCCTGCGGGGAACGCGCGTCGCCTTCGGCTTCAAAAAGATGATGCCATTGTTGCAGCGCGTTACTGTTGTTCTGTAAGCCAGCCATAGCCCTGCTCCTCCAGTTGTTTGACCAGAGTGAAATCGCCCGATTTTACGATGCGGCCCTGATATAACACGTGGACGTAATCCGGCTTGATGTAATCCAGGATGCGTTGGTAGTGCGTCACAATGACAAACGCGCGTTTGCCATCCCGCAGAGCATTGACGCCGTCGGCGACAATTTTCAGCGCATCGATATCCAGCCCGGAGTCGGATTCATCCAGTATGCACAGCTCAGGCTCCAGCACCGCCATCTGCAGAATGTCGTTGCGCTTTTTCTCGCCGCCGGAGAACCCGACGTTAACCGAGCGGGTCAGCAAATCTTCCGGCATCTTCAGCAGCTTGATTTTCTCTTCCATCAGATCCTGAAAATCAAAGCGATCCAGCGCTTCCTGGCCGCGATAGCCGCGTACGGCATTGAGCGCGGTTTGCAGGAAAAATTGATTGCTGACACCAGGGATTTCCACCGGGTACTGGAAGGCCATGAAGATGCCCTCACCCGCCCGATCTTCCGGCGACAGTTCGAGCAGATCTTTACCTTTAAACTGCACGGCGCCGCCAGTCACTTCATAATCTTCACGTCCGGCGAGCGTGGCGGAGAGTGTACTTTTCCCTGAGCCGTTCGGCCCCATAATGGCGTGCACTTCGCCCGGGCGCACGTCAAGGCTCAACCCGCGCAGGATCTCTTTATCTTCAACCGCAACCTGTAAATCTTTGATGCTTAACATGTGTGTTCCTTTGTGCTTAGCCGACGCTATGTTCAAGGCTAATCGCCAGTAATTTCTGTGCTTCGACGGCAAACTCCAGCGGCAGCTCCGAGAAGACGTCCTTACAGAAACCATTCACAATCATCGAGATGGCGTCGTCTTCTGAGATCCCGCGTTGCAGGCAGTAAAACAGCTGATCTTCACCGATACGCGAGGTGGTTGCTTCATGCTCCAGTTGCGCGCTGTTATTCCGGCACTCGACGTACGGGAAGGTATGCGCGCCGCTGTCCGGCCCGATCAACATCGAGTCGCACTGGGTGTAGTTGCGCGCGTTAGTGGCGGTAGGCATGATTTTGACCAACCCGCGGTAGCTGTTCTGGCTGTGTCCGGCGGAGATCCCTTTCGAGATGATGGTCGATTTAGTGTTCTTGCCGATGTGGATCATTTTGGTGCCGGTATCGGCCTGCTGATGACCGCTGGTCAGCGCCACAGAGAAGAACTCACCGATGGAGTTGTCGCCGCGCAGAATGCAGCTCGGGTATTTCCAGGTGATCGCTGAACCGGTTTCCGACTGCGTCCACGACATTTTGCTGTTGTCGCCTTCGCACAGCGCGCGTTTGGTGACGAAGTTGAGGATCCCGCCGGTGTTGTTGTCGCCAGGAAACCAGTTCTGCACCGTCGAGTATTTCACTTCGGCGTCTTTGTGGATGATCACTTCCACCACTGCGGCATGCAACTGGTAGCTGTCGCGAACCGGCGCGGAACAACCTTCAATGTAGCTGACGTAGCTGCCTTCATCAGCGATTAAAATTGTGCGTTCAAACTGCCCGGTTTTTTCTGCGTTGATACGGAAATAGGTGGAGAGTTCCATCGGGCAGCGCACGCCTTTCGGTACATAAATGAACGTACCGTCAGAGGCCACCGCCGCATTCAGCGCGGCGAAGAAGTTATCGTTACCGGGGACGACGGTACCGAGATATTTTTTCACCAGTTCCGGGTGATCATGGATAGCTTCACCGAATGAACAGAAGATAATCCCCTGCTCTGACAGTTTTTCGCGGTAAGTCGTGGCAACCGAAACAGAGTCAAAAATGGCATCCACCGCCACCTCTTTGCCTTCACGCACCGGAACACCAAGCTGGTTAAAAGCCTCCTCCACTTCCTGGGTCAGAAAAGCGCTGGAGCCGGTCTGCTGGACTGCGCCTGGCTGCGAAACGCAGTTATCATCGCAATTACCGCACGACGGCGCAGAATAGTAGCTGTAATCCTGATAATTGAGCGGGTTGTAGTGCGCTTTCAGCCAGTGCGGCTCTTCCATCTCAAGCCAGGCGCGAAACGCGTTCAGGCGAAATTCGAGCATCCAGTCGGGCTCGTTACGGCGGGCAGAGATAGCGCGCACCACATCTTCGTTGATGCCTTTCGCCAGCTCATCGGTCTGGAGCAGAGTGTAGAAGCCCTCTTTATAATTGAGCTGCCCCCCTGTCCAGGTTTTGACATCGTCAGTTGCTTCAGTATTACGAGACATAATTACTCCGCCTGGACCCCAAAACTTTCGCCGCAACCACATTCATGCTGCGCCTTTGGGTTATGAAACTTGAAGATTTGATTTAACCCGTCGCGAACATAATCCACGACCGTGCCATCAATGAACGGCATTGCCTTTCGCGAGACATAGAGCTTTGCGCCATCCGTTTCAAACAGCAGATCCTCTTTCTCCGGCTGCGTGACGGTATCAAGCACGTAACCAAAACCCGCACAACCGGTCTGTTTAACGCCCAGCCGCAGTCCCTGCATTTCGGGCTGTTTACTCACCAGTTCGCGGATATGCGCCGCCGCCGTTGGGGTTAACGTCAGCCCCTGCCAGCTCACCTCGTTTGGGTCAAAGGTTCCAGAATGCACATCCATAGATCCCCCTCATGTTGTCGATCGCCTGCGTATTATCCTATGGTAGTGATAACGATTCTCACTTCAACCCATGTTCCGCAGGGACTTTCGTGCATTTATTAAGCATAGACCCTGTTGAATGGCTTATCAGGCAAGGAAGATATTGTTCAATCTATTGATAATTAATAACTTTGATGGGATTTATCGTTATGGCAGGTCATCATGAAAAGATGTATAGGTAATGCCTATTTATAAAATAGCCAGCGTAAATGGCACAAATTCATAAAGTTGCTTTTTAAAACAAGGCGTTAAAAAACAGTCTTACTCTTCAGACTCGGCTGTTTTTGCGGGCAATGTTCGCGTCCGGAAAGCATATTCACGCTGCGCGTAAAGCGAGTTTACTGGCACTTTCAAAAAATCTAACAGAACTCTCATTCTCATTGTAATGTTACAGATTTTGTTGCCGATAACTGCTAAATCAATCCAACAAAGGGAAACCGTGATGACTGAGAATGAATTTCAGTTTAATGAAGAGGACTACATTAAGAAGGCTGTAATCACCTTACCATCTATTCCTGATGATGTATTGCAGTCCTTGTCCTTACAAGACAATCAGACGGGGTTGTTCTATCGAATTGACAAAGCGAAACAAGGCGCCAGAACGCAGCGACTCATACATATATGGCGGAAAAACAGAGGGATTGGCGTTTCGTGGAATGTAGAAGACGCAAGACAAGGCAAAGTAAATTTCAATGACAACTTTAAGCATCTCAACGCGGCGAAGGATCTTGCGGCCAGGATGCTAAAAACGGACCCGGCGCTGAATTTCGACCTGTTAACCCGCCCCCTGTATACACGCTCACCTCACCGTCGCCTCCTGAATTTGCTCCTCCTTGAGGTTATCATTGAAATACTGCTGTCTCCGGATGATGCCCCGCGCATTACTGTCGACTTTTCTAATCTCTGACCAAAAAATAAGCCCGCTGAGCGGGCTTGCTATTTGTCACATCATTTGAGAGATGTGATTTAACTTTTGATTTTTCTGTAAATGAACAGTACGACCAACGCACCAATAACAGCGACAACAAAGCTGCCAAAGTTGAACCCGTCTACTTTACCAAAGCCGAAGAGTGTGCTAATCCAGCCGCCGACGACTGCACCGATGATGCCGAGAATAACCGTGACGATGAATCCGCCGCCGTCTTTACCCGGCATGATCCACTTCGCCAGAATCCCTGCAATTAGCCCAAAAATGATCCATGAAATAATACCCATGTGTTTTATATCCTCAGTTAGTACGTGACTTCATTTACCGAGATAAAGCGTAGCACATCACTCAAAAATATCTAAAGCGCTTTTCCCTCTGAATTATCAGTCATTTTTTCGTCACAGTAGCCCTGTATTGTGTGTGCCCACTGTACAAATTGATCGCAACGAGATTTTGCGCATTTTTTGCTGGCGCCCCGGATTTGCTGGCGTATTATCGTCACTCCCTTCCCCGTTCGGGGCGTTACAACCTTCTTGAGTTCAAGAGGCAAACATTCATGACCTGGCAACACTTCAAACAGGCTTACCTGATAAAATTCTGGGCGCCTGCCCCTGCGGTCATCGCTGCAGGCATTCTCTCCACTTATTATTTCGGCATCACCGGCACCTTCTGGGCTGTCACCGGCGAATTCACGCGCTGGGGTGGGCAATTGTTGCAACTGGCTGGCGTTCATGCGGAAACCTGGGGCTACTATAAACTCATCCATCTTGACGGCACGCCGTTAAGCCGCATCGACGGCATGATGATTATCGGCATGTTCGGTGGTTGCTTCGCTGCCGCGCTGTGGGCAAATAACGTCAAATTACGCTTTCCGCGCAGCCGTATTCGCATCGCGCAGGCTATCGCTGGCGGCATCATCGCCGGCTTTGGCGCTCGTCTGGCGATGGGTTGTAACCTTGCCGCGTTCTTCACCGGCATTCCGCAGTTTTCCCTTCACGCCTGGTTTTTCGCCATTGCCACCGCCATCGGCTCCTGGTTCGGGGCGCGTTTCACACTGCTGCCCCTGTTCCGTATTCCGGTGAAAATGCAGAAAGTCTCCGCCGCATCGCCACTAACGCAAAAACCGGAGCAGGCACGCCGTCGTTTCCGTCTGGGGATGCTGGTATTCATCGGTATGATTGGCTGGGCTTTACTTACTGCCATGAATCAACCCAAACTCGGGCTGGCGATGCTGTTTGGTGTTGGCTTCGGGCTATTGATTGAACGTGCACAAATCTGCTTTACCTCCGCGTTCCGCGATCTGTGGATCACCGGGCGCACCCATATGGCAAAAGCCATCGTGTTCGGGATGGCAGCCAGCGCGATCGGTATTTTCAGTTATGTGCAACTCGGCGTGGAGCCGAAAATCATGTGGGCTGGCCCGAACGCCGTGCTGGGCGGCCTGCTGTTCGGCTTTGGCATCGTGCTGGCGGGCGGTTGCGAAACCGGCTGGATGTACCGCGCGGTCGAAGGTCAGGTGCATTACTGGTGGGTTGGTCTCGGCAACGTTATTGGCTCAACGCTGCTGGCTTATTACTGGGACGATTTATCCCCCTCTCTCGCCACCCGTTGGGATAAAGTCAACCTGCTCAATACCTTTGGCCCGCTCGGCGGCCTGCTGGTCACCTATGCGCTGCTGTTTATCGCATTGATGCTGATGATAGGTTGGGAAAAACACTTTTTCCGTCACGCTCGTGGTGCGTCGGTTGCCGCTAAGGAGGCAGCATGAAGACGATCGTTCCTGATTATCGCCTGGATATGGTGGGCGAGCCGTGCCCGTATCCGGCGGTCGCCACGCTGGAGGCGATGCCGCAACTGCAGAAGGGAGAAATCCTTGAAGTGGTCAGCGACTGCCCGCAGTCAATCAACAACATTCCACTGGATGCGAAGAACCACGGTTACACTGTTCTGGACATCCAGCAGGACGGGCCAACTATCCGATATTTAATTCAAAAATAGTCCGTCGCAGAATCATATGTACGACTTGCTGGTTCGTTAAATCTGGCGTAAATAATAAGTGTCCATTATGGATGAATAAGGAGATTGAGATGGGCTATTACGTCATTAAGAAATCGGAAAAAAACATTCCTCAGCCGTACTATTTTCAGTTAAAAGCAGATAATCACGAAACGATTGCTGTTAGCGAGATGTATTCTTCGAAAGACGCAGCGAAGAAAGGAATTGCATCAGTGCAGAAAAACGGCCCGACCACCACGATAAAGGACGAGACCGTATAGCAGTCATCCCTCTCCCGGATCCGGGAGAGGGACGCTTTCAGACGACCGCCGTGGTCAGCCGCGATGAGCAACACAGCCTTCCCTGCTCATCAAAAATCTCAATCTGCCAGACCTGATGACGACTGCCCGCATGGAGCGCCGAACAGACGCCGCGAACGCGCCCGCTGCGCACCGAGCGGATATGGTTGGCGTTAACTTCCAGTCCAACCACCCGTTGTTCGCCCTCAGTGCACAAATAACCGGCCACCGACCCCAGCGTTTCCGCCAGTACCACAGATGCGCCGCCATGCAGCAAACCAAACGGCTGGTGGGTACGACTGTCTACCGGCATCGTCGCTTCGATGGTGTTGTCGGTAAAGCGTTCAAACTGAATATCCAGCAGCCCCACCATGTTGTTTTTACCCATGGCGTTGAGGTCATCAAGCGTAGCGGTGCGTTTCCAGATCATCCCAGGATCTCCAGTAATGCCTGTAGCGGATGGCGAACGCCATTCCCTTCAATACGTTTCACCTGACTCCGGCACGAATAGCCCGTTGCCAGACAGCGGTTTTTCGGCAGCGTCTGCATGGATGGCTGCCAGGAGAGCGCGTAAATCCCCAGCGAATTTGCGTGATTATTGACTTCATGACCATACGTGCCCGCCATTCCGCAGCAACCCACGTTGATATTTTCCAGCCGGGCACCAAGGTGTGCAAACAGCGCGACCCACTGTTGCGGCGCGGCGGGAAGCGCAGTGACCTCCGTGCAGTGACCAAAGAGATACCACGGTTCACCACTCACTTCCCGCGCGGCGAGATTTTCCAGCGCCAGCGGCAGCCACTCATGCACCAGCATGACGTGGAAGTCGCCGCGTTGCGTACCAAGCACCTGCTTGTACTCGTCGCGATAACAGAGCACCAGCGCCGGATCGACCCCCACCATCGGCATACCAAGCTGCGCAATGCGGCTGAGGAAATCCGAGGTTTTTTTCGCGGTTTTGGCAAAGCGAGTGAGAAACCCTTTGATATGCTGCGCTTTGCCGTTTGGCGAGAACGGCAGCAGTACCGGCTGGTAACCGACTTTTTCCACCAGACGGACAAAATCCGCCACCACCTGCGCATCGTAATAACTGGTAAATGGATCCTGTACCACCAGTACCGTTTTCGCTTTTTGCTCAGCACTCAGGGCTTCGAGCTGTTCCAGGGTCATGTTCGCCGAGCGGTGACCCACCATCCGCTGTTGCAGCGACGGTGCGGAGAGCAGTGGCAGGTCAATCATGCCGATATGTTTTTCAGACAGACGGCGCACCCAGGGCTGGTTGATAAAGAAGTTAAACGTTTTGGGCGCGCGCGCCATCAGCGGCGCATAGCTTTCGACAGTGGCGACCAGATGATCGCGCACCGGGCGTAAATAGCGGGAATGATAAAGTTGCAGGAAGCGCGAACGAAACTCCGGCACGTCGATTTTTATCGGACATTGCGTGGTACAGGCTTTACAGGCCAGACAGCCTGACATCGCCTCTTTCACTTCGTGGGAAAAATCATACTCGCCTTTGCGCGCATGCCAGCTATTACGCGTGCGTTCAATGAGCGAGCGCAGGCTGACACGTTTTTCCGGCAGCTCTTTCTCCAGTTTCAGCGGATCAACGCCCCGGTCGGCCAGCAGGCGCAGCCACTCACGCACCAGTGTCGCACGCCCCTTCGGCGAATGAATGCGATTACTAGTGATTTTCATTGACGGGCACATCGGGCTTCTGACATCGAAGTTAAAGCACAGCCCGTTACCGTTACACTCCATCGCGCCACGCCATGCGGTACGCACGATGCCAGGGATCTGCCGGTCATAAGTGCCACGCTTCACCGCATCGACTTTCATCATTGGCGCGTCGATACCTTCAGGCGGGCAAATCTTGCCGGGGTTAAGCCGGTTGGCCGGGTCGAACGCCGCTTTAACTTTGCGCAGCTCGCCATACAGTTTGTCGCCAAAGAACGCCGGACTGTATTCCGCGCGGAAGCCTTTTCCGTGTTCGCCCCATAGCAGACCGCCATATTTTGCGGTCAGCGCCACCACCTCATCGGAGATCTGTTTCATCAGGATCTCCTGCTGCGGATCGCACATATCCAGCGCCGGGCGCACATGCAAAACACCAGCGTCGACATGGCCAAACATACCGTAGCTCAGGCCATGGCCGTCCAGCAGCGCACGAAACTCGGTGATATAGTCCGCAAGATGTTCGGGTGGCACGCAGGTGTCTTCGGCAAAAGGAATGGGTTTCGCCGCCCCTTTCGCATTTCCCAGCAGCCCTACTGCTTTTTTGCGCATCGCATAGATGCGCTCAATACCTGCCAGTTCTTCACATACCTGCCAGCCGATAACACCGCCGGCATTTTGCGCTATCAACGCATCAAGGCGCTGGCACAGCATCTGAACCCGATCGTCAATTAACTGCTGGTCGTCGCCCGCAAATTCGACGATATTCAGCCCCAGCATGACTTTATCCGCCACGTCCGTAATTAACTCACTAACGGAATGCCAGACGATATCTTCCCGCGCCAGATCCAGTACCTTCGAATCCACCGTTTCCACTGACAGGGCCCTGGCTTCCACCATAAACGGCGCATTGCGGAGCGCGGAGTCAAACGAATCGTACTTGACGTTGACCAGTCGCCGTACCTTCGGCAGACGGGTGATATCCAGACGTGCCTCGGTGATAAACGCCAGCGTGCCTTCAGAGCCGGTGAGTACGCGGGTTAAGTCAAACTCCGTCATCTCATCATTAAAGACATGACGCAGATCGTAGCCGGTGAGAAAACGGTTCAGTTTGGGGAATTTGTCGATAATCAGTTGCCGGTTGTCGCGGCAGCGCTGATACACGGTGCGGTAAATACGACCAATGGCCGACTGCTCTTTTGCCAGCGTTTCAGCCAGTTGCACCGGCATTGGCTGAGTATCAAGAATATCGCCGCCCATTAACACCGCTCTGACGCCGAGCACATGGTCCGAAGTTTTGCCATACACCAGCGATCCCTGACCTGATGCATCGGTGTTGATCATCCCCCCCAGGGTGGCGCGGTTACTGGTGGAAAGTTCCGGGGCGAAAAAATAGCCATAGGGCTTGAGAAACTGATTTAACTGATCTTTGATGACACCCGCCTCCACCCGCACCCAACCCTCTTCCGGATTGATTTCAATGATGCGGTTCATGTAACGGGACAGATCGATAATAATGCCCTGGTTGAGCGCCTGCCCGTTGGTGCCTGTGCCGCCGCCGCGCGGGGTAAATGTCAGCGACGTAAACCGTTCTTCAGCAGCCAGACGCGCCAGCAAAGCGACATCGGCGGTGGAGCGGGGAAATACCACGGCATCCGGCAACAGTTGATAGATGCTGTTATCGGTGGACATCGTCAGTCTGTCGGCATAGCCGGTGGCGGTGTCGCCGGTGAAACCTTGCTGTTCCAGTACCTGCAAAAAAGTCAGCACCAGTTGGACGACACCTGGCGCCTGAGAAATCTGTGGGATCATTACGCTTGACCCTGCCTGATAAGGTTGTGTTGTGAGTAATTTAATCGGTTGCGTTGCGCATTTATCGTTGTATCACATTTTTTTCTTATGCGCCCATCAGAATTATGTGCTCAAATTTATTGATATTATTATCTGTCAGACACGATTGTTTAAGGGAAAAACATCTATGGTAAGTCTTCGTCAGCCAAGAGACATTCCGCAAATACTGTTGTCGGTGCTGTTCCTGGCCCTCATCATTGCCGCCTGTTTATGGATAATCCAGCCGTTTATTCTCGGCTTTGCCTGGGCGGGGACTATTGTTATCGCCACCTGGCCGGTGCTGCTTCGTCTGCAACGCCTCCTTTTTGGCCGCCGTTCACTGGCGGTACTGGTAATGACCCTGCTGCTGTTTTTGCTGTTTGTCATTCCGGTTGCATTACTGGTTAACAGCCTGGTGGATGGCAGCGGCCCGCTGATTCATGACATTACCACCGGCAGTTTCACGTTGCCGGATTTCGCCTGGCTGAACAGTATTCCTTTTATTGGTGCAAAGCTCTATGGCGCCTGGCACAGTCTGCTCGACATGGGCGGCACGGCGATCATGGCGAAAGTACGACCCTATATCGGGGCGACCACCACCTGGTTTGTCGGCCAGGCGGCACACATAGGGCGCTTCCTGTTGCACTGCGGTCTGATGCTGCTCTTCAGCGCGTTACTCTACTGGCGTGGCGAAAAAGTGGCCTACGGCATTCGCTATTTCGCTACACGTCTGGCCGGACGCCGGGGTGATGCCGCCGTTCTGCTGGCAGGACAGGCCATCCGCGCCGTTGCGCTGGGTGTGGTAGTGACGGCGCTGGTGCAGGCGGTACTCGGCGGATTCGGACTGGCGATTTCAGGCGTCCCTTATGCGACGCTGCTGACCGTGGTGATGGTCTTTACCTGTCTGGTACAGCTCGGACCATTGCCGGTTTTGATCCCGTCGATTATCTGGTTGTACTGGAGCGGTGATACCACCTGGGGTACCGTGCTACTGGTCTGGAGTTGTGTGGTCGGAACGATGGATAACGTCATTCGCCCGGTGCTGATTCGCATGGGCGCTGACCTGCCAATGATTTTGATCCTCTCAGGTGTTATCGGCGGTCTGGTCGCATTCGGGATGATCGGCCTGTTTATTGGTCCGGTGCTGCTTGCCGTTTCCTGGCGCCTGTACGATGCCTGGGTGCACGAAGTTCCTCCGCCGCCCGACAACCCGGATCAGGTGCTTGCGGAACTGGAAGAGATTGAAGACGACAGCGAGCAGGCAGCAAAACAATAAGCAATTAAGGCGGGGCAACCCGCCTTATCTATAAGGTTTACTAATCATTTATTCTACTTATTCCACTGACTGGACTTATTACAATCCCTGCTGCTGGTATTTATTTTGCAAATTATTCACTTCTCTTTAACTATTGAGACGAATCTGATCGACGCAAAAATCCCCTGCGCCTACTATTAGGGCACGGTTATAAATCAACATCTTGATTTATAAATCATGGAAATCCCCTGAGTGAAACAACGAATTGCTGTGTGTAGTCTTTGCCCATCTCCCACGATGGGCTTTTTTTTTAGGTGTGAAACATTGAACACAGCCCAAATAAAAAATCCCCGGTCTCTCAACCAGGGATTTTTGCATTTCAGCAAGAACGTTACTTATTGAGTTCTGCCAGACTCAGCCAGGTCTGTACGACGGTGTCCGGGTTGAGCGACAGACTGTCGATCCCCTCTTCCATCAGCCAGGCGGCGAAGTCTTCATGGTCGGACGGGCCCTGACCGCAGATACCGACGTATTTTCCCTGCTGCTTCGCTGTGCGGATCGCCATTGACAGCAACGCTTTCACCGCATCGTTACGCTCATCGAACAACTCTGAGACCACGCCGGAATCACGATCCAGACCCAGCGTCAGCTGTGTCATGTCGTTAGAGCCGATGGAGAAGCCATCAAAGTGTTCGAGGAACTGTTCCGCCAGCAGTGCGTTGGACGGGATTTCGCACATCATAATGACTTTCAGCCCGTTCTCGCCACGCTTCAGGCCCTGACGCGCCAACTCATCTACTACCGCTTTTGCCTGCGCCACGGTGCGCACGAACGGGATCATGATTTCAACGTTGGTTAACCCCATGTCGTTGCGAACGCGTTTCACCGCCTCGCACTCCAGCGCAAAGCAATCGCGGAAGCTGTCGGAGACATAACGTCCGGCGCCGCGGAAGCCCAGCATCGGGTTTTCTTCGTCTGGCTCGTAACGCTCACCGCCCACCAGGTTGGCGTATTCGTTAGATTTAAAGTCAGAGAGGCGAACGATAACGCGCTTCGGATAAAACGCCGCGCCAAGCGTAGCGATCCCTTCGGTCAGACGACCGACGTAAAACTCTTTCGGCGAATCGTAGCCTTTCATCATCTCGCGGATTTCGTTCTGCAGCGCAGGCTCCTGGTCATCAAACTCCAGCAACGCGCGCGGGTGAACGCCAATCATCCGGTTGATGATGAATTCGAGACGCGCCAGCCCTACGCCTTCATTCGGCAGGCAGGCGAAATCAAATGCGCGATCCGGGTTACCGACGTTCATCATAATCTTCAGCGGCAGATCCGGCATGGTATCCACGCTGGAGCTTTTCACGCTGAAGTCGAGCAGTTCAGCGTAGACGTAACCGGTGTCACCTTCCGCGCAGGAAACCGTGACCTTCTCGCCATCTTTCATGCGCTCGGTGGCGTCGCCGCAGCCGACGACGGCCGGAATACCCAGTTCACGGGCGATAATCGCCGCGTGGCAGGTACGACCGCCGCGGTTGGTGACAATCGCCGCTGCTTTTTTCATGATCGGCTCCCAGTCCGGGTCGGTCATGTCAGTCACCAGGACGTCGCCGGGCTGGATGCGGTTCATTTCGCTGATATCGTGGATCACCTTCACTTCGCCAGCACCAATGCGGTGCCCGATAGCGCGACCTTCAGCGATAATTTTACCCTGTGCGTGAAGCGTGTAGCGCTCCATTACCTGACCGCGTGAGCGCACCGTTTCAGGACGCGCCTGAACGATAAACAGCTTGCCGGTATGCCCATCTTTTGCCCACTCGATATCCATCGGGCGACCATAATGTTTTTCAATCTGTACCGCTTGTTTCGCCAGCGCCTGCACTTCCTCGTTGGTCAGCGAGAAAACATCGCGCTGCTCCTGCGGAACATCTTCAATACGGACCTGTTTGCCGTGCTCCTGCGTCGGGGCATAGACCATGCGGATCTTTTTCGAACCCATGGTGCGGCGCACGATAGCCGGGCGATTGGCCGCCAGCGTCGGTTTATGGACGTAAAACTCATCCGGGTTCACTGCGCCCTGCACCACCATTTCGCCGAGACCCCAGGCGGAGGTGATGAACACGACCTGATCGAAACCAGATTCGGTATCAATGGAGAACATCACGCCGGACGACGCGAGATCAGAACGCACCATGCGCTGTACGCCCGCCGAGAGCGCGACACCGCGGTGATCGTAGCCCTGATGCACACGATAAGAGATAGCGCGGTCATTGAACAGCGAGGCAAAAACGTGCTTCACCGCCACCAGCACGGCGTCAAAGCCCTGGACGTTGAGGAACGTTTCTTGCTGGCCGGCGAAAGAGGCATCCGGCATATCTTCTGCGGTAGCAGAAGAGCGTACGGCGAAAGAGGCGTCTGCGTCGTCGGCAGAGAGTTGCTCGTAGGCTTCGCGGATGGCGGTTTCCAGTTCGCTCTGGAAAGGTGTGTCGATGATCCACTGGCGGATCTGCGCTCCGGCTTTCGCCAGCGCGGTTACGTCATCAATATCGGTCTCATCCAGCAGCTGATAAATGCGCTGGTTGACACCGCTCTGGTCGAGAAACTGATTAAAAGCATCTGCAGTGGTCGCAAATCCGTTGGGAACTGAAACGCCCAGACCGGACAGATTTGTAATCATTTCACCCAGGGAGGCATTTTTGCCCCCAACTCTGTCTACATCATTCATGCCGAGTTGGTTGTACCAAAGCACCAGCGGTGACGAGCCATTGTTGGACATCGAAACAATCCTTTTGTGATTTAAGAACGGGTGCCAGTCATGCACTGGCGACGCGAATTATCCTCGCATAATTACGCCGCTGATAAAAACGGTGAATCGTTCAAGCAATTTAATTTTTTTGATTTTCAGACAACTCCGCGAAATGATGTAACACCATGATTTATCAGCATTCACCTACAAAACCACGGTATAAGAAAAATTATTTTGAAAATGAACCGGTCTTTTCATTAAAAATAAAAATAGCGTTTCACTCTTAAATGAGACAAATGGCCCTGCGTTATGATTAAATTTAATTTACTCTTTCAGATAATTAAGCAGATTAAACCGGATGGTCAAAATGGAAAATGCTGTAGATCGCCACGTATTTTATATTTCTGATGGAACGGCCATTACGGCGGAAGTGCTTGGTCATGCGGTGATGTCCCAGTTCCCGGTAACAATCAATAGCATCACCCTGCCGTTTGTCGAGAGCGAAAGCCGCGCCAAAGCGGTCAGAGAGCAGATTGACGCCATTTATCAACAAACCGGCGTCCGGCCGTTGGTCTTTTATTCCATCGTTATTCCGGAAATCCGCCACATTATTCTGCAAAGCGAAGGATTCTGTCAGGATATTGTTCAGGCGTTAGTCGCTCCGCTGCAGGAAGAGATGAAGCTGGATCCGACCCCGGTTGCCCACCGAACCCACGGGCTGACACCGGGTAACCTGACCAAATATGATGCGCGTATCGCCGCCATTGACTACACACTGGCGCATGATGACGGCATTTCGCTACGTAATCTCGATCAGGCGCAGGTGATCCTGTTAGGCGTGTCGCGCTGTGGGAAAACCCCGACCAGCCTCTATCTGGCGATGCAGTTTGGGATTCGCGCGGCAAACTACCCGTTTATCGCCGACGATATGGACAATCTGGTTCTGCCCGCCACGCTGAAACCCTTACAACACAAAATGTTTGGCCTGACGATCAACCCGGAACGCCTGGCGGCTATCCGTGAAGAACGGCGGGAAAACAGCCGCTACGCCTCACTGCGTCAGTGTCGCATGGAGGTGTCAGAAGTGGAGGCGCTCTACCGTAAAAATCAGATCCCTTACCTCAACAGTACCAACTACTCGGTGGAAGAGATTGCCACCAAAATAATGGATCTGATGGGACTCAGTCGCAGAATGTACTAATAAACTAGTACAATGTAGCATCATCGTGTAAGATACCTACCGTGATTGCATGCACCTCACGGCCAGGCTTGAATTCAGTCAGGATTGGTTTATCGTGATGGGCATCACTTCCGGTATTTCTGCCGATGAAGCAAACAATTTCTGAGACACCCAATGAATAAAACTGATGAATTGCGTACTGCGCGGATGGACAGTCTGGTCACACCCGCGCAACTGGCGCAGCAATACCCCGTTTCGCCTGCCGTTGCGGATCACGTGATCCAGTCACGCCGTCGTATTGAGAAAATCCTTAATGGTGAAGACAGCCGTCTGCTGGTGGTAATTGGCCCCTGTTCCATTCACGATCTGGATGCGGCAATGGATTATGCGCGTCGCCTTGCGGCGCTGCGCAGTAAACATCAGGCGCATCTTGAGATCGTCATGCGCACCTATTTTGAAAAACCGCGCACCGTTGTTGGCTGGAAAGGACTGATTTCCGATCCAGACCTTAACGGCAGTTATCGCGTGAATCACGGCATCGAACTGGCGCGTAAGCTGCTGTTGCAGGTGAATGAACTGGGCGTGCCGACAGCCACTGAATTTCTCGACATGGTAACCGGGCAGTTTATCGCCGATCTCATCAGCTGGGGAGCGATTGGCGCGCGCACCACGGAAAGCCAGATCCACCGGGAAATGGCTTCAGCGCTCTCCTGCCCGGTGGGTTTTAAAAACGGAACGGACGGTAATACCCGCATTGCGGTGGATGCTATTCGCGCTTCGCGCGCCAGCCATATGTTCCTGTCGCCGGATAAAAATGGCCAGATGACGATTTACCAGACCAGCGGCAACCCCTACGGGCATATCATTATGCGTGGCGGGAAAAAGCCGAACTACTCTGCCGCTGATATTGCCGCGGCCTGCGATACGTTGCATGAGTTTGATCTGCCGGAGCATCTGGTTGTCGATTTCAGCCACGGAAACTGCCAGAAACAGCACCGGCGCCAACTGGATGTCTGCGATGATGTCTGCGCGCAAATTCGCAATGGTTCAACGGCGATTGCGGGTGTCATGGCGGAGAGTTTCCTGCGCGAGGGCACCCAGAAGATCGTTGCCGGCCAGCCTCTGGCGTATGGTCAGTCGATCACCGACCCCTGCCTGAACTGGGAAGACAGCGAAGTGCTGCTGGAAAAACTGGCCGCCGCTGTCGCCACCCGTTTCTAATAAAACGCTCGCCGCTGTCACTGCGGTGGGCGTCTTCCCCTTTTTTTCATAAATAACGCTTGCTGCGGGCTGATGTATTATTGATAATGATTATCATTGTTACGTTGATAGTTGTTTAAAAACAGTACGATGCCTATGGACAGCTCCACCGAACAGGACAAACCGAAAGAGAACAGCCCCTATCCCGTTCCCACCGATCGCCGCATCAGCAGCCAGGCGCTGTTAGGTCAGGAAGGCCGCGTGCTGATCGAACACAACGGCCATGTATACCTGCTTCGTCAGACCCTCGCCGGAAAACTGATCCTGACCAAATAACCGCTTAGCTGGAACAGCTCACCTCCAGCCGTTTCCCCCAGTCCGGTGGACGGCTGACATAATCATCATCCCTGTCAACAAACGGGTTCCGCAGCGCCTCCTGCAGACGCGACAGCTCCTGCATATCGCCGCGTTGTGCCTGTTCAATGGCTCGCTGCGCCAGCCAGTTACGCAATACCATTGCCGGATTAACCCCCTTCATCCACCGCTGGCGTTCGTCATCAGCAATCTGTTCCTGCTGAAGACGCTCACGATAGGTCTGGAACCAGCGGTCAAACGCACCACGATCGATAAACTCATCACGCAGCGGTGACGCCGCACTGCGCTGCTCCGTCTGACTAAGCATCCGGAAGGTTCGGGTAAAATCACTGCCTTCCCGCGCCATTAGTGCAAACAGCGCATTCAGAAGGTCATTGTCACCCTGCTGCTCAGTATAAAAACCGAGCTTGCTGCGCATCTGCAATCCATATTCGCGAAACAGCGCCAGCTGATAGATGTCCAGCGCCTCGTTGAGGGCTTCGGCGGTGATGAACGGTGACAGCGTCTGCGCCAGCCGTTGCAGATTCCACAACCCGACAGCCGGCTGATTATCAAAACTGTAACGTCCCTGATGATCTGAATGGTTACAGATAAAGCCCGGTTGATAGTCATCCAGAAAGCCATACGGGCCATAATCCAGCGTTAGCCCGAGGATCGACATATTGTCGGTATTCATCACCCCATGCGCAAAACCGACCGTCTGCCAGCGCGCAATCAGGGTTGCCGTTCGCGTGACAACGTCACGAAACCAGATAATATATTTGTCACTCTCATTTTCCAGTTGCGGCCAGTGGTGGCGGATCACATAGTCTGCCAGCTGGCGCACCTTTTCCGGTTCCCGGCGGTAGTAAAAGTGCTCAAAGTGACCGAATCGCACGTGACTTTCCGCAATCCGCATCAACATCGCGCCCTGTTCCATCGTCTCGCGACGGACAGGCGTATCGCTGGTCACTATCGCCAGCGCACGCGTCGTGGGAATACCGAGCCCGTGCATGGCTTCAGACGCCAGACTTTCGCGAATTGTAGAACGCAGCACCGCGCGACCATCACCCATACGGGAGTACGGCGTCAGTCCTGCGCCTTTCAGATGCCAGTCATAACGCTGGCCGTCAGGCAGTTGTTGCTCGCTCAGCAGAATGCCGCGCCCGTCGCCGAGTTGCCCCGCCCAGACGCCAAACTGATGTCCGCTGTAAACCTGCGCCAACGGTGACATGCCGGGCAGCAACGTTTCGCCCCCCCAGACGCCAGCGCCCTGTTCTGGCTGGAACAAAGACGCCTCAACACCCAGCTTTTCAGCCAGCGGCACGTTGTGCCAGATTAGCCGGGCATTCTCTAACGGTGTGGGTTGCAATGCGGTGTAAAATCCCGGCAGCTCATCGCGCCAGTGAGATGTAAAAGACAGGGTCATGGTTCCTCCTGTCTCTAGTGTAGTGCCTTCTTCGCAGGACAAACACGGGAGGTTTGCAGGGTTATCCCTGTACCAGCGTGGTAATGCGACTCGCGGTAACGGCGGGCCACAACGCCCCTTGCATAGCGCTGAAACCAAACGGTTCCACCCGCCGCCGCGTCTCTTCGTTGTCAACGCCCGCAATCATCAACGTGGCACAATGCGGCAGTACCTGAGCCACGATAGCGCGCATAAAGGGTTCAAATGAAGAAGACAGTATGCGACGCTGAACGAAGGTTTTATCGATAGCAATACGCGAAAAAACGCCAGCAAAAATGGCTTTTGTGGACGCATCGCCCGCGCCAAAATTCGCGAGCACCAGATTAAACCGCTTTGCGAGTATCATTAATGCATGATGTTCATTCAGCGTATTTAAACCAGGGTAATTTTCATTAATGGTAAATTCGAGAAACGGGAATCGTTTAACGCTTTCGATTAACGCGGTTTGTGTTAACAACGCCTGCACAATGACCGGGGATATATTTATCCAGGCCAGTAAATGATGTTGAATAAAAAAGAGCTGGCAGGTTTCCAGCAACGCGAGTTTTTCATTAAATAATGATAACTCTTCATCGGGAGTCATGTACCTGGTGATGAGTTCCGTTGGCGTACGGACACCCGTGCCCACACCGACAAAGTTGGCAATGATTTCCAGACCGATGAGTTTGTCGGTATTGTTTCTGGCCGGGAGAAATAAACATTCCGGGCGATAGGCGTTATCCAGTGAGACAATCATTGCATCTGCCCCTCAACAAGGACGATTCCCGGCAACCTGATGTAACGACGAAAGCAACGCGAGCTAATTGATTTTATTATAGATAATTTCATCCGTTCCTTTTTAGAATAACGGTATCCCTGAGACAAAACATTTATTATATTGTAATGCATACCTGCATGTTTAGACAATCAACCGTTTTACCTAATGCAAATCATTGCAAAAGAGAATAGAGCGAAAATGTTATATTAATGTTTTCTACCGATAACAAAAAAGGGACGCAAAGTCCCTTTTCTGACATGATCAAATTCGTCTCGCCTGCCAGAAATTTTTCCGCCAGTAGACGTTATCCAGTGAGGAACGAGTGACGCCCTGACTCGTTGATGCATGAATAAAGGTGTTGTCGGTATCATAAATGCCGACATGCAAACCATTGGCGCCAGAGCCAGTTTTGAAGAATACCAGATCGCCGGGTAACAGCTGATCTTTGTCTATTTCTGTACCCACATTCGCTTGTTGGCGAGTTTCACGCGGCAATTGCATCTCAAATTGATCGCGGAACGTCATGACCACAAATCCGGAGCAATCAACGCCCCGACGGTTCATGCCGCCATAGCGATAAGGGGTTCCCCGCCAGTTCTGCAACTGATCATTCAGACCGGCGATGACGGCAATCGAGTCAGAAAGCCGTGGATTAGGCGGTGGCGCGCGATGGCTGCTGCATCCTGCAAGAATGAATGCCACCAGCAAAATAAACCAGAAACGCATGTCCGCGGTTCCTCTGTCTTTTATTTTAATAATAATTTAGCGTGGTTAATGATTAACTGGCAAGAGACCTTTCGTGTGGCAGCGTTGAAATCAGAATCTGATGTCCGGATATATCCAGCCGCTGAAAATACATTTGCCAGGCCTGATAAAGATGTTCCGGCGTTAATACCTCTTCTTTTTTCCCGCTGGCGATCAGTTTGCCGTCACGCATTAACCAGACGCGATGGGCAGTGCGCAGCGAATAATTGAGATCGTGACTGCTCATCACCACCGTAATACCCGCCTCGCAAAGCTGATTCAGCAAGCCATCCAGCGCCGCCTGCTGCGCCACATCAAGGCTGTTCATCGGCTCATCAAGCAGTAAAAGCTGCCCTTGCGGGTTGCCTTCAGGATGGATTTGCAGCATCACCGCCGCCAGACGTACGCGTTGCCATTCGCCACCGGAAAGCTGGTTGGTCTGGCGCCCCAGTTTTGAGGTCAGCCCCAGCGCATTGGCCATTTTATTCAGCAGAACGCTCTGCGATTTATCGTGCTGATGGAGCATCAGATACTGCCAGACCGGAATCGCAAATGGCGGTGTCTGCTGCTGCGTGAGATACGCACGATGGTGCGCCAGTTCGGTTTCGGACCAGCTTACGAGATCTCTGCCATTGAAGGCTACCTGGCCTTTGCCTGCACTCAGCCCCGCCATTCGTGTTAACAGCGTGCTTTTCCCTGCACCGTTTGGACCAACGAGATGCAGGATCTCCCCACCCTGCACGTCAGCAGAAAACGGCCCAAGGCGAGCCGTTTCCTCGACATGATGCAGCTGCATCAGGAGCGTCATTAGTTCGCCAGCGCCTGTTTGATGGCGTTTGTGACAGTGGGATCGTCCGGGGTCATATCCGGTGAGAAGCGCTGAATCACCTGCCCGTCACGACCCACGAGGAATTTCTCGAAATTCCACAGGATATCGTCCGGGTAGAGCGGTGTGCGCCCTTTGCTGGCCATACGTTCGTAAAAACCGCTACCTTCCGGGGCAATTGCCACGGGTGCGGCTTTGACCAGTTTCTGATACAGCGGATGGCGGTGTTCACCGTTGACGTCGCCTTTGCTCAGCATCGGGAACGTCACGCCGTAGGTGGTCGAACAGAAAGTTTTGATCTCCTCTTCACTGCCTGGCTCCTGACCCATAAACTGATTGCAGGGAAAGCCCAGCACGCTGAATCCCTCTTCCTGCCATTTCTTCTGGATAGCCTCCAGTTGCTCATACTGCGGCGTTAAGCCACATTTTGATGCGACGTTGACGATCAGCAGAACCTTTCCGCGCCAGGTTTCCAGCGTAGTTTTCTCGCCGTCGATGGTGGTAACTTCGGTGTTCAGAATATCGTTTTGCATAGCATCCTCATTGTCTGTGGTTCTTAACGACCCGATTTTAAGAGTAACCAGATAAAGACCGGAGCGCCCAGTGTGGCGGTGACCACGCCGATGGGCAGTTCAGCGGCAGAAAGCGCCAGACGCGCAATCACATCCGCCATCAGTAACGCGCTTCCCCCGGCCAGTACGCAAGCCGGCAGCAGCACCCGGTGATCAGTCAGGCCGCACAGCCGCAGGATGTGAGGAATGACCAGACCGATAAATCCAATAGCTCCCGCCAGCGCAACGCTGACGCCTACCAACCAGCCTGTAGCGATGACCAGCAATTTGCGCCACAGCCACAGCGGCAAACCAAGTTGACGCGCGGAGACTTCCCCCAGTGCCAGTAAATTCAACGGCTGTGATTGGCCGCTGACCCATACCATGACCGGGATCAGCGCAATCATCAACCATAGCTGTTGCCAGTCCACACCGCCAAAGCCGCCCATCATCCAGTACATTAACTGGCGCAGATCGAAGGAAGTCGAGAAATAGACCGCCCAGGTCATAATGGCGCTGCAGATGATCCCGAGTGCAACCCCGGCCAGCAACAGGCGGCTGGTTGAGAGATGGCGACGGGCAAAGCGCAGCAAAATAAAGGTGATGAGCAGCGCGCCAGCGATGGCGCACAGGCCCAGTACCCAGCCAGGCAACAGACCGTGCCCGAGCAGCACAGCGGCAATCAGGCCGACGCCAGCCCCATTGGATACACCCAACAGGCCGGGTTCGGCAAGCGGGTTTTCAAACAGCGCCTGCATAATGGCGCCGGAAAGCGCCAGCGCCGCCCCGACCAGCAATACCGCCAGCGTACGCGGCAGGCGGATCTGCCAGATAAACAGTTGCCCTTTCGCGCTGAACCAGTCTGCCGGCGCGATCCACTGATCGCCCGCGCAAAGACTGAGCATCGTCGCAACCGCCAGTATCAGCAGCAACGCGAGAAGCCAGCGTCGGTTTCGTTGTTGTTGAAGTCGAACCCAGGAGAGCATAATTTCCATTAACCAGGCAGCAAGGTGTTTGATTTTACGGTGACTGTCTGCCGCAGAAAAGAAAAAAGGCCGCGAAGCGGCCTTTTTAGTTAGTTCAGATCACTCTGCCTTGGGCGAAGCGTTTTCGACTCGGCTCTTTAACTTCTGTCCGGGTCTGAAGGTCACCACACGCCGGGCTGTAATGGGAATATCTTCGCCCGTCTTCGGGTTGCGCCCCGGGCGTTGATTTTTATCACGCAAGTCAAAGTTACCAAAACCGGAGAGTTTCACCTGCTCACCATTTTCCAGAGCACGACGAATCTCTTCGAAAAACAGCTCTACCAGTTCTTTGGCATCCCGCTTGCTAAGCCCAAGCTTATCAAACAGATATTCTGACATTTCAGCTTTTGTAAGCGCCATAGGTTCAATCCCTCAATGATGCCTGGAATCGCTCTTTTAATGCCTCTACACATCTGGCAACGGTAGCGGCAATCTCCTCTTCTTCGAGTGTACGGCTGGTATCCTGAAGGATCAGGCTGATAGCAAGGCTCTTATAACCCTCCGCTACACCCTTACCACGGTACACGTCAAATAAGTTTACGCCAACTACCTGATTTGCGCCAACTTTCTTACACTCGGTGAGAATATCCGCTGCCGCAACGTTTTCAGCGACCACAACAGCGATGTCGCGACGGTTCGCCGGGAAGCGAGAAATCTCCTGAGCCTGAGGCACCACGCGGTCTGCGAGCTTGTTCCACTCCAGTTCGAACACCAGAGTGCGACCGTTCAGATCCAGTTTACGTTCGAGTTCCGGATGAACAACCCCAATGAAACCAATACGTTCGCCTTTCAGATAAATCGCCGCAGACTGTCCCGGATGCAGTGCCGGATTGGCTTCCGCTTTGAACTGAACGTCAGCCAGTTTACCGGTCAAATCCAGCACGGATTCGAGATCGCCTTTTACATCATAGAAATCAACGGTCTCTTTTGCCAGGTTCCAGTGCTCTTCATAACGGTTGCCACAAATCACCCCCGCCAGCATCACATCCTGACGAATGCCGAGGTTTGCCTGGGTATCCGGTACAAAACGCAGGCCAGTTTCGAAGATACGCACACGGCTCTGCTGGCGGTTCTGGTTATAGACCACGGTGCCCAGCAGGCCGGTCCACAGCGACAGGCGCATGGCGGACATTTCGCTGGAGATAGGGCTTGGCAGGATCAGCGCCTCTTCACCCGGGTGGATCAACTGCTGAATTTTCGGGTCAACGAAGCTGTAGGTGATCACTTCCTGGTAGCCTTTATCGTTCAGCAACGTTTTCACGCGCTTGAGCGACAAATTCGCTTCTTTGTGGCTTCCCATGATCAAACCAGCCTGAACCGGCTCATCCGGGATATTGTTGTAGCCGTAAATACGCGCCACTTCTTCCACCAGATCTTCTTCGATTGAAATATCGAAGCGCCAGCTCGGCGCCACCGCCTGCCACTGGTCCTGGCCTTCGGTCACGTCGCAGCCCAGACGGCGCAGGATATCGCTAACCTGCGCATCGGCAATATGATGGCCGATAAGGCGATCCAGTTTGCTGCGACGCAGCAGGATAGTCGCTGGTTTCGGCAGTGTGGCAGCATCGGTAACATCAATTACCGGACCCGCTTCGCCGCCGCAAATGTCGATCAGCAGACGGGTGGCGCGCTCCATTGCTTTGTATTGTAGCGCCGGATCAACGCCACGCTCATAGCGATGAGACGCATCGGTGTGCAGGCCATGACGGCGCGCGCGACCGGTGATCGACAGCGGGCTGAAGAACGCACATTCCAGCAGGACGTTCTGCGTGTCGCCGTTTACGCCGGAATGTTCGCCGCCAAAGATGCCGCCCATCGCCAGCGCTTTACCGTGATCGGCAATCACCAGCGTGTCGGTATCCAGTTTTGCTTCGCTGCCATCCAGCAGTACCAGGGTTTCGCCCGGCTTCGCCATACGCACTACGATCCCGCCGTCGATACGGTCACGGTCGAAGGCGTGCATCGGCTGGCCCAGTTCAAGCAGTACATAGTTCGTGACATCAACCACCGCATCAATGGAACGAATACCGCAGCGACGCAGCTTTTCTTTCATCCACAGCGGTGTTGGCGCTTTAACGTTGATACCTTTGACGACACGGCCCAGATAGCGCGGGCAGGCATCGGTCGCTTCTACCCTGATGGGCAGCGTATCGCTGATGGTTGCCGCTACCGGCGCCATTTCCGGTTCAACCAGCGGTTGCTGGTTCAGTACCGCGACGTCACGGGCGACACCGATAATGCCGAGGCAGTCTGCACGGTTCGGCGTCACGCTGATTTCGATGGTGGTATCGTTGAGCTTCAGGTATTCGCGAATATCGATGCCAATCGGCGCATCTGCCGGCAGTTCGATAATGCCGCTGTGATCGTCGGAAATCCCCAGTTCGGAGAAGGAGCACAGCATCCCTTCAGACGGTTCACCCCGCAGTTTCGCGGCTTTGATTTTAAAATCGCCCGGCAGTACGGCACCGATGGTCGCCACCGCCACTTTCAGCCCCTGACGGCAATTTGGCGCACCGCAGACGATGTCCAGCAGGCGTTCGCCGCCGACGTTTACTTTCGTCACGCGCAGTTTGTCAGCGTTCGGATGCTGGCCGCACTCAACCACTTCACCCACCACCACGCCGTTAAATGCGCCCGCGACCGGCTCAACGCCATCTACTTCCAGACCCGCCATGGTGATCTGGTCGGAGAGTGCGACGCTGTCGATGGCCGGATTGACCCATTCGCGTAACCACAGTTCACTGAATTTCATTGTTATATCCTGCCCTTATTTAAACTGTTTGAGGAAACGCAGATCGTTTTCGAAGAATGCACGTAAGTCGGTGACACCGTAACGCAACATGGTCAGGCGCTCCATGCCCATCCCGAAGGCGAAACCGGAGTAAATTTCCGGATCGATACCGACGTTACGCAGTACGTTCGGATGCACCATGCCGCAACCCAGCACTTCCAGCCATTTGCCATTTTTACCCATCACATCAACTTCGGCAGACGGTTCGGTGAAAGGGAAATAAGACGGACGGAAACGAATCTGCAAATCTTCTTCAAAGAAGTTACGCAGGAAGTCGTGCAGCGTGCCTTTCAGGTTGGTAAAGCTGATGTTCTTATCAACGATCAGCCCTTCCATCTGATGGAACATCGGGGTGTGCGTCTGATCGTAGTCGTTACGATAGACGCGGCCCGGCGCGATGATGCGAATAGGCGGTTGCTGGTGTTCCATGGTGCGGATCTGCACGCCAGAGGTCTGGGTACGCAGCAGACGCGTCGCGTCAAACCAGAAAGTATCGTGGTCGGCGCGGGCCGGATGGTGGCCAGGAATGTTCAGCGCATCGAAATTATGGTAATCGTCTTCGATTTCCGGGCCAGTCGCGACGGTAAAACCGAGCTCGCCGAAGAAACTTTCAATACGGTCAATAGTACGGGTGACCGGGTGCAGGCCCCCGTTTTCAATACGGCGGCCCGGCAGCGAAACGTCGATCGTTTCTGCAGCCAGACGGGCATTCAGCGCAGCGCCTTCCAGATCCGCTTTACGCGCGTTCAGCGCCTGCTGAACCTGCTCTTTCGCTTCGTTGATGACCGCACCTGCCGCTGGACGTTCCTCAGGCGGCAGTTCGCGCAGGGTTGTCATCTGGAGGGTCAGATGCCCTTTCTTGCCCAGATATTCGACGCGTACGTTATCTAACGCGGCAACATCTGAAGCCTGATTAATGGCTGCCTTCGCACTGGCAACCAGCTCTGCGAGATGTGACATGGGTTTCCTCGTTGTGTCGGTGCAGACACCGTCTATGGTAATTATTTCGCTCTATCCAAAAGCAAAAAAGCCTCCATAGTGGAGGCTTTCTGGCGCTGTTTTTCGTTTCTTCTTTCACGCGCTAGCCCCCTGGATTCAGGTGCTAAAGTAAAAAAAGAAGCGGAAAATAGCAGCATTCATGCTTGCGTTACCTTAGTGGTAATGGGGTAAACCTTATTGAAAAGTCTTACCAGTCAAATGTCAATGGGCTATGCCGTTGAAATGAAAAGAGGGAGACAAGCTCCCTCTTTCAACTGGCTTATGCCAGTGCTGATTTCGCTTTTTCAACCAGGGCAGTGAATGCCACTTTGTCGAATACAGCGATGTCAGCCAGGATCTTACGGTCGATTTCAACAGAGGCTTTTTTCAGGCCATTGATGAATTTGCTGTAAGAAATACCGTTCTGACGTGCTGCTGCGTTGATACGCGCAATCCACAGTTGACGGAACTGACGCTTTTTCTGACGACGGTCACGATAAGCGTACTGACCTGCTTTGATAACAGCCTGGAAGGCAACGCGGTATACGCGTGAACGCGCACCGTAGTAGCCTTTAGCTTGTTTCAAAATTTTCTTGTGACGTGCACGTGCAATTACACCACGTTTTACGCGAGCCATGATGCTCTCCTGTCTCTATTCAAGTTAAAAAAGTTAATAAACGTTAACGGCTTATGCGTACGGCAGGCACGCGATGACCAGACCCAGATCGCCTTTGGAAACCATGGCTTTCGGGCGCAGGTGACGTTTACGCTTGGTAGCTTTTTTGGTCAGAATATGACGCAGGTTAGCGTGCTTGTGCTTAAAACCACCTTTACCGGTTTTTTTGAAGCGCTTAGCAGCACCGCGTACGGTCTTAATTTTTGGCATTTTAATAACTTCCACTTCGCATTGTTAATAAACGAAACCCAGGCGAACAAAAGCTGTGGGGCCCGAAAGCCTCACAGCCGTTGCTACTTGAAGGCCTACTGTTTCTTCTTAGGAGCGAGCACCATGATCATCTGGCGGCCTTCGATCTTCGTTGGGAAGGATTCGACCACTGCCAGTTCTGTCAGATCGTCTTTCACGCGATTAAGCACTTCCATACCGATCTGCTGGTGCGCCATCTCACGACCGCGGAAACGCAGTGTGATCTTGGCTTTATCACCCTCTTCCAGAAAGCGAATCAGGCTGCGGAGTTTTACCTGATAGTCGCCTTCATCTGTACCAGGACGGAATTTAATTTCCTTAACCTGGATAACTTTTTGCTTTTTCTTCTGTTCCTTAGAAGATTTACTCTTTTCATAAAGGAACTTGCCGTAGTCCATGATACGACAAACTGGCGGTTCGGCGTTAGGGCTGATTTCAACTAAATCTACTCCAGCTTCCTCAGCCTTTTCGATTGCTTCTCTCAGACTCACAATCCCCAGTTGCTCACCTTCCAGACCTGTTAAGCGAACTTCCTGGGCGCGAATCTCGCCATTAATACGATTCGGACGTGCCGTTTGAACTCGTTTTCCGCCTTTAATACCTTATTCCTCCAGTTGTTGAAGACTGCGGCTGCGAATCTCTTGTTGCAGCTTCTCAATCACTTCCTCTACGCCCATGACGCCAAGGTCTTTACCGCGGCGGGTGCGAACGGCCACAGTGCCAGCTTCCACCTCTTTATCACCACAGACCAGCATATACGGGACACGACGTAAAGTGTGCTCGCGGATTTTAAAGCCAATCTTCTCATTTCTCAAGTCTGCTTTTACCCGAATACCCGCATTTTGCAGTTTACGGGTCAATTCGTTAACGTAATCAGACTGTGAATCGGTGATGTTCATGACCACGACCTGCACTGGCGCAAGCCAGGTTGGGAAGAAGCCAGCGAACTCTTCGGTCAGAATGCCGATGAAGCGTTCAATCGACCCAAGAATCGCGCGGTGAATCATGACCGGAACCTGACGCTCGTTGTTTTCGCCCACATAAGAGGCGCTCAGACGAGACGGCAGAGAGAAGTCCAGCTGTACCGTACCGCACTGCCATGCACGATCGAGGCAGTCATACAGGGTAAACTCAATTTTCGGACCGTAGAACGCGCCCTCACCCAGTTGATACTCAAACGGGATGTTGTTTTCTTCGAGCGCGACGGCTAAGTCCGCCTCAGCACGATCCCACATTTCATCGCTACCGATACGTTTTTCGGGGCGAGTGGAAAGCTTGACGACGATTTTGTCGAAGCCAAAGGTGCTGTACATATCGTAGACCATACGAATGCAGGCGTTCACTTCATCGCGGATCTGGTCTTCTGTACAGAAGATGTGCGCATCGTCCTGCGTGAAGCCACGGACACGCATCAGACCATGCAGCGCGCCTGACGGTTCGTTACGGTGGCAGCTACCAAACTCCGCCATACGCAGCGGTAGATCACGGTAGGATTTCAGACCCTGATTGAAGATCTGAACATGCCCCGGGCAGTTCATCGGCTTGATGCAGTATTCACGGTTCTCAGACGAGGTGGTGAACATCGCATCTTTGTAGTTGTCCCAGTGGCCGGTTTTTTCCCACAGCACACGGTCCATCATGAACGGACCTTTGACTTCCTGATACTGGTACTCTTTCAGTTTGCTGCGAACAAACGTTTCCAGTTCACGGAAGATGGTCCAGCCGTCGTTGTGCCAGAACACCATGCCCGGCGCTTCTTCCTGCATATGGTACAGGTCGAGTTGCTTCCCGATTTTACGATGGTCGCGCTTCGCGGCTTCTTCCAGGCGTTGCAGATACGCATTCAGCGCTTTTTTATCTGCCCACGCGGTGCCGTAAATACGCTGCAGCATTTTGTTGTCGCTGTCGCCACGCCAGTAAGCGCCTGCGGTTTTCATCAGTTTAAAGTGATGACAGAAACGCATATTAGGTACGTGCGGGCCGCGGCACATGTCGACATATTCTTCATGATGATATAAGCCAGGCTTGTCATCATGGGCAATGTTTTCATCAAGAATAGAGACTTTATATGGCTCATTGCGCTTCACAAACATTTCACGCGCGTCGTGCCAGCTGACTTTCTTCTTAATGACGTCGTAGTTTTTCTCGGCAAGCTCATGCATACGTTTTTCGAGCACGTCGAGATCTTCCTGGGTCAGGGTTCGGTCAATATCCACATCGTAATAAAAACCGTTGTCCACTACCGGACCAATCGCCATTTTGGTGTTCGGCCACAGTTGCTTAATGGCATGACCAAGCAGGTGCGCGCAGGAGTGACGAATGATTTCCAGACCGTCATCGTCTTTCGCGGTGATGATTGCCAGTTGGGCATCGGTATCGATGAGATCGGAAGCATCAACCAGTTCGCCATTAACACGACCCGCGATACAGGCTTTCGCCAGTCCCGGTCCGATATCAAGAGCAACATCCATTGGGCTTACTGCGTGGTCGTAATGGCGTTGGCTGCCATCAGGAAGAGTAATTACAGGCATGATATATCCTTATTTGCAGTGGTGCCCCACACGAAAGAGCACATACAAAATAATATGATGAACATTATCAAAAGGGGGTGGATTGATTCCCGCTTCACTCTGCGAAATATGAGAAATGACGTTTGCCGCGTCATGCCTCCTACATCCGTCTTTTGATAAAACCAGCCCCTAGTCTACACATGATTTCTATGGGATAAAACCCTGATTCCGGTTCATCTCTCATTGATGTCGTCTGCGATAAGCTATTTTAAAGGAAACAACTGCGAGGGGAGCCGATGTCAACAAAACGATTTGCCAGCAAACACTGGAAAATGGTGGTGGTGCTAATCGCAATTTGCGGCGCCATGCTTCTGCTGCGCTGGGCCGCAATGATTTGGGGATAAACAGCAATCAGGCCGGGAGCCGGCCCGATATATTACATTCTGTATCCCAAAGATACCGTGGTACGGCGATCGGTATGGCTTGGCGCGGTTGATGGCGGCTCGGAATTCCAGCTCAGGTTATAAGCGACTTTCAGACCGAAGTGATCGTTAATCGCCACATTGAGCGCAGTTTCAGAGTTTATCGTCGTGTCATCAGCACCAAAAACGGAAACACCCTGCGTGAATTTGGTGGTATCTGTCATCTGCCAGGCATACGTGCCGGACGCATAACCCAACGGCTGGGTTTCACTATCGCCGTCAGTATATTCGTCGTAACGCACACCCGGACCAAATTCAAAACGCAGGCTGTGAACCGGGCCATTCATAAACTGACGACCATAACCAGCGGTCAGGACATCGCGTTCGTGATAGCCGTTGTAACGGTCAGTCAACCAGCTCGCCTGACCAAACAGGTAATCTGTATCGGTCATGTTGTAACGCGAACGGCCGCCTACCGCATATTTCTCAGAAGAGCGTTCATCATTGGACGAGGTATTGCTCGCATTCCCCCATAATGACCAGGCGGTGGATTCGCCATACCAGGTCATTGTGGAATCTGCAGTCAGGGAAGAACTTTTGGTATTGCCAGACTGAGCGAGATAACCGCCGTTGACGTTACCTTCAAAAGGTTTCTTTGCAGTAGAAGGGTCATCCATGACAGTAAAAACGGTATCATCTGCTGTCGCGTGCATCGACGCAAACAAGCCCCCCGCCAGCAAGGCTGCCACGGGTACTGTCTTTAAAAGCTTCATTTATTAAGAGTCCGTACAACAAAAAAAGAGACCAATACGGTCCCGGAAACTTTCATGAGGATCAACGCGGGAAGTTCCAGAGAAAGGTAAGAAATTATAAAAAGGCCCGAATAACATAGCAATGACTTCTTATTTCATTTTTTGAATAAGAACGATCTCAAAACTCGTTTTATTTCATAAAGATAAAAACCCTGCTTTGCGTTTAAATACTTGTAAATCAGGCTATTATTTCTTCCTTTCCTGGATATTCAGTGCCAGGCTTAAAAAGATTTCACTTATGGGTCATCTCAGGAGGTAATAATAATGGCGAATATTTATACACTCACCCTGGCCCCGTCTCTCGATTGCGCAACGCTCACCCCGCAGATTTATCCCGAAGGGAAACTCCGCTGCAGCGCGCCGGTATTTGAACCCGGTGGTGGCGGCATTAACGTCGCTCGGGCTATTACTTTTCTGGGCGGCAGAGCCACTGCCATCTTCCCGGCAGGCGGCGCGACCGGCGAACACCTGGTCTCCCTGTTAGCCGATGAAAATGTCCCGGTTGATACAGTTGACGCTCGCGACTGGACGCGACAGAACCTGCATGTGCATGTGGAGTCCAGCGGTGAGCAATACCGTTTTGTGATGCCCGGCGCCGCCTTAAACGAAGATGAGTTTCGTCAGCTCGAAGAAAAAGTGCTGCAAATAGAAGAAGGCGCCATTCTGGTGATCAGCGGCAGTCTGCCGCCTGGCGTCAAAACAGAACGGTTGGTGCAGTTAATCAAAGCCGCGCAGCATAACGGCATTCGTTGCGTAGTGGACAGCTCCGGCGATGCCCTCGTCGCGGCGCTGGACATTGGTCATATTGAGCTGGTTAAACCAAACCAGAAAGAGCTCAGCGCACTGGTGCAGCGCGAACTGACGCAGCCTGACGATGTCCGCAAAGCCGCACAAGAGATAGTCCACTCCGGAAAAGCACTGCGGGTGATCGTCTCACTGGGGCCGCAGGGTGCGCTCGGCGTTGATGCCAGCGACTGCGTACAGGTGGTTCCGCCACCAGTAAAAAGCCAGAGCACCGTCGGGGCGGGCGACAGCATGGTGGGCGCCATGACGCTTAAACTTGCCGAAAATGCCAGCCTGGAAGATATGGTTCGCTTTGGCGTCGCGGCAGGTAGCGCGGCCACTATCAATCAGGGCACGCGTCTGTGCTCGCTGGAGAACACCCGCAAAATTTATGATTATCTCCGGCAGTGATGAGGTCAGCCCGGCACTTTGGACTATGCTAGATAAATCCATGAATTACAAAGAGGTGAATCGTGAGTGGAGAAATTACCCGTTACGTGGTGACGTTCAGCTTTAAAGAGGACGCGCTAACCCAGATCAACGAGCTTAATAATCATCTGTCACGCGGTGGTTTTTTGCTCACGCTGACCGATGACGACGGCAAAGTTCACGATCTTGGCACCAACACCTTTGGTTTTATCAGCCCGCTCAGCGAAGAAGAGGTTCGCGAACTCGCCGCCGGGCTTGCCGAAGCCGCGCTCAATCGCAAACCCGATATCGACATCACCACCTTTGAAGCATGGCAGGCAAGCACAAAATAATAACATTTGCCGCTTAAAAGTGCTCAGTTGTGCGTTAGTTCGAGTTTTTTCACCGCATTTATGCGCTAACCTTCTGAAATGGCAGTAAACATGGGAGAGGCATCATGTGGCAAGCTATCAGTGGCCTGTTAAGCGAGCAATTTGGAAGCGGCGATATTGAGTTGCGTAATGAATTACCAGGAGGAGAAATTCACGCTGCATGGCATCTGCGCTATCGCGGTAAGGATTTTTTCGTCAAATGCGATGAGCGGGAGCTTCTGCCCATTTTCACGGCGGAAGCCGATCAACTTGAGCTGCTTTCACGCAGCAAAACAGTGCGTGTCCCGGAAGTGTATGCCGTCGGCAGCGATCGCGACTACAGCTTTCTGGTGATGGAATTTCTCCCTCCCCGCCCACTCGATGCCCATAGTGCGTTCCTGCTGGGCCAACAGCTTGCCCATCTTCACGAATGGAGTGACCAGCCGCAGTTTGGTCTCGACTTCGACAACGATCTCTCCACCACGCCGCAGCCCAACGCCTGGCAGCGCCGCTGGTCAACGTTCTTCGCTGAACAGCGTATTGGCTGGCAACTGGAACTGGCGGCGGAAAAAGGCATGGCGTTTGGCAATATCGATGCCATTGTCGGCCATATTCAGCAACGCCTGAGTAACCACCAGCCACAGCCTTCGCTTCTGCACGGCGATTTGTGGTCCGGCAATTGCGCGCTGGGGCCTGATGGCCCGTATATCTTCGACCCGGCCTGTTACTGGGGCGACAGAGAGTGTGACCTGGCGATGCTGCCATTGCACCCTGATCAACCGCCACAGATTTACGATGGTTATCAGTCGATCTCGCCGTTGCCCAACGGTTTTCTCGATCGCCAGCCGGTTTATCAACTTTACACCTTACTGAACAGAGCGATTCTGTTTGGCGGGGAACACCTCGTGACAGCGCAGAAAGCGCTGGAACGGGTGCTGGCGGCCTGAGCCTTTCGCTCAGGCCCACCGGTTAGTTCATTGAAACGCCTTTGAGGCGAAATTCGATGTTCATGATAAGCCCGGTACCTGGCTTGCCACTCTCATAGCGCCATTTCCGCATGGCGCTTTTGACTTCACGTTCAAACATATTGCTCGGCTGCGCAGAAAGGATTTCGACGTTGTCCACGCGACCATCAGCTGTGACATCAAACCGGACGCGTACTTTCCCTTCAATACGCAGCGCCTGCGCACGCGTCGGGTAACCGGGCTGGTTGCGGCTCAGCGCACGGGGGCCACTGGGCGCGCTCACCGTCGGTTTGCTGGTGGCGGCAGGCGTCGTACGGGTGACCGGACGCGCTGGCGTGTCGTTTTCAAACGGTGACGCCGGACGTGGCTCCGCGGGTTTCACTTCCCGTTTCGGTTGCTCAACCTTTTTCTCCGGTTTGGGTTTCGGCTTTGGCTTAGGTTTCGGTTCCGGTTTGTGGATCACCACCGGCGCCTCTTTTGGCGGCTCGGGAACAGGCTCCGGTTCTGGCTCCACGACCGGTTGCGGTGGTGGCTGAACCGCCTGCGGCGGCTCCAGATCGGCAGGCGTCACCATGGTAACCGTAATCGGCTGACCCGGCGCCGGCAGTTCAATAACCTGATGATGTACCGAGGTATAGAGCAATCCCGCCACCACTGCGCCGTGGATAGCCACCGAGAGCAGTGTCGGCCACGGAAAGCGGCGAGGCATATCAAGGGTCATTGAAGTCATAATCGTGTCAGTTGCCAAATGAAGCCCCGATTTTAAATGCAAATAGCAATCATATTCAATAAGACATCTTATTCTGAATCAATTTTTGTCCGTTGTTGCCCAAAAATCCCGCGTGTCGAGCAAACTGTCGCACAGGCCACACATCTTTACATTGCAGTTAATGACACTTTCACTTAACGTAAAACGCAAATTTCATCAGGAAGGAGTTCTGCCCGTGCTTTACGTGATTTACGCCGAAGATGTCGCTGACTCACTCGAAAAACGCTTGTCGGTTCGCCCTGCTCACCTCGCCCGCCTGCAATTGCTGCAGGATGATGGTCGTCTGCTGACCGCGGGTCCACTCCCTGCGGTAGACAGCAACGATCCTGGCGCTGCGGGTTTTACCGGCTCCATTATTATTGCTGAATTTGAATCGCTGGAAACAGCGCAGGCATGGGCGAACGATGATCCGTACGTCGCTGCCGGTGTGTATGGCAACGTTGCGGTTAAGCCGTACAAAAAAACCTTTTAACACAACGCAAAAAAACGATGGGCACCGCAAGCGGTGCCCTTTTTGTGCTCAGATGTCGTAGAAGGCGAAGACCAGTGCCTGGTGTTGCCGTTTGACAAGACATTTTCTGATGGAGTGGATGCGCATATTGCGACGCGACTGAGCTTCCAGCCAGCGGGTTTTACGGCGACTTGCCTGCCTCTGCATGCGCCAGCGCCCCACTTCCGTTCTGCTATGCTTCATTTCTACAGCTCTCAGAATGAAAGAGCCTTTATTATATCCGCTCACCCCCGACTGACCAGCGGTTTTACTGCGCATTTTATTTGCCAGATCAGTGCTTATGCGTAAACTCTTAACATCTGGCATACAAAAGGATTTTTTTCGATATGACAACCTTCTACACCGTGGTGAGTTGGCTGGTGGTTCTGGGTTACTGGTTGCTCATTGCCGGTGTGACGTTACGTATTTTAATGAAGCGACGCGCGGTGCCTTCTGCGATGGCATGGCTGCTGATTATCTATATTCTTCCCCTCGTTGGGATCATCGCCTATTTGTCGGTCGGAGAGCTGCATTTAGGGAAACGCCGGGCCGAGCGCGCCAGAGCCATGTGGCCCTCCACGGCAAAATGGTTGCATGATCTTAAAGCTTTTAAACATATCTTTGCCGAAGAAAACAGTCCGGTAGCCTCGTCGCTGTTTAAGCTGTGTGAGCGCCGCCAGGGCATCGCCGGGGTGAAAGGTAATCAGTTGCAACTGATGACCGAAACGGATGATGTCATGCAGGCGCTGATCCGCGATATTCAGCTTGCCCGTCATAATATCGAGATTGTCTTTTATATCTGGCAGCCTGGTGGAATGGCCGATCAGGTAGCGGAGTCGTTGATGGCCGCCGCGCGACGCGGCGTTCACTGCCGTCTGATGCTGGATTCCGCAGGCAGCGTGGCATTTTTCCGCAGCCCGTGGGCGACGATGATGCGAAACGCTGGTATAGAAGTTGTCGAGGCGCTGAAAGTCAATTTGATGCGTGTTTTCCTGCGGCGTATGGATCTGCGACAGCACCGCAAAATGGTGCTGATCGACAACTATATTGCCTACACCGGCAGTATGAATATGGTTGATCCGCGCTTCTTTAAGCAGGATGCCGGAGTGGGCCAGTGGATAGATCTGATGGCACGCATGGAAGGCCCGGTCGCTACGGCAATGGGCATTATCTTCTCCTGCGACTGGGAAATTGAAACCGGTAAGCGCATTCTCCCACCGCCGCCGGACGCCAATATTATGCCGTTTGAAGCTGCCAGCGGGCACACCATCCATACCATTGCCTCGGGCCCGGGCTTCCCGGAAGATCTGATCCACCAGGCATTACTGACGGCGGCGTATTCCGCCCGCGAATATCTGATAATGACCACGCCCTACTTCGTGCCGAGCGACGACCTGTTGCATGCCATCTGCACCGCCGCTCAGCGCGGGGTGGATGTGAGTATTATTCTGCCGCTGAAAAACGATTCGATGCTGGTGGGCTGGGCGAGTCGGGCTTTTTTCACTGAATTGCTGGCTGCCGGCGTCAAAATCTATCAGTTTGAGGGCGGCCTGCTGCATACCAAGAGCGTGCTGGTCGATGGCGAGTTAAGTCTGGTCGGCACTGTAAACCTCGACATGCGCAGCCTGTGGCTGAACTTTGAAATTACGCTGGCGATCGATGACGTTGGCTTTGGCGGCGATCTGGCGGCTGTGCAGGATGACTACATCTCACGTTCGCGCCTGCTCGACGCCCGTGAATGGGTAAAACGCCCCCTCTGGCAGCGAATGGCCGAGCGACTGTTTTACTTCTTCAGCCCGTTGCTGTAAAACGTGCCCATTAGATGTTTAACAGGGTGCCATCATGGATATGGATTTAAACAATCGCCTGACCGAAGACGAAACGCTCGAGCAGGCTTACGATATTTTTCTCGAACTGGCGGTCGATAACCTCGATCCCGCAGATATCATTCTGTTTAATTTACAGTTTGAGGAACGTGGCGGCGCAGAGTTATTCGACCCTTCAGAAGACTGGCTGGAGCATGTCGATTTCGACCTCGATCCAGACTTCTTCGCCGAAGTGGTGATTGGCCTCGCAGATACCGATGGCGGCGAGCTCAATGATATTTTCGCCCGTGTGCTGCTCTGTCGCGAAAAAGACCATAAATTCTGCCACATCCTGTGGCGTGAGTAATAAAAAGGCCGACATTATGTCGGCCTTTTTATTATAACGGGTCTACCTTCAGACAGGAGACCGCGTGGCGGAAACTCCCTTCGAGTACCGGTCGCGTTTTAGCACACTCCGGCCCGGCAATCGGGCAGCGCGTGCGGAATACGCACCCGGAAGGCGGGTTAATCGGCGACGGAAGTTCCCCTTCCAGCAACTGGATCTCTTTCGCTTTTTCCAGGTCGGGATCAGGGATCGGCACCGCTGACATCAGTGCCCGGGTGTAGGGATGCAGCGGGTTGTGATACACCTCATCGTAAGTGCCAAGCTCAACGGCATGGCCCAGATACATCACCAGCACGCGATCAGAGATATGCTTCACCACCGCCAGGTCGTGGGCGATGAAAATCAGCGACAGTCCCATCTCACGCTGCAGCTGTTGCAGCAGGTTAACCACCTGCGCCTGAATCGACACATCCAGCGCGGAAACCGGCTCGTCACAAATAATCAGTTTTGGCTCAAGGATCAGCGCGCGGGCGATGCCGATACGCTGACATTGTCCGCCTGAGAATTCATGCGGATAGCGGTTAATCAGATTCGGCAGCAAACCCACTTTCATCATCATCGTTTTGACGCGATCACGGACTTCCTGACGCGGCATTTTAGGATGATAGGTGCGCAGCGGCTCCGCGATAATTTCGCCGATGGTCATGCGCGGGTTCAGTGAGGCCAGCGGATCCTGGAAAATCATCTGGATGTCACTGCGTACGGCACGCCACTCATCCGGTTTCATGCCCAGCAGATCTTTCCCCAGCCACGCCACCTTTCCGTCTGTCGCTTTCACCAGACCAATGATCGCGCGCGCAAAGGTAGACTTACCGCAGCCCGACTCGCCCACCACGCCCAGCGTTTCCCCTTCGTACAGACGCAGGGTGACGCCATCCACGGCTTTCAGCGTTTTCGCCGGCTGCCAGAACCACTGTTTGCCGTCTTTGATATCGAAATGCACTTTCAGATCAGCAATTTCGAGCAGCACTTTACGATTTTCAGTTACGGCGTTCATAACAGATCCCCCACCGGTTTAAAGCAGGCGCGTAAACGCCCTGGCGCAAACTCCTCCAGCGGCGGAGCACTATGGCAGATTTCCATCGCGTGCGGGCAGCGCGGCTGGAACGGACAACCTTTCGGCAGACGCAGCAGGTTTGGCGGGTTACCCGGAATCGTCAGCAGTGATTCGCCTTCCGCATCCAGACGCGGCACAGCATTCAGCAGTCCAATAGAATACGGATGCGCAGGATGGTAAAACACGTCGCGCGCCTGACCATATTCCATGGTGCGTCCGGCATACATCACCAGCACTTTGTCACAGATACCGGCAACGACGCCGAGATCGTGGGTGATCATAATGATGGCGGTATTGAACTCGCGCTTGAGTTCATTGAGCAGAGTCATGATTTGCGCCTGCACGGTAACGTCGAGCGCGGTGGTTGGCTCATCAGCAATCAGCAGTTTCGGACGGCACATCAACGCCATCGCAATCATCACGCGCTGGCGCATACCACCGGAAAACTCGTGCGGGAACATGCGCATGCGCTTGCGCGCTTCCGGCATTTTGACCGCATCCAGCATTTTGACCGACTCTTCGAACGCTTCCGCTTTACCCATGTTTTTATGCAGCATCAGCACTTCCATTAGCTGCTCGCCGACACGCATATACGGGTTCAGGGAGGTCATCGGATCCTGGAAAATCATCGAGATCTGCTCTGCGCGTAGTTTGTTCAGCTCGCGCTCGGGCAGATTCAGGATTTGCCGTCCATTGAACGTTGCGGAGCCGCCGATGGTGCCGTTCTGTGCCAGCAAGCCCATCAGCGCAAAGGCGGTCTGGGATTTACCGGAACCGGACTCACCCACGATGCCCAGCGTCTCGCCCGCTTTCAGGCTGAAATTAAGATCATTGACCGCCGTGACGTCGCCATCCGGCGTTTTAAACGTCACACGTAAATCTTTCACGTCCAGCAGCAGCGATGACTGTTGCTGTTGCGGGGTTTTTACCATGTCAATCGTACTCATGGCGGGGCTCCTTAGCGGTCTTTCGGATCGAGGGCATCACGCAGGCCATCGCCGATAAAGTTAAAACAAAACAGGGTAACCACCAGGAAACCTGCCGGGAACAGCAGCAGCCACGGAGAAACTTCCATGGAGTTGGCGCCATCACTCAGTAATGCCCCCCAACTGCTGAGCGGCTCCTGCGTACCCAGACCAAGGAAGCTCAGGAACGATTCAAACAAAATCATGCTGGGAACCAGCAGCGATGCATACACCACCACCACGCCCAGCACGTTCGGTACGATATGACGCACCACGATGCTGCCGGTCGAGACCCCGCCGACCTGCGCCGCTTCGATGAACTCTTTGCGCTTCAGACTCAGCGTCTGGCCGCGAACGATACGCGCCATATCCAGCCAGGAGACCATCCCGATGGCAACGAAGATCAGCAGGATGTTTTGCCCAAAGAAGGTGACCAGCAGGATTACGAAGAACATGAACGGGAAGGAGTTGAGGATTTCCAGCACACGCATCATGAAGGAGTCGATTTTACCGCCGAGATAGCCAGACAGAGACCCGTACAGGGTGCCGACAATCACCGCCACCAGCGCTGCGGCAATACCCACCATCAGCGAAATGCGCCCGCCAATCGCCACACGCACCAGCAGATCGCGCCCGGAGGAGTCCGTGCCGAAATAGTGCCCGGATTCGGTATCCGGCGCGTTAGACATCATGCCCCAGTCAGTATCGAAATAGGTAAACTGAGACAGCATTGGCGCCAGGGTCACAAAAAGCGCAATCAGGATCAGCACCACCAGGCTCGCGACGGCGGCACGGTTATGCACAAAGCGTCGACGGGCGTCCTGCCACAAGCTGCGTCCTTCAACGTCCAGTTTTTCACTGAAGTGTTCCAGCGCCTCGCTGTTTTTCTTACTTAACATCATGGCGTACTCCAGTGTCAGTAACGGATTTTCGGATCGATGACGGCATACAGCACGTCAACTACCGCGTTGAACAGGATCGTCAGCGCGCCGACCAGAATCGTAAGGCTCAGCACCAGCGAGTAGTCACGGTTAAGCGCACCGTTAACGAACAGCTGGCCGATGCCCGGCAAACCATAAATAGTTTCGATGACCATTGAACCGGTGATAATACCGACGAAAGCCGGCCCCATATAGGAAAGTACCGGCAGCAACGCAGGTTTCAGCGCATGGCGGAAGATAATCCGCCGCATCGGTAGTCCTTTGGCGCGCGCGGTACGAATAAAATTAGAGTGCAGCACTTCAATCATCGAGCCGCGGGTAATACGCGCGATACTGGCGATATACGCGAGCGACAACGCCACCATCGGCAGGATCATAAATTTCAGCGCCCCGCCGTTCCAGCCGCCGCCGGGCAACCAGTGCAGCGTAATAGCAAAAACCATCACCAGCAGCGGCGCGACAACAAAGCTCGGGATAACCACCCCGGTCATCGCAAACCCCATGACGGTGTAATCCCACGCGGTGTTTTGCCTGAGGGCGGCAATCACCCCCGCACTAACGCCAACGATCACAGCGAACAAAAAAGCCGCTGCCCCCAGCTTCGCAGAAACCGGGAAACTGGCCGCCACCAGATCATTGACCGAGTAATCCTTATATTTAAATGACGGTCCGAAATCGCCATGCGCCAGCTGCTTCAGGTAGCTGAAATATTGCGTGGAGATTGGATCGTTAAGATGGTATTTCGCCTCAATGTTGGCCATGACTTCTGGCGGCAACGTACGTTCACCAGTGAATGGACTTCCCGGTGCGAGGCGCATCATGAAGAAGGAAATAGTAATAAGAACAAAGAGTGTCGGAATCGCTTCCAGACAACGACGAAATATAAATTTTAACATTGCCCGTACCTTCTGGCGTGTGCCTTTGCACTGCTCTCAAATAAGACACAGTGGAGCGAGGAAAAATCCCTCGCTCCACGCATTGCCATTAATGCTTGATAATATACAAGTTCTTGACGTGGATATTATCCATCGGATCTTTACCGGTATAACCACCAACCCATGGTTTCACGAGGCGGGCGTTAACGTAGTAATAAACCGGGGCAATTGCAGAATCTTTATCCAGCTGCATTTCTGCTTTGTCGTACAGCGCGGTACGCTGCGCTTCATCCGTCACTTTCAGCGCATCCGCCAGGATAGTATCAAAGGCTTCGCTCTTATAGTGCGCGGTATTGTTGGAGCTGTTCGACAGCAGCATGTTCAGGAAGGATGTCGGTTCGTTATAATCCGCACACCAGGCCGCACGCGCCACATCAAAGTTGCCCTGATGACGGGTGTCGAGGAAGGTTTTCCACTCCTGGTTTTCCAGCTTCACGTTAACGCCCAGATTTTTCTTCCAGATGGACGCCACGGCAATAGCCAGTTTTTTGTGCAGATCAGAGGTGTTATAGAGCAGATTGAAGGTCAGCGGTTTGTCCGCCGTATAGCCTGCTTCAGCCAGCAGTTTTTTCGCTTCTGCGTTACGTTTTTCCTGTGACCACTTAAACCATTCCGGCTCGGTCAGTTTTGCGCCATCGGTATATGGCGGGGTGAAACCGTAAGCAGGCAGGTCGCCCTGGTTTTTCACTTTATTGACGATAATGTCGCGATCCAGACCCAGTTTCAGTGCGGTACGGACACGCACATCCGTGAACGGGGCTTTCTGGTTGTTAATTTCGTAATAATAAGTGCAGAGATAGGGATCAACATGCACTTCATTCGGGATCTCTTTTTTCAGCTTCTGGAATAACTCGATCGGCATGTTGTTATAGGTCATGTCGATTTCGCCGCTACGATAGCGGTTAACGTCGGTCACTTCAGAGGAAATTGGCAGGTAGGTGACCTGGTTAATCACCGTCTTGGCGTTATCCCAGTAATTAGGGTTACGCTCCAGAACAATACGTTCGTTGACCACCCACTCTTTCAGTTTATACGCGCCGTTAGAAACAATATTCGCCGGCTGGGTCCACTTCTCACCATATTTTTCAATAGCGGCTTTAGGAACTGGCGTCATGGAGGAGTGAACAAGCAGTTTATAGAAATAAGGAACAGGTTCAGATAAGGTCACTTCCAGCGTATGGTCATCAACAGCTTTCACGCCGAGATCGGTCGCCGGCTTTTTCCCGGCAATAATGTCATCAATATTAGCGATATGACCATACTGCAAATAACTTTCATAAGGAGAAGCGGTTTTCGGATCAGCCAGGCGCTGCCAGCTGTAGACGAAATCCTGCGCCGTTACCGGCGAACCGTCTGACCATTTTGCGTCTTTACGCAGATGGAATGTCCAGACTTTAAAATCTTTGTTATCCCACGATTCTGCCACGCCAGGCACTGGCTGGCCATCAACGCCGGTTTCCACTAAGCCTTCGAACAGATCGCGGTTGATGTTCGATTCCGGTACACCTTCAATTTTGTGCGCATCGAGCGACTGTACTTCAGTACCGTTATTACGCACCAGCGTTTGCTTTTCCGCCAACTGAACACCCGCTGGTACATCGGCAGCCATGGCCGCATTGCCAGCGATTAGTGCAGTGAAGACACCTGCTGCAATTAGACTTTTTTTTGTAATGATGGACATTGTGTTGTGACTCCTCTCTTTATAATGGCTGGTTTACCAGCTTGTATGTTCCCGTTCGGGTTCCTGTACAGCGCAGGAGCTTTTGCAACTGCCAGGTCGTTTTCTACTGCTTGCTATCACCGACTTTTTCATTACGGTCGCTCGGACGGCAACCTTACGTCGATTCGTTATACGCCCCCCCTGTCGGGACGCGTCTGGTCTATTTATTCGTAATGAGCGGTTATATGAAAACTGTTCTCATCTACGTACAAATTAATCCGTACATCAGGCCGGAAAGTAGCAAATGGCTTACTGCGCCGCCAATACAATTTGCAAATTTGTTAACCAATTCTCTTTTACTGAATAAGTCGCCCTGTCACAACCCGGCCAGGCTTTTTCATAAAACCTGCTAATGACTGCGTTATCAGCCAGTTAGATTAAATCCGGAAAGATGACTTTCAGGTGAAACCGTGCCTGAGTGTTTTTTGCACAAAAACTTAACAATTGATTATTATTTAGCACATTCAACTGCCCGTTAACTGAAATTACTAATATCATTTCAATTATCCGACAGCAAGCCCAAGAGTATCATGTGAAAGAAATAACATTATCGCGGGGTTTTTTGCGGGTATCGCAACACAGAATATCGCCCTAACCTTTTGATATATCGTGTTTTAAACAATCATCAGGAAAGATTATGCTAAATGCGTTTTTCAAATAAATTGATATGATTTGCGAATATTGAAGCGGAAACGGAGCACATCGCCCCGTTTCGCAGTCTGCAGGCTTAATTCAGAAGGCCCGGGAAAATCGCTTTGATCCCGGTAACGATAAACTCGATACCCAGCGCCATCAGCAGCAGGCCCATAATACGGGTGACGACGTTAATACCGGTTTGCCCCAGCAAACGTACCAGCCAGGGTGCGAGACGGAAAACGCCCCAACAGCAGAAAGCAAAAAGCGCGATGGCGATGGAAAACCCGATCAGGTGCGCCAGACTATGATAGCGAGTTCCCCAGACGATGGTAGAACTGATGGCCCCCGGCCCCGCCATGAGCGGCAACGCCAGTGGCACAACGCCGACATTCTCACGGATCGCCGTTTCTGATTTTTCCTGCTTGTTCTGTTTATCTTCACCCAGTTTGCCGCTAATCATCGACATCGCAATGGTGACGACAAGGATGCCGCCGGCGATGCGGAATGAATCGATGGAAATACCAAATAACTGCAGAATGCCGTCGCCTAAAAACAGTGACGTCCAGAGAATGATAGCAACGGACAGCGTGGCGGTAAGGTTCGTTTTGTTTCTGACCGGCGCCGACTGGTAGCTGGTCATACTAATAAAGACAGGAATAATCCCGACCGGGTTAACCAGAGCAAATAGCCCGATGAAAAATTTGGTGTACGTGGGAAAATCAAACAAGGTTTGAATCACGCTTAGCTCCGCAGGCTCATCAAAATAGGTCGTTGACGTAATATAAAGCAAGGCTGTGACCCGTTAACGATCACAATCGCGATGCTGAGCCTCTCGCCTGTAGAGCGGGACACAGCCTGTTATCCGCGCTGAAGATACGCTTTTTATGAGTATAGTTCACCTCAATTCTTCTTAAAAAATGGCTTCATTACAGAGTGTTATATATTCATTTGGATTATGTTAATGTCATCCTGCCATTGAAAACGATTCCGTCACAATTGCTACAAATGCCGTGAAATGGGGTGCTGAAAGGTGTCAGCTTGGGTTTATCTTGATCCAGATCACGTAATTTGTACTCAGAAGTGAGTAATCTTGCTTACGCCACCAGGGAGTACAGCGTCATTCGTTAGTGGTGCCTGAGGTGAGGCTCTTTTAGTAAATCTGTGAATCGGGATCGTAAGTAATCAGTTGTTTTATTGGCTCTTACGCAAGCAGCAAACGTGCTGTCTATACTGATTTAGCGTGCAGCTGATTTACTAAAAAAGTTTAACATTATCAGGAGAGCATTATGGCTGTTACTAATGTCGCTGAACTTAACGCGCTCGTTGAGCGTGTCAAAAAAGCCCAGCGTGAATATGCCAGTTTCACTCAAGAACAAGTAGACAAAATCTTCCGCGCTGCCGCTCTGGCCGCTGCAGATGCTCGAATCCCTCTCGCTAAGATGGCCGTTGCCGAATCCGGCATGGGTATCATCGAAGATAAAGTGATTAAAAACCACTTCGCTTCTGAATACATCTATAACGCATACAAAGATGAAAAAACCTGTGGCGTGCTGTCTGAAGACGACACCTTCGGGACTATCACCATTGCTGAGCCTATCGGCATCATCTGCGGTATCGTTCCGACCACTAACCCGACCTCTACGGCTATCTTCAAATCACTGATCAGCCTGAAGACCCGTAACGCCATCATCTTCTCTCCGCACCCGCGTGCTAAAGATGCCACCAACAAAGCGGCTGACATTGTTCTGCAGGCTGCTATCGCGGCTGGTGCACCAAAAGATCTGATCGGCTGGATTGATCAACCTTCAGTTGAACTCTCTAACGCGCTGATGCATCACCCGGACATCAACCTGATCCTCGCGACCGGTGGTCCGGGCATGGTTAAGGCCGCTTACAGCTCCGGTAAACCAGCAATCGGCGTAGGCGCGGGCAACACGCCTGTGGTTATCGACGAAACCGCTGATATCAAACGTGCTGTGGCTTCCGTTCTGATGTCTAAAACCTTCGATAACGGTGTTATCTGTGCTTCTGAGCAGTCCGTTGTGGTGGTTGACTCTGTTTATGATGCGGTTCGCGAACGCTTCGCCAGCCACGGCGGCTATCTGCTGCAGGGCAAAGAGCTGAAAGCTGTTCAGGACATCATTCTGAAAAATGGCGCGCTGAACGCGGCTATCGTAGGTCAGCCAGCGTACAAAATCGCTGAACTGGCAGGCTTCACCGTACCGGCTACCACCAAGATCCTGATTGGTGAAGTAAAAGTTGTCGACGAAAGCGAGCCGTTCGCTCACGAAAAACTGTCTCCGACACTGGCGATGTATCGTGCGAAAGACTTCGAAGACGCGGTTGATAAAGCTGAGAAACTGGTAGCAATGGGCGGTATCGGTCATACCTCCTGTCTGTACACTGACCAGGACAACCAGCCAGAACGCGTGAACTACTTCGGTCAGATGATGAAAACCGCGCGTATCCTGATCAACACCCCGGCTTCTCAGGGTGGTATCGGCGACCTGTACAACTTCAAACTCGCACCTTCCCTGACTCTGGGTTGTGGTTCCTGGGGTGGTAACTCCATCTCTGAAAACGTTGGTCCGAAACACCTGATCAACAAGAAAACCGTTGCTAAGCGAGCTGAAAACATGTTGTGGCACAAACTTCCGAAATCTATCTACTTCCGTCGTGGCTCACTGCCGATCGCACTGGATGAAGTGATTACTGATGGTCACAAACGCGCGCTGATCGTGACTGACCGCTTCCTGTTCAATAACGGTTACGCTGACCAGATCACCTCTGTTCTGAAAGCGGCTGGCGTTGAAACCGAAGTGTTCTTCGAAGTTGAAGCTGACCCGACGCTGACCATCGTGCGTAAAGGTGCAGAACTGGCGAACTCCTTCAAACCAGACGTGATCATCGCGCTGGGTGGTGGTTCCCCGATGGACGCCGCGAAAATCATGTGGGTTATGTACGAACATCCGGAAACTCACTTCGAAGAACTGGCGCTGCGCTTTATGGATATCCGTAAACGTATCTACAAGTTCCCGAAAATGGGCGTGAAAGCGAAAATGATCGCCGTCACCACCACCTCCGGTACCGGTTCTGAAGTGACGCCGTTTGCAGTAGTTACTGACGACTCTACCGGTCAGAAATATCCGCTGGCTGACTATGCGCTGACACCGGATATGGCGATTGTTGACGCCAACCTCGTGATGGATATGCCGAAATCACTGTGTGCCTTCGGTGGTCTGGATGCGGTGACCCACGCGCTGGAAGCTTACGTTTCCGTGCTGGCCTCCGAGTTCTCTGATGGTCAGGCTCTGCAGGCACTGAAACTGCTGAAAGAGAACCTGCCAGCGTCCTATAACGAAGGTTCCAAAAACCCGGTTGCCCGTGAACGCGTTCACAGTGCAGCGACTATCGCCGGTATCGCGTTTGCGAACGCCTTCCTCGGTGTATGTCACTCCATGGCGCACAAACTGGGCTCACAGTTCCATATTCCGCACGGTCTGGCCAACGCCCTGCTGATCAGCAACGTTATCCGTTACAACGCGAATGATAACCCGACCAAGCAGACCGCATTCAGCCAGTATGACCGTCCGCAGGCTCGCCGTCGTTACGCTGAAATCGCCGACCACCTGGGTCTGAGCGCACCGGGCGACCGTACTGCTGCGAAAATCGAGAAACTGCTGGCATGGCTGGAAAGCATGAAAGCTGAACTGGGTATTCCGAAGTCAATCCGCGAAGCGGGTGTTCAGGAAGCTGACTTCCTGGCGCACGTTGACAAGCTGTCTGAAGATGCGTTCGATGACCAGTGTACTGGCGCAAACCCGCGCTACCCGCTGATCTCCGAGCTGAAACAGATCCTGCTGGATACCTACTACGGACGTGCTTACACTGAAGGTGAAGCGGTAGCAGAGAAGAAAGAAGCGGCTCCGGTTAAAGCAGATAAGAAAGCGAAAAAAACCGCTTAATTAAACGCAATCGGTAAGTCATAAATGCCCCGTCATGTGACGGGGCATTTTTTATTACACTGATCCGTCCTGAATACGAGTCAGAGAGCCTTCTGCGAGCGCTTCTTTATAATGTTTGCGGCAAACAGAAACATAACGTTCATTCCCGCCTATCACCACCTGCTCGCCCTCATTAAATGGGCGCCCTGCCTGATCGAGGCGTAATACCATGCTGGCCTTCCGGCCACAGAAACAGATAGTTTTCAGTTCAACCAGCTTATCTGACCAGGCGAGCAGATACTGGCTACCGGTGAACAGCTCGCCACGGAAGTCCGTACGCAGGCCATAGCACAGTACAGGGATATCCAGTGTGTCTACCACTTCGGAGAGCTCATAGACCTGCTGGCGCGTCAGAAACTGGCATTCATCGACTAATACGCAGTTGATCCGCTCACGCGCGTGTTGTTCGCTAATCTCGGTAAACAGTGCGGATTGCTGATTAAAGAGCTTTGCCGGAGACGACAGCCCTATTCTCGAACTGACTTTGCCCGCGCCAAAACGGTCATCAATTTCCGCTGTATATACCAGCGTCCGCATCCCACGTTCCTGGTAATTGTAGGAAGACTGTAGCAAAGCGGTCGATTTACCGGCATTCATTGCCGAATAGTAAAAATAAAGTTGTGCCATTGACGCCGTAACCCCGATCAAAGTGTTATATCACGCTGCGGATTGTATCATATTCCCCTCTGGTCATAGCGCCAACGCTTAAAACGGTTTCTTTACCGGGGTAAGTGACTGGTTTTTACAAACATTCGGTAACACTAATCACTAATAACACTCTATCTACAAGGGATTTAACCTGGCGTTATAGTCGATAGCATCCCACTACAATCCAGAAAAGCATTTAACGCTGGTTTCATACAGTGATGATTCAGATTCTAATAAGCATAAGCGGGTAACCGATAAGTCATTTCCCTAATACTTAAGGCTGATATTTATCCACACCCCGCTAATTCCGCCGGGTTTCAGTGCGCAAACATCAGAGTTAGCCTGATGAATCCTCGCCTTTCCCTTGATAGCAATAACAGCGAATGATGTGAGCCAACGCGTAAATTTAACTTCCGTTAATTAATAATGGAGACAAATATCAGGTAATTTTGAATTCCTTACATTGTCCCCTATTGCACATCTGAATTTATCGCTCTATTATTAGCTCAACAAACCACCCCACAATATAAGTTTGAGATTACTACAATGAGCGAAGCACTTAAAATTCTGAACAACATCCGTACTCTTCGTGCGCAGGCAAGAGAATGCACCCTTGAAACGCTGGAAGAGATGCTGGAAAAATTAGAAGTTGTCGTTAATGAGCGCCGTGAAGAAGAAAGCGCTGCTGCGGCAGAAATCGAAGAGCGCACTCGTAAGTTGCAACAATATCGTGAAATGCTGATTGCTGACGGTATTGATCCAAACGAACTGCTGAACAGCATGGCAGCAGCTAAATCTGGAACTAAAGCAAAACGCGCAGCTCGTCCGGCTAAATATAGCTACGTTGACGAAAACGGCGAAACCAAAACATGGACTGGCCAGGGTCGTACCCCGGCAGTTATCAAAAAAGCCATGGATGAAAAAGGTAAATCTCTGGACGATTTCCTGATCAAAGACTGATTTTCTCATTCTTAATAAATCCCGCCCCGGCGGGATTTTTTTTGTCTGAACCTTTTCCAGGCTGGAAAAAAACCGTCGTATAGATGACTCACAGGCAATAAAAAAACCGGGGATAACCGCGCAGTCACTGGCGTTTATCCCCGGTTTTAGCGGGCGAGGCTAGCGCTCAGTTAGCTAATAGCTTTGCCCAGCCATTGTTTAAACTCGTCACCGAGATCGTGGTGGCGAACGCCATATTCCACGAAAGCCTGCATATATCCGAGTTTATTACCACAGTCGTGGCTTTTACCTTTCATATGATAGGCTTCAACGGTTTCTTTCTCGATAAGCATATCAATGGCATCAGTCAGCTGAATTTCATCACCTGCTCCCGGCGGGGTTTTTGCCAGCAGCGGCCAAATCTCTGCGCTCAGGACGTAACGGCCAACGACAGCAAGGTTAGACGGCGCGACATCGGCTTTTGGCTTTTCAACCACGCCAACCATCGGCACGCTCTCACCTGGCGCCAGAGCCTGCCCTTTGCAGTCCACAACGCCATACGCGGTAACATCGTCAACCGGCTCCACCATGATCTGGCTGGCCCCCGTGTCGTTGAAGCGGGCAATCATCTCAGCGAGGTTATCGCGGGAAAGATCGGATTCGTATTCATCGAGAATAACGTCCGGCAAAATAACGGCGACAGGCTCATCACCGACAACCGGATGTGCGCACAATACCGCGTGCCCCAGACCTTTCGCCAGGCCCTGACGAACCTGCATAATAGTCACGTGTGGCGGGCAAATAGACTGGACTTCTTCAAGCAGCTGGCGTTTAACGCGTTTTTCCAGCATCGCTTCAAGTTCAAAACTGGTATCAAAATGGTTTTCGATAGAGTTTTTAGACGAGTGCGTAACCAGCACAATTTCAGTAATACCAGCTGCAATGCATTCGTTAACAACGTACTGAATTAATGGTTTATCCACCAGTGGCAGCATTTCCTTCGGAATAGCCTTGGTCGCTGGTAGCATCCTGGTACCTAACCCCGCAACCGGGATGACGGCTTTTCTGACTTTTGAATTTAGGGCAGCCATTGAAATCTCCTGAACTGTTCAAACTTTGAACGTGCTCGTTATTAATAACGCGTTGAGTATATCAGTACCGTCATGCAAGCCGGGTCTGAAAAGGACGCGCTAACCTTGAATTAGGATTTATACGCATAACTGCACGGATAGTATCACCACGCCAGATAAGCGAGAAAAGCTATCTGTCGTTTACGCGCTGATTGCTCATTCCGCAGACAACATTAAGCGTAATCGACCACCGGCTCCCCAAATTTGACATTGCCACGAAACACAGCGCTGACTAATTTGGTTAAGGTAAGCATTACCTAAAGTGCCAAGCGGAACACCGTTGCTGATCTGTATTTGATGCTCGCCGGTATTCAATGTTCCATTCAGTCCGGCTGACACGAGGATCAAATTTTTCAGTCCACTATGATAATAGCCTACCAGCAAAGGAAACTGGCCGGGTAAATTGGCCTGACGGAGCAACTGGTTGACCTGTTTTAGTAAACTTCCCATTTCAGGCAAACGCTGTCGCTGATGTGATAGCTGCTCCTGCAACAATCCATTAAAAAGCGCGCGTAATAATAAAGCGGCAAGTACGCCATTATCACCCGCTCGCGTAACGTCAAGACAATAAAAGGCGAGATCGTGATCAGATAAAGGAGCAATATCCAGCACCAGTCCTGGTTTATCCACCGAAACGAGCTGGCGGTAATTTATACGACAATGCGATATTTCCTGCTGAACCGGCGGCTGCAATTCCTGCAGCAATTTCGCGGCCGCCTGTGGATTACTGGTTAATGCGTCCCAGTCATCAAAAAGCCGCTCTTCCTCTTCGACTCTGGAGTTGAACATATTCGGATAAAGACAGGCAAAGACAGTCTCTTTTAACCGGTCAAAGTCTTTAACCGGTTTGAGCAGAACGTCCTGAACACCCAGTCGTAACGCTCTGGCGATATCCGCCATGTTTTCGGTCGCCGAGATAACCAGAATGGGCATCTGGTCGCCTGCGTTGCGCAGATGCTCGATCAATGACAGACCATTCATACGTGGCATCGCGATATCACAGATCATCAGGTCAGACTTATGGTGTGCCATCTTCTCCAGTGCATCCACGCCATCCTCTGCCAGGACCGTCGAAGCGCCCAGAGACGAAAGCCATGAATTTAATAGAGTGCGGAAAACGGGTTCGTCTTCGACAATCAGAATCTGTTTTCCCGCCAATGGCTGCGTCATGGTATCTCCCCTGGCTGACGATACGTAAATAGTGGCATGCTATCCGCAGTATCGCCTGTCAGATTTTGCTGAAGTAGTCAAAAAATTCGTTGTTGCAGGTCCGTGCGCACAAGCGGCAGCAGTTCATCCATCTTTTTCTCGACTGCGAGCTGTCCGGCGGCAATAGCCGACGCCGCCCGATGAAAATCGAGTGTGGAGATTTGCGGACAAAGAGGTTGCAACAAGATATCTGGCGGATCGCCCGCCATTCGATTTCGTTTTAACCGGTTTTCCAGTACTTGTATCGAGGTCGTCATGATTTCCATCGCGGTCGGTGTCGGAACCGAACGTCGGGAGCTCATCCGCCCCATTCGCGCCCGGAGGCGCCCGTGCCACGTGAGATCTTCGTCATCATTGATGTCATCCGGCGCGCTGACGGACAGCAAATCCTGTTGCATCAGATGCGCGTCGTGTTGAAGGTCGACCGCAATCACGATATCCGCCCCCAGCGCTCGCGTCAGCGACACCGGTACCGGATTAACCACGCCGCCGTCCACCAGCCAGTAGCCGTTATGCATCACTGGCGACATCAGCCCAGGAATACTACAGGATGCACGAACAGCAAGGTGAAGATCGCCTTCGGTAAACCAGAGCTCGCGCCCGGTACTCAGGTTGGTCGCCACTGCCGCAAAACGACGCTCGCAATCGTCAATTTGTTCACAGGGCATCACTTGACGGTACTGGGAAAATACGCGCTCGCCACGGAGCAGACCGCCGCGTCGCCAGGAGAGATCCATCAGACGCAGCACATCCCAGTAGCTGAATGAACAGACCCACTTTTCCAGCGAGTCCAGGCGGTTACAGGCAAAGGCTGCTCCCACCAGCGAACCAATAGAGCAGCCTGCAACAATGTCTATTTCAATGCCCATTTTTTGCAGGGCTTTAATCACACCGATATGCGACCAACCTCGTGCAGCGCCCGATCCCAGCGCCAGACCAATTTTCACCTTTCTCATTATTACCGGTGGACATCCTCCCGTCTCAATCGTAGCCACATCGCCACTGCTCAGTTAACATAGTGCTACCTGGCGCAACTGCGCCGTTATTTTTTGGTGTTCCAGGGAGGCAACTTTGTCACCACTATGCCCCTGCGGCAGCGCTCTCGAGTATAGCCTATGTTGCCAGCGTTATCTGTCTGGCGCTCAGCTTGCGCCGGATCCGTCACAACTTATGCGATCCCGTTACACCGCTTTTGTGATGAAAGATGCCGATTATTTACTAAAAACCTGGCACGCCTCCTGTCAGGCTACCCTTTTTCGCGGCGATATCGAACGCGGATTCGCCGATACCGAATGGCTGGGTCTTACCGTTTTTGCGACAGAGCCGGGAAGCCATGAAAATGAAGGCTTTGTTAGTTTCGTCGCCCGCTTTCGTGAACACAATAAGACGGGAGCCATTATCGAGCGTTCAAGATTCTTAAAAGAAAACGGCCAATGGTATTATATTGATGGTACTCGTCCATTGATTGGCCGTAACGATCCCTGCCCTTGCGGTTCGGGTAAAAAATTTAAAAAGTGCTGCGGCCAGTAACGCAGCCGTCAACATACAGCAAACACCGTCAACAGGATTTCCCCGGCAATGCATTCATTACAACGTAAAGTTCTCCGTACTATTTGCCCCGATCAGAAAGGGCTCATCGCCCGCATCACCAACATTTGCTACAAGCACGAACTGAACATCGTGCAGAACAATGAGTTTGTTGATCATCGTACGGGGCGCTTTTTCATGCGTACCGAGCTGGAAGGCATTTTTAACGATGTCACGTTACTCGCCGATCTCGACAGTGCCTTACCGGAAGGCTCCGTGCGCGAGCTGAACCCGGCCGGCCGCCGTCGCATCGTGATTCTGGTGACCAAAGAGGCTCACTGTCTTGGCGATCTGTTAATGAAAGCCAATTATGGCGGTCTGGACGTGGACATCGCTGCCGTCATCGGTAACCACGACACGCTGCGTCCGCTGGCAGAACGTTTTGATGTTCCATTTGAGCTGGTCAGCCATGAAGGACTGTCGCGTGAAGATCACGACAACCTGATGGCGACCGCCATCGAAGCGCATCAACCTGACTACGTGGTGCTGGCGAAATATATGCGCGTCCTGACGCCTGATTTCGTGTCGCGCTTCCCAAACAAAATCATCAATATTCACCACTCGTTCCTGCCCGCCTTTATCGGTGCGCGTCCGTATCATCAGGCTTACGAGCGTGGTGTTAAGATTATCGGCGCGACGGCCCATTACGTTAACGATAATCTGGATGAAGGCCCGATCATTATGCAGGATGTGATTCATGTGGATCACACCTACACCGGCGACGATATGATGCGTGCCGGACGCGACGTGGAGAAGAACGTTCTCAGCCGCGCGCTGTATCAGGTACTGGCGCAACGCGTATTCGTTTACGGTAACCGGACAATCATTCTGTAATCCCCTTCGAAATGAACTGATTAGCTTTGCATCGTTACGCATAAAAAGCAGGCAAACAGTTCGTTTTTAGCGAAGGAATGCTTTACAGCGGCGCATCATTTGGTATGATGCGCCCCGCTTCCCGAAACGGGAGCAGGCCAGTATTAAGCAATACCCCGTGGTGGGGTTCCCGAGCGATCATAAGGGAGCTGACGGTAAATCTGCCGTCATCGACTTCAAGGTTCGACTCGAGCGATAGCGAGAGAACGTTGCCGCAGGCAACGGCCCGAAGGGTGAGGAGCTTTAGCTCCGAATAATCCTTCCCGATATCGAAATACCATACAATGAATTACCCCGTGGTGGGGTTCCCGAGCGGCCAAAGGGAGCAGACTGTAAATCTGCCGTCATCGACTTCGAAGGTTCGAATCCTTCCCCCACCACCATTATTCACTACAGCGATGTAGTTACCCCTGAGAGGCGTTATTGATGTTTGCGCTTATCAGGGAAGGGTGAAAACCTTCGATTAAGGTTCGACTCGAGCGATAGCGAGAGAACGTTGCCGCAGGCAACGGCCCGAAGGGTGAGGAGCGAAGCGACGAATAATCCTTCCCCCACCACCATCTCCAATTTGTTTCTACCCCTGGTGGGGTTCCCGAGCGGCCAAAGGGAGCAGACTGTAAATCTGCCGTCATCGACTTCGAAGGTTCGAATCCTTCCCCCACCACCATCACTTCTCAATAAATTCTTATCTGGCTTTTGCGCCCCTGCTTTCCCCGGTAGCGCTACGCTTACCAGGGTTACAAAAACACCGCCGCGAGTCGTAGGCCGGGTAAGGCGTAGCCGCCACCCGGCAAACAGCCATAAAAAAACCCTGCCGGAGCAGGGTTTAATGGCATTCACGCGTGGTTAGCGCCGTGCGCGGACAATCTGGTATTTGCGCGTCAGATATTCCACTGGCGCGCTCCAGATATGCACCAGACGCGAGAACGGGAACAGCACAAACAGCGTCATCCCCAGCACCAGATGCACGCGGAACACCAACGCCACGCCCTCGAGATGTGCCGACGCACCGCCGTGGAACGTCACCACGGATTGCGCCCAGCCGACCAGCTTCATCATCTCGCTGCCATCCATATGCTGCGCCGAGAACGGGATCGTCAGCAGACCCAGTGCGCACTGCACCATCAGCAGGGAGAGGATCAGGATATCTGCCGTCGTGGTGGTGGCGCGAACACGTGGGCTGAACAGACGGCGCTTCAGCAGCATCAGGCCGCCAACCAGCGTCATCACACCGCAGGCGCCGCCCGCGATCATCGCCATTTTCTGTTTTACCTCAATGGGTAAGAACGCTTCGTACATCCAGTGCGGCGTCAGCATTCCCAGGAAGTGTCCGGCGAAAATCCCCAGTATCCCGAAGTGAAACAGGTTGGAGGCCATGTTCATGCCCTTGCGATCCAGCATCTGGCTGGAGGAGGCGCGCCAGCTGTACTGCCCGTAGTCATAGCGCAACCAGCTACCCACCAGGAAAACCGTGCCCGCGATGTAGGGATAAATGTCGAAGAAGAACATATTAAGGAATGACATTAGTGCTGCCCTCCGTTAGAGATTTCCAGATATTGCGGGGCGACGGCGCCAGCAAAGCGACGCTGATGCGCAGAGATTTCAGACTCGCCACAGCCCTGATCGGCGAAGAATTTCACCTGCTCTTCTTCCCAGACGGCATCCAACGCCTGTGGGGTATCGTCACGCGCTTCCGTAGCAATTTTCTCGGCCACTTTGTCGCTGTCGATATCGGTACTGGCGAGTGTCAACAGCACGTCAAACAGCACCGCATAACGACTGTCACGCTGGCTCAGACGTGCGCTCAGCAGCGCCAGAATCGGCGCAATATCCTGCAGGCCGCCGATTGCCTCACGTTCAGGCAACTGCCCCAGATATTCCAGATAGAGCGGCAAATGGTCCGGCAACTCGCGGCTGTCAAGCTGAAGGCCGTGCTGCTCGTACTGCGCCATCAGGTCAACCATCGCCTGTCCCCGGTCGCGGGATTCGCCGTGCACATGTTCAAACAGCAGCAACGACGTGGCACGACCACGGTCGAACAGCTCGCTGTAGGTCGCCTGCGCATCCAGTAAATCCTGAGTCGTCAGATCGCGCAGGAAAACGGCCAGTTTTTGGGATTCCGCTTTTTCCAGTTTTTCTGATGTCGCGAGTGCTTCGAAAAGCTCCTGTTGATGCTGCCACAGGGCAGCATCCGGGTATTCGAGCAGACGCGCGACAATGACGAGTTCAATCATGGATGCGGCTCCGTTTTGCTGGTCACATCAATAGCATCAATGCGGCGGCTGTTGAACAGGTTGAATTGAGTATCAGAGCCATGGCAACCATCGCCAAAGCTGAACCCACAACCGCTTTTTTCCGGGAAAGCGTCACGCGCCAGTTCACGATGGCTACTCGGTACCACAAAGCGGTCTTCGTAATTGGCGATCGCCAGATAGCGGTACATCTCCTGCGCCTGTGTTTCGGTCAGGCCGACCGCCTCCAGCGCACGGGTATCGTTAACACCGTCAACGGTTTCTGCGCGTTTGAAATGACGCATCGCCAGCATACGCTTCAGTGCCCGCAGTACGGGTTCGGTGTCACCCGCGGTCAGCAGATTCGCCAGGTATTGCACCGGTATACGCAGGCTTTCAACGTCCGGCAGTATGCCATTACTGCCCAGTTCGCCCGCATCGGCAGCGGACTGAATCGGTGACAATGGCGGCACATACCAGACCATCGGCAACGTGCGGTATTCCGGGTGCAGCGGTAACGCCAGCTTCCAGTCCATCGCCATTTTCCAGACAGGAGACTGCTGCGCTGCGTCGATCACGCTCTGCGGAATGCCGTCTTCCAGTGCCTGGGCAATCACCAGCGGATCGTTCGGGTCGAGGAACACTTCCAGTTGACGCTGATACAGATCTTTTTCGTTTTCGGTGCTGGCCGCGTTTTCAATCGCGTCCGCGTCGTACAGCAGCACGCCGAGGTAACGGATACGCCCGACGCAGCTTTCCGAGCACACGGTCGGCATACCGGCTTCAATACGCGGATAGCAGAAAATGCACTTCTCAGATTTGCCGCTCTTCCAGTTGAAGTAGATTTTTTTGTACGGACAGCCGGTGATGCACATGCGCCAGCCGCGGCACTTGTCCTGGTCGATCAGCACAATGCCATCTTCTTCGCGCTTGTAGATCGCACCGCTCGGGCAGGTGGCGACACAGGCCGGGTTAAGGCAGTGTTCGCACAAACGCGGCAGATACATCATGAAGGTGTTTTCGAACTGACCATACATCGCCTTCTGCATGTTTTCGAAATTCTGGTCTTTGGCGCGTTTTTCGAACTCGCCACCCAGAATCTCTTCCCAGTTCGGGCCGCTGGTGATCTTATCCATCCGCTGACCGGTGATCAGCGAGCGAGGACGGGCGATCGGCTGGTGTTTGCTTTCCGGCGCGGTATGCAGGTTCTGATAGTCGTAATCGAACGGCTCATAATAATCTTCAATACCTGGCAGATGCGGGTTGGCGAAGATTTTACCCAGCAGCATGGCGCGGTTCCCCATGCGTGGCTGCAGCTTGCCGTTGATTTTACGGATCCAGCCGCCCTTCCATTTCTCCTGGTTTTCCCAATCGTTCGGGAAGCCGACGCCCGGCTTACTTTCAACGTTATTGAACCAGGCATACTCCATACCTTCGCGGCTGGTCCAGACGTTTTTACAGGTGACTGAACAGGTGTGGCAGCCGATGCACTTGTCGAGATTCAGCACCATGCCGACTTGTGAACGAATTTTCATTTTACGCTCTCCTGTACCTGGTCATTACCTTCGCCGTCTAACCAGTTAATGTTCTTCATCTTGCGTACCACCACGAATTCATCGCGGTTCGATCCTACGGTGCCGTAGTAGTTAAAACCGTAGGCCAGTTGGGCATAACCGCCGATCATGTGGGTCGGTTTCGGGCTGATGCGGGTGACCGAGTTGTGGATCCCACCGCGCTGACCAGTGATTTCCGATCCCGGCAGGTTCACGATGCGTTCCTGCGCGTGATACATCATGGTCATCCCGGCCGGAACACGCTGGCTGACCACCGCTCGGGCGGTTAAGGCGCCGTTGCTGTTGAATACTTCGATCCAGTCGTTATCTTCAATCCCCAGATCTTTCGCATCGGCTTCGCTCATCCAGACGATTGGGCCGCCGCGTGACAGCGTCAGCATCAGCAGGTTGTCGCTGTAGGTGGAGTGGATCCCCCATTTCTGGTGCGGCGTCAGGAAGTTCAGCGCCTTCTCCGGGTTGCCGTTGGATTTCTGCCCCATCACCACTTTTACCGAACGGGTGTCGATCGGCGGACGATACACCAGCAGGCTTTCGCCAAAGTCACGCATCCACTGGTGATCCTGATACAACTGCTGGCGACCAGACAGCGTACGCCACGGGATCAGCTCGTGAACATTGGTGTAACCGGCGTTATAGGAGACATGTTCGTCTTCCAGTCCTGACCAGGTCGGGCTGGAGATGATTTTGCGCGGCTGTGCCTGAATATCGCGGAAGCGAATTTTCTCTTCTTCTTTATTCGTCGCCAGATGGGTATGGTCGCGACCGGTAAATTCGCTCAACGCCGCCCAGGCTTTCACCGCCACATGACCGTTGGTTTCCGGCGCCAGGGTGAGGATCATTTCCGCCGCATCAATCGCCGTGTTGAGCATTGGCTGACCTTTGGCCGGACCGTCGGTTTTGGTGTAATTGAGCTTACGCAGCAGATCCATTTCGCTCTGGGTATTCCACGCAATGCCTTTACCGCCGTTGCCGATCTTCTCCATCAGCGGGCCGATAGAGGTAAAGCGCTCCCAGGTTGCCGGATAATCACGCTCGACGGTCATGATATGCGGTGCGGTTTTGCCCGGGATCAGGTCGCATTCGCCCTTCTTCCAGTCTTTCACATCCAGCGGCTGTGCCAGTTCGGCGGCAGAGTCATGCTGAATCGGCAGTGTTACCACGTCCGTTTCTTTACCCAGATGGCCAACACAAACTTCCGAGAATGTCTTCGCGATGTCTTTGTAGATATCCCAGTCACTCTTCGACTCCCATGCCGGATCGACCGCCGCAGATAACGGATGAATAAACGGATGCATATCCGAAGTATTCATGTCGTCTTTTTCATACCAGGTGGCAGTCGGCAGCACGATGTCGGAGTACAGGCAGGTGCTGGACAGACGGAAGTCGAGGGTCACCACCAGATCCAGTTTGCCGTCGAGTCCGTTATCCACCCACTCCACCTCTTCCGGCTTCGCGACCCCCTGCTGACCAAGATCGACACCCTGAATACCGTTCTCGGTACCGAGCAGATATTTCAGGATGTACTCGTGGCCTTTACCGGACGAGCCCAGCAGATTCGAGCGCCAGATAAACAGATTCCGCGGGTGGTTTTTACCGTTTTCCGGTTGCTCAGCAGCAAAACGGATAGACCCCTCTTTCAGGGATTTCACGGTGTAATCCACCGGCGTCATGCCCACTTTCTCCGCCTCAGCGGCGATGCGTAACGGGTTAGTCCCGAGTTGCGGCGCTGACGGCAACCAGCCCATGCGTTCCGCACGCACGTTGAAGTCGATCAGGTTACCGCTGTAGCGGGATTTATCCGCCAGCGGTGACAGCAGCTCCTGGGCAGTTAACGTCTCATAACGCCACTGACTTGAGTGGTTATAAAAGTAAGAGGTGCTGTTCATGTGACGTGCCGGACGCTGCCAGTCAAGAGCAAACGCCAGCGGTTGCCAGCCCGTCTGCGGACGCAGTTTTTCCTGACCGACATAGTGCGCCCAGCCGCCACCACTCTGACCGACGCAGCCGCAGAAGATCAACATATTGATAAGCCCGCGATAGTTCATATCGAGGTGATACCAGTGGTTCAGACCGGCACCCACGATGATCATTGAACGACCATGCGTCTTATCGGCGTTATCAGCAAATTCACGGGCGGTACGGATAATCTGTGCGCGCGGCACGCCGGTGATTTGTTCAGCCCACGCTGGTGTATACGCTTTGATATCGTCATAACCGGTGGCGCAGTTTTCGTCATCCAGACCGCGGTCAAGGCCGTAGTTAGCCATCGTCAGATCGTAAACGGTGGTCACCAGCGCGGTAGAGCCGTCGGCTAATGGCACGCGTTTCACCGGCAGTTTGTGCAGAAGAATGTTTTCCAGCTCGACGTTGTTGAAGTGTTCAGTGCCGTCGCCGCCGAAATACGGAAAGCCAACGTTCGCAATATCGTCATGGCTGCCGAGCAGGCTGAGGCGCAACTGAATGTCTTCGCCGGTGCTGCCGTCGCGCTGCTCGAGGTTCCATTTACCTTTATCGCCCCAACGGAAACCGATGGAGCCGTTTGGCGCGGTCAGGCGACCAGATTCATCAACGGCGACCGTTTTCCACTGCGGATTTTTCTCCTGACCCAGCGCATCAACGAGGTCAGCAGCACGCAGCGTGCGGCCCGGCGCATAGTAGCCGTCACGCGCTTCCAGCATCACCAGCATCGGCATGTCGGTGTAGCGACGAACGTAGTCGGTGAAATACTGGCTGGGTTTATCGAGATGGAATTCGCGCAGCATAACGTGGCCCATCGCCATCGCCATTGCCGCATCGGTACCCTGCTTTGGTGCCAGCCACAGATCACAGAGCTTGGCGATTTCCGCGTAGTCTGGCGTAATCGCCACGGTTTTGGTGCCTTTGTAGCGAACTTCGGTGAAGAAGTGCGCATCCGGAGTACGGGTTTGTGGGACGTTAGAGCCCCAGGCAATGATATAGCTTGAGTTGTACCAGTCGGCCGATTCCGGCACGTCAGTTTGTTCGCCCCAGGTCTGTGGCGACGCGGGCGGCAGGTCACAGTACCAGTCGTAGAAACTCAGGCAGGTACCACCAATCAGCGACAGGTAACGCGCGCCGGAGGCGTAAGAGACCATCGACATCGCCGGGATTGGCGAGAAACCCGCGACACGGTCCGGACCGTAGGTTTTTACGGTGTAGACGTTTGACGCGGCAATCAGCTCGTTCACTTCCTGCCAGGAGGAGCGCACAAAACCACCGCGACCACGCGCCTGTTTGAAACTTTTGGCTTTGTCGGCGTCTTCAATAATTGAAGCCCAGGCATTCACCGGATCGCTGTGCTGCGCTTTTGCTTCACGCCACATCTTCATCAGACGTTTCCGCATCAACGGATATTTCAGGCGGTTTGCGCTGTACAGATACCACGAGTAGCTGGCGCCACGCGGGCAGCCACGCGGCTCGTGGTTTGGCATATCCGGACGGGTACGTGGATAGTCAGTCTGCTGCATTTCCCACGTCACCAGACCGTTTTTCACGAAAATCTTCCAGCTGCAGGAGCCAGTGCAGTTTACGCCGTGAGTGGAACGAACCACCTTGTCGTGCTGCCAGCGTTGACGGTATCCATCCTCCCAGTCCCGGTTGGTATTAAGAAGCTGGCCGTGCCCATCGGCAAAGGTTTCGCCCTTCTGCTTGAAGTAGCGAAACCGGTCCAGGAATTTACTCATCGGGTTTCTCCTGTAAGGAGCCTGACGGCTCTCTGATAAATCGACATTGCCTGAATTGCAGCGAAAGTAACGTTCTGAAAGATGGGCGGAATTGATAACGATCAAGGCGGTTTGCGTTAACAAATGAACCAAAAATGAAAGATACTCCCTGAGTGGTATGCCATTTTATTTTTTAATAGACTGATTTATAAAACATTTATTCATAAAACACTGATGGTTTGCTTTGGTTAACTTTCGCCCGGGTATTAAGGGGTAGATCACTTAGTATGTTGTAACTAAATGAGGTGCAAAAAAAGGCGCGGTCGCCCGCGCCAGGATAATCAAGAAGTCACTTTATTTTTTTGTTTTACGCCCGTATACCGCCCAGGTGATCACCACGCAGGCAATATAGAACACGAGAAATACTTTCATGGCACCCGCCGGAGAGCCGGTGAGATCCAGTGAGGCACCGAAGGCTTTCGGAATAAAGAAGCCACCGATAGCGCCAATGGCCGAGATAAAACCCAGTGCGGCCGCGGTATCAGTTGCCGCTTCACGCATCGCTCTCTCTTCGGTACCGCCCTGCGCTTTCACGCGTTCCATGGTGATTTTACGGAAAATCAGCGAAATCATCTGAAACGTGGACGCACTTCCCAGACCGGCGGTCAGGAACAGCACCATAAAGACCGCGAAGAAGGCGAAGAAGTTACCGCCCTCCCCGTGCGTTGGCAGCGTCAGGAACAACAGTGCGCAGAAGATGGCCATTACGACAAAATTCACCAGCGTCACGCGGGTACCGCCGAGACGGTCAGAGATGGCACCGCCGGTGGAACGCGCCAGCGCGCCGATGAACGGGCCGAAGAACGCGTAATGCAGGATCTGCACGTCCGGGAACTGCGTTTTCGCCAGCATCGCAAAACCCGCAGAGAAACCGATGAACGAGCCGAAGGTTGCCAGATACAACAGGCTCATGATCCACAGATGACCCCGTTTAAGCACCGGCAATTGTTCGCTCAGCGACGCTTTCGACGCCGCCAGGTCGTTCATGCCAAACCAGGCCGCGAGGGTGAAAATTACCAACAGCGGCACCCAGATCCAGGCAGCGTTTTCGAGATACAACATGGAGCCGTCCGGTTGTGCCACGCCGCTGCTGCCAAAGAAGGCAAACACTGACAGCGAGACCACCAGCGGCGCAACCAACTGCATGACGCTCACGCCCATGTTGCCGAGCCCGCCGTTAATCCCCAGCGCACCGCCCTGTTTCTGTTTTGGAAAGAAGAAGCTGATGTTTGCCATGCTGGAGGCGAAGTTGGCGCCTGCAAAACCACACAACAACGAGATGATGACAAAGATGCTGAACGGCGTTGAGGGATCCTGCACCGCAAAACCTAACCACACGCAGGGAACGATCATGATGCCGGTACTGAATGCCGTCCAGCGGCGGCCGCCAAACACCGGAACCATAAATGCGTACGGAACCCGCAGCAGCGCACCGGAGAGCGCCGGCAACGCAGTCAGCATGAACAGCTGATCGGTCGTAAACTGAAAGCCGACTTTATTGAGATTAACTGCCACGGCGCTGAACAACATCCATACGCAAAACGCCAGTAGCAGGCACGGTACGGAAATCCACAAATTTCGACGCGCAATGCGATGGCCGTTCTGCTGCCAGAATGCAGGATCTTCAGGACGCCAGTCAGTAATGACGGCACTGCTTGCCTTCTCCTCAACGGAAGAGTGACTCATAGACACCTCTGATTATGAATATCAACGGTGCAACAGTGAGTTTTTCCAGCGGCAGGTAAGTTGATATAAATCAAAGGAAAAGTTGACGCTGCGGGGCACAAAAAATGCCTGTTATCCTTAATGAGTAGTCAATTACTCTTAAAAAAGTGTGGTTTTTCACGCGGCTGATGCTATCGAATACGCTTCTCCCTCTGAATCACCTGCTGACGGCAATTAAGAGGTAATCCTTTTGGGGTATGGGTATACTCCGGGGGATACCGGACAATAGCACAAGTCCGGGATAAAACCCCGGCTCAGGAGCCAGATTGCCCAATGCATAAACGTCGTTTTACACCGCTCACGCTGGTGAATCAACTGGTGCTTATCGTCCTGCTCTCCACTCTGATTGGCGTGACGGGCATGACAATCTCTGCCCGTCTGGTTCACGGCGTCCAGGGCAGCGCACATGCCATTAACAAAGCGGGATCGCTGCGCATGCAGAGCTATCGCCTGCTGGCATCCATTCCGCTGACCGCCGAAGATCAGATCTTACTGGATAACATGGAAGCCACCGTTTTTAGCCCTGAGCTGGAACAGGCCGCCATCCGCGATGGTCAGGTGCCGCAGTTGACTGCCCTGCAAAAATACTGGCAGGGCGAACTGGCGCCCGGCATGAAAAAAGCGCACAGCCAGGCGACTGTCGCCGACGATGTTGCCAGCTTTGTAAATCGCATCGACCAGCTGGTGTATGCGTTTGACCATACCACCGAAGAGCGGATCACCAGCGTGGTATCGACCATGCGCTGGATGGTGCTGGTCATGGCGCTGCTGCTGATTTTCACCATCGTCTGGCTGCGCGCCCGGCTGATGCATCCCTGGCAACAATTGCTGCGCATGGCGCGGGCTGTGAGTCAGCGCGATTTTACCCAGCGCGCGCGTATCAGCGGGCGTAACGAAATGGCGACGCTCGGCATGGCGCTGAACAACATGTCCGAAGAGCTGGCGGAAAGTTATGCGGTACTCGAACAGCGCGTGCAGGAAAAAACCGCGCGACTCGAGCAGAAAAACGAAATTCTGGCATTTCTCTGGCAGTCCAACCGCCGTCTTCATTCCGGCATTCCGCTCTGTGAACGTATTTCGCCGGTACTGAATGATTTGCAGGGGTTAACGCTGCTGCGGGATATCGAAGTTCGCGTGTACGATACCGAAGACGAAGAGAACCATCAGGAATTTACCTGCCATTCTGAAACCAGTTGCGATGAAAAAGGCTGCCATCTCTGCCCTCGCGATCTGCCTTCTGTCTCCAGAGGCGGCAGTACACTGAAATGGCGACTGGCGGATGCCCATAATCAGTACGGTATTTTGCTGGCGACGCTGCCGACAGGCTGCCACATGAGTCACGACCAGCAGCAACTGGTGGATACGCTGGTCGAACAGCTGACCTCGACGCTGGCGCTGGACTGGCATCAGGAGAAACAGCAACAGCTGATCGTCATGGAAGAGCGCGCCACCATCGCCCGCGAACTGCATGACTCGATCGCCCAGTCGTTGTCCTGTATGAAGATGCAGGTGAGCTGTCTGCAGATGCGGGGCGAAGCACTGCCGCCAGAGAGCCGCGACCTGCTGGCGCAGATCCGCAATGAACTGAACACCTCCTGGGCGCAGTTGCGTGAACTACTGACCACCTTCCGCCTGCAGTTGACCGAACCGGGGCTGCGCCCAGCGCTGGAAGCCAGCTGCATCGAATACAGTGCGCATTTTGGTTTTAACGTGCAACTGGATTACCAGCTACCGCCGCGTTATGTGCCGTCGCATCAGGCGATCCACGTACTGCAAATCGTGCGCGAAGCGTTGAGCAACGCCCTTAAACATGCGCAGGCAACCAAAGTAAAAGTGACCGTCTATCAACAAGAACATCAGGTAAAACTGGTCGTGGAAGATAACGGCTGCGGCGTACCGGATCACGCCGAGCGCAGCAACCATTACGGTTTAATCATCATGCGGGACCGCGCGCAAAGCCTGCGTGGCGATTGCCAGGTGCGCCGGCGCGACAACGGTGGAACAGAAGTTGTCGTGACCTTTATTCCCGAAAAATCTCTCTCGTTACAACAAGGAGATATCTATGAGTAATCAGGAACGGGCAACCATCCTGTTAATAGACGATCACCCGATGCTGCGCACCGGCGTAAAACAGCTCATCAGCATGGCGCCTGATATTCAGGTCGTTGGCGAAGCCAGTAACGGCGACCAGGGCATTGAGCTTGCTGAGTCGCTGGATCCTGACCTGATCCTGCTTGACCTGAACATGCCGGGCATGAACGGTCTGGAAACCCTCGACAAACTGCGCGAAAGAACGTTATCCGGCCGCGTGGTGGTGTTCAGCGTGTCAAATCATGAAGAAGATGTGGTGACCGCCCTGAAACGCGGCGCTGATGGCTACCTGCTGAAAGATATGGAGCCGGAAGACCTGCTCAAAGCGCTGCAACAGGCCGCCGCCGGTGAGATGGTGTTAAGCGAAGCGCTGACGCCGGTTCTGGCCGCCAGCCTGCGCGCCAATCGGGCGACCTCTGACCGCGACGTCAGCCAGTTGACCCCGCGCGAGCGCGATATCCTTAAGCTCATCGCCCAGGGGCTGCCAAACAAAATGATCGCCCGCCGCCTCGATATCACCGAAAGCACCGTCAAAGTCCATGTGAAGCACATGCTGAAAAAAATGAAACTGAAATCACGTGTGGAAGCGGCAGTCTGGGTTCACCAGGAGCGCATCTTCTAATCATTCCAGCGGCTGTGATTGCCATGCAGGCGGACTGCTGCTGTCAGGGAATACCGTCAGCGGTTCGGTCGACGACAGCGTGATCTCATTGGATGAGACTCGCTGGCCTTTCTGGTCTTCCACCACCACCGATAAATGCCATTCGTGGTTTGCCCCTTCGCTATAATCCCAGGCAGGAATAATCACCGTCCAGCCGTCGGTACTCCCGCTGTCAATCGGCGGTGTCAGGCTTAATGCCTGCGTATCGCCCTGCCAGTGCAGCGCCCTGATGCCGTGTCGACTGCGTACCTGGAGTTTCAACTGAACCGCTTCCCCCGGCTGCAAATCCCACGGCGGCGTCGCCAGAAAGACTGACAACGTTTTGCGTTGACGATACTCCATCACGGGCAGAGCACTGCGCTCCGGGCTGTCATACCGGCTGCCGCGCAGCGATTTCGCCGCCGCCACTTCGCTGGCCTGGAGCTGTTTTTTGAGTGGCACGCCGAAGCGATAATTGAGCTTCATACCCAGGTTGTTCTGACTGACGCCGCTCTCGCCCTGCTTGTGCAGCGCGCTGATGGTCACCAGCGGCACTGGCGTGTAATTGACGCCCAGCGATACAGCCATCGGGTTATGGTACCCGGTACCGTTATGAAAGAGATCGACGCTGTCGCCGTAATATTGCTCCAGACTGACGCTGGTGTTGATATGCTGATAAAACGGCAGACGCGCCTGAGCAGTAAGATCGTACCCGCGCGCCATCCGTTCCGACTGGGTGTCGCTACGCACGCTCCAGTCATTGAAAGGTTGATAATAGTTGGCCGACAGTCGTAAGTATTCGCCCCACGCCTCAGCGCCAAAACCGCCCCGCGCCAGGTTTTCATCAAGCTGACGGTCATAAAAGGTGTTGTAGCCCAGCAGCCAGTTGCCCGCAATCCAGCGCTGACCGATTCCCGCATTGCTGACCAGACCGTCATCCTGTTGTGTGACGCCGACCTGGCTCCAGGTCAGATACCGGTTGTTATCCTGCAACGGCACAAACCAGTTACCGTGGCTGCCGCTAAAGCCGCCGTTGTCATCCACCGTCAGGGCAACGCTGGCATTGCCCCACGGCGAAAGCAGCGTTTCCAGTTGCTGATTCACCTGGCCGCTCACTTCCGTGCGCAGTTTATCGAGGGCAAACAGTTTCGCCTGCTCGTCGGTGGTCAGGCCGTTATCTTCCATGCTGGCCTCGCCAAAGGCTTTGGCCATTTCCGCCAGGTGTCGGGCGCTGTCATCCTGCACGGGAGCAAGACCGAGATCGGGGAGGTTATCCTGGTTATTATCGAACGGATTTTCCGCCTGCTGCATAAAGGACGACTGCGCACCCTCAACGCCGCCTGCCAGCAGCAAGAGTAATAACATCAGCGGGGTGGAACGGCGGAACAGAAGATACATTACGTTAGTTAATAAAAAACAATGAGACGGTGTTATCGGACAAAACTAAAAGGTTAGTTTAGCGTGATCTGCACCCGGATTCGACCACAGACCAAATTCCAGGATTTTCTCTCACTCTCTGGCGATGCGGCAACTACAGTTAATCCATCTCCTTCGTAATGAGAATTCATGATGAAACCCATCCTTTACACCGCGTTTGCAAGTACGTTGCTGTGGAGCGTTGCCTTACAGGCCAGCGAACTCTTTCAGTTGCAATCCCCCGCCTTTGCCGATAACGGCCTGATGGACAAAAAGTTCGCCGGGAACAACAGCCAGAACCCCAACTGCACCGGAGAAAATCTCTCTCCCGCGCTGGTGTGGAGTAATACGCCTGCGCAAACGCAAAGCCTGGTGTTAGTGGTTCACGATCCCGAAGGCGCGAAAGGCCTCGGCGTGACCCATCTGGTGGCTTATAACATCGCCCCTTCCGCTGCCGGTTTTGCTGAAAACGCCCTGCGCGACGGCAAAGAGTTTACGGGCGGTAAAAACACCCCCGGCACCGATCGCTGGTATGGCCCCTGCCCGCCGCCGGGCAGCGGCGCGCATCATTATACCTTTACGCTTATCGCCACTTCGCTGCCGCCTTCTCTTCCTGCGGGGCTAACACGCGAGCAACTGTTTGACAAAGTGCAGGGGCATGCACTGGCCGCGACCGGGCTGATTGGCCGCTTCGGGCAATAGTCTCTGTCGCAGATCATGCTGCGGCGTCTTACCGTTTGGCATCACCCGGACGGCGCTGTAGCATGGCATGACCATACACCACGTTAACCAGGAGTCATTATGCAACGCATTGTGATTATCGCTAACGGCGCCGCCTACGGTAGCGAATCGCTTTTTAACAGCCTGCGTCTGGCTATCGCGTTATGCGAGCAGCAAGAGCTGGATCTGAAACTGTTTCTGATGTCAGATGCCGTCACCGCCGGGCTGCGCGGTCAGAAACCCGCCGAAGGCTATAACATCCAGCAAATGCTGGAGATCCTCACCGCACAGAACGTACCGGTAAAACTGTGCAAAACCTGCACCGACGGGCGCGGCATCACCACGCTGCCGCTGATTGATGGCGTTGCAATCGGCACGCTGGTGGAACTGGCGCAATGGACGCTGGCCGCTGACAAGGTGCTGACATTTTAATTTTTGCTGCGTGCCGCTCCATTTTCCGCATTATATTTTCAGCTGACGCCCTTTTTTCGACGAAAGCAGACGTCAGCTGAATGCTTTCAGGCAGAATGTCATTAATGTTTAATCTTTGCGGCATTATTTGATCAAAATCATCATCTCACCCCTCCCCCTTTGGTGTTATGCAGAGAGCGAAATGTGAACAACATCACGCTCAGGAGTCGGTGGCAGGGAGCACTTAGCTTCATTCAACGGGGTAGAATAATGGCGCTGGTAAAAGCAAGTTTGACGTTATTTGGTGGGGATACGGTGGTGGTACGCTGCTCGGAGCGTTGCCATATTCATTTGATGAGCGCAAAGAACCGCGCCAGTGAAACACAGACAGACATTCTTAGCGTGCAAAATCGCGAGAATGCTTTCATGACCGTACCCTACAGTGGTACGTGGAACGTGCTGATCGACAGCCACAGCCAGTCGCTGGAACACTCCATTAGCTACGTTCCGGCATAAGGGTCGGGGCGGGTTTGCTGCCCGCCCTGCTACACCCTTCAGACAAACTGCGGCAGCGTTTCGCCACCCAATAAGTTCCGCACTCTCTCCACCAGCTCATCCAGGCTGTTATCACACATACCGAGTTTCCGCAGTTCCTGATCGAGTGAGAAAAGATACTGGGCGTTGGTACCAAGCGGACCGCTGGCGGCGGCGATCAGCGGCGCAATCACCTGCACACTGGTGTCGGATTCATACAGCGGATGCCGGGGATCCATAATAAACACCAGCGCATTAACGGTACGACCATCGTCGAGCGCCAGCTTACACCAGCTGGGCAAATAGCAGCCGGTGATCATCTCACGCTTCCAGAGCAACGTGAGTTCGTCTTCGAGGGTGGCTTCAGGCAGGCAATAAGCCACACCGGTGGTGCGTCCGCCCTCTTTCAGCGCCAGCATCCGACCAGGCTGACAGGCCGTTCCCCGCCCAGCAGTCAGACGCAGACAAAATGCACGGTGCCAGCCCACCAGTGTGCCGGTACAGGATTCCGTAAAATCCAGCGCCGGGTTCCACATTAATGAACCGTAACCAAAAATCCATACCGGGCCATCATCTGGTCGACAGGCCAGCGTCGCCGCTAATGACGCAGCGCGTTGTTCCGATGACCAGAGTAGCGATTCCTCAATAGAACCAAAAGCCGTTTTACAATCGGCTTTCATTAAGAAATCACGCGTTAACAATTTTAACCTCCACCACTGCTTACTTCCCTGCAACATCTTTATTTCGCCATCCCGGCGTATTGCTGAATTATTATCCAGCATGTAGTGAAGATAAACAATTAACGGTACGGTGGCAAGGCAATAAAACTTAAAATAAGCGTTTGTGATATTTATTTCTTTTTATGCCACTTATCATCATCGCCTTTTTGATAGTCATGCTTCACCGCGGCCCACGCCACCTTGTGCGCAGTCTCCTCGCGGCTGGCGTCGTCCCGGCGCTCGGACTTGTCTTTGTACTGGTCCCAGGCGCTATTGAACGCTTCTTTATAAATATCCTGCGCATGAGACGGCAGAACATGTTTTACGCTGTCTGGCAAATCGCTTTTACTTTTATATGGCATGGTCATCTCCACATGAAGTCAGGGAATATTAAGCCTGGGACAAATTCCCTTTCATTTCCAGGGAGAAGGGTTGTTAAATTTAAGATTGAGATAATTCTCTGTAATCTAAACCTAAATTAAACGGAATGAGAAAATATCCCGTACGGTAAGTTTAATAAACGCTGACGGGTAAATTTGAGTAAAATCGCAACGTATTTGAAAGAAAGTCTGTTATTTTAGCAGCTTACGTCATCTATAATTAGATCAATTTAGCAAAACACCTGCATTAATGGAGATGGTTCATGACCCATGCACATGAGGCGGTAAAGACCCGCCACAAGGAGACGTCGCTCATTTTCCCGGTGCTGGCGCTGGCAGTGCTGCTGTTCCTCGGAAGCAGCCAGTCACTGCCAGTGATCATCGGGATTAACCTTCTGGCGCTGGTCGGCATTTTAAGCAGCGCATTCAGCGTTGTGCGACACGCCGACGTTCTGGCACACCGCCTTGGCGAACCTTATGGTTCACTAATTTTAAGCCTTTCTGTCGTTATTCTCGAAGTCAGCCTGATTTCCGCATTAATGGCAACCGGCGATGCCGCGCCAACGCTGATGCGCGACACACTCTATTCCATCATTATGATCGTCACTGGCGGCCTGGTCGGCTTCTCATTGCTGCTCGGCGGACGTAAATTCGCCACCCAGTATATGAATCTGTTTGGCATCAAACAGTACCTGATTGCCCTTTTCCCGCTGGCGATTATTGTGCTGGTGTTCCCGATGGCGCTGCCGGGCGGCGATTTCAGCATCGGTCAGTCCCTGCTGGTCGCCGCGATTTCTGCCGCGATGTATGGCGTTTTTCTGCTGATTCAGACCAAAACGCACCAGAGCCTGTTTGTCTATGAACATGAAGATGACAGCGACGACGACGATCCACATCATGGCAAGCCGTCGGCCCACGGTAATCTGTGGCATACCGCCTGGCTGATTATCCATCTGATTGCGGTTATTGCGGTCACCAAAATGAATGCAAGTCCACTGGAAGCGCTGCTGACCTCCATGAACGCGCCAGTGGCCTTTACCGGTTTTCTGGTGGCGCTGCTGATCCTCTCCCCGGAAGGGCTGGGAGCATTGAAAGCGGTGCTGAATAATCAAGTGCAGCGGGCAATGAATCTCTTCTTCGGTTCCGTACTGGCGACCATTTCGCTGACGGTGCCGGTAGTGACGATCATCGCCTTTATGACCGGCAACGACCTCCACTTTGCGCTGGGCGCGCCGGAAATGATTGTGATGGTGGCGTCGCTGCTGCTGTGTCAGATATCGTTCTCCACCGGCCGCACGAATGTGCTGAATGGTGCGGCGCATCTGGCATTGTTCATCGCCTACCTGATGACGATATTTGCGTAACGGACGCAGAGGCTAAAAACCCCGCCGAAGCGGGGTTTTTTATTAGTGGCTGGTATCCAGCTCGTCGAAACTCTTCACCAGATCGTCAATCGCTTTGATCTGCTTCAGGAACGGTTCGAGCTTAGCGAGCGGCAGCGCGGACGGGCCGTCGCATTTCGCGTGATCCGGGTCCGGATGCGCTTCAATAAACAAACCGGCCAGACCGGTCGCCATCCCGGCGCGAGCCAGTTCAGTCACCTGCGCACGACGGCCGCTCGACGCAGCGCCAAACGGATCACGGCATTGCAGCGCATGAGTAACGTCAAAAATCACCGGCGCGTTGCCAGAGACTTTCTTCATCACGCTGAAGCCCAGCATATCCACCACCAGGTTGTCGTAACCGAAGTTAGCACCGCGATCACAGAGGATAACCTGCTCGTTACCGCCTTCACGGAATTTATCCACGATATTGCCCATCTGCCCCGGGCTGACGAACTGCGGTTTTTTCACGTTGATGACGGCACCGGTTTTCGCCATCGCTTCAACCAGATCAGTCTGGCGAGCGAGAAACGCCGGCAACTGAATCACATCGACAACGTCCGCCACCGGCTGCGCCTGTGACGCTTCATGAACGTCAGTAATAACTTTCACGCCGAAGGTCTGTTTCAGTTCCTGGAAGATCTTCATCCCTTCTTCGAGGCCAGGGCCGCGGTATGAGTGAATAGAGGAGCGGTTAGCCTTATCAAAAGAGGCTTTAAACACGTACGGGATGCCCAGCTTCTGGGTGACGGTCACATAGTGCTCGCAAATACGCATAGCGAGATCGCGGGATTCCAGCACGTTCATACCGCCAAACAGCACGAACGGCAGGTCATTTGCTACGTTGATATCACCAATGCTTACCACTTTTTGTTTCATAGGATCGCCTTATCAGGGTTTAACCGGATTCATTCCAGATTAATGCAATGTAATTTGTTTATGCGAAATCGTGTTGATTTGTGCGCGGATCATCTCGCTAATCGGATCTTCCGGGCACTGTTCCACAAAATAGCTTAAGTCCAGCAGCGCGACGTGCTCACACTCCAGCTGGGCGTAAATCAGACCACGGTCGCGGATTTCATACGGATCTTCAGGATTAAACTGCAACAGCACTTCGCTGGCCCGCAACGCCAGCTCCATCTGCTGCTCTTCCATCAGCGCGGATTTTAAGGTGTCGAGCAATTTGCGGATCACCTCGGCGTTATCCGCTTCATCAAGATCTTCGTTGTACAGCTCCGCCACCGGGCCAATGTTGCCTTTCAGCCACACTTCCAGAGTGTGTTCGTCCAGCGTGTCGCCATTGAACGGGTTAATCAGCCACATTTCGTCGGGATCAGTGTCGGCACGCAGAATAAGCTGCGTCGGGAAAATCACCGGCACGACAGGTAGCGACAGACGCTGCGCGACCCACAGGAAAATCGCGCCCAGCGATACCGCGCTGCCCTGGCGGTTCTTCAGCACCTGATCCAGCCATAAGGCATCGGAAAGCCGGTAGACGCCACGGGAATCGCTGAATCCCCAGTCGCCGTAAAACAGTTCCAGCAACCGTTCCATCTGCCGGTCTGGCGTCCAGGCGGGGCTGATTTCTTCCTGTGCAAGGCTGAGCAGTTGCTCCAGCTCGCGGCTGACATGCGGCGCGTGAAAATCATCGCGGATCAGTTCAGAAATGAGGATCATCCCATCGCATAAGGGCGCGTTGTTAAATTCAAAATCGGCTAATGACCTCATGACCTACCCCAGTAACGGTACTTTAGTGATGGCGAGTTTAATGATGATGAACAGCACCACCAGCCCCAACAGGAAAGTGATAAAACCCACCTGCTGGCTGCGCTGAAACCGACGTCCCAGCGAGACAAAACCCAAAACAATGTAAATGATAACGCCAAACAGCTTTTCAGTCAGCCATGCCCCGTCTTCCGTGAAGGGCAGATAGTGCGTTATAGCAATAAGCCCGGCGCCGCTGAGCAGCAGTAGCGTGTCGACGGCATGAGGCAATACTTTCACCCAACGCGCCGCCAGCCGCGGGCTGCGCTGATACCGCCACCAGTAACGCAACACAAACAGGCTGACGGACAGCCCCGCGGTCAGAATATGAATGGCCAGCACTATGGTGAAAATATTCACGCTTTTCTCCCCAGCGTCAGACGTTCATTGCCGCCGTAATCACGGCAAGTTTCAACCGCCACATACCCGGCGTCGGTGAACAACGCCCGCACCGCCGCGCCCTGCGTCCAGCCATGCTCAAGCAGCATCACGCCATCGCTCAGCAGAAAGTTACGCCCTTCGCGGATGATATGCGCCAGGTCGGCCAGACCGTGATCGGCGGCCACCAGCGCACTTCTCGGCTCAAAACGCACGTCGCCCTGCGCCAGATGAGGATCCTGCTCATCAATGTACGGCGGGTTACTGACGATCATCGCAAATTGCTGATCGGTCAGCGCATCAAACCAGTTACTCTGCAACAGCGTGACGTTGGTGATGCCGAGGTTATCCGCATTGCGTTGCGCCAGTGCGACGGCTTCCGGGATCACATCCACCGCCGTCACCTGGCAATCGGGTCGTTCGCTCGCCAGCGCCAGCGCAATCGCGCCGGTCCCGGTGCCTGAATCGAGGATGCGGCAACCAGCCGCAGGAAGCCGTGCCAGTGCCTGTTCGACCAGGCATTCGGTGTCCGGGCGCGGGATCAGTGTGACGGGTGAGACAAAGAGCGGCAGTGACCAGAACTCGCGCTGCCCGGTCAGATGCGCCACCGGCTCACCACGTTCGCGGCGGGCCAGTAACACGTCCAGCGCGTCGAGCTGCTCCGCGCTAAGCGTGGTTTCATCAAACGCCAGGATAAAGGTTCGTGCCTTGCCGGTCACATGACCAAGGAGAATTTCTGCGTCGCGGCGTGGGCTTTCGCTGGCGGCCAGACGCACTATCGCCCGGGCCAGCCACTGTTGATACGTCATCATTCCTGCTCTGAAAGCGCCGCCAACTGATCGGCCTGATATTCCTGCACAATCGGCTCGATCAGCATGTCCAGTTTACCTTCCATCACTTCATCCAGACGGTATAACGTCAGGTTGATGCGATGGTCGGTCACGCGGCCTTGCGGGAAATTATAGGTACGGTTGCGATCGCTGCGATCACCGCTGCCGAGCAGATTACGACGCTCAGAGGCTTCGGCCTGATGGCGTTTGGCGGCTTCTGCCGCGCGAATACGTGAACCGAGCACTGACAGCGCTTTGGCTTTGTTTTTATGCTGAGAACGTTCGTCCTGACATTCCACCACAATGCCGGTCGGCAGGTGCGTGATACGAATGGCTGAATCGGTGGTGTTAACGTGCTGACCGCCCGCGCCAGAGGAGCGGAAGGTATCGATACGCAGATCCGCCGGGTTAATGTCCGGCATTTCCGCTTCCGGCAGCTCCGGCATCACCGCGACCGTACAGGCTGAAGTATGAATACGCCCCTGCGATTCCGTCGCCGGAACGCGCTGCACGCGATGGCCGCCGGACTCGAATTTCAGACGACCATAGACACCGTCGCCGCTAATTTTAGCGATCACCTCTTTGTAACCGCCGTGTTCGCCCTCGCTGGCGCTCATGATTTCCACCCGCCAGCGCCGAGATTCGGCGTAGCGTGAATACATACGGAACAAATCACCGGCAAACAGCGCGGCTTCATCACCGCCAGTACCGGCGCGCACTTCGAGATACGCATTACGTTCATCATCAGGATCTTTCGGCAACAGCAGCACCTGCAACTGTTGCTCCAGCGCTTCGCTTTTCTCTTTCGCGTCGCGCAACTCGTCCTGTGCCATTTCGCGCATTTCCGGGTCGTCGAGCATCATCTGCGCCGCGTCAATGTCATCCTGAACCTGACGCCAGTCGGTAAAACAACGTGAAACATCGCTAAGCTGCGCGTACTCACGCGACAGCGCCCGGAACCGCTCCTGGTCGGCGATGGTATCCGCATCGCCCAGCAGCGCCTGAACTTCTTCATGGCGCTCATGCAGAGCTTCCAGTTTAGCAACGATAGAAGGCTTCATAGGCGTAAATGCACCTTGTCATCAAATTTAAAGTGAGGTGCGCTATTCCAGCCCGAGGCTGTTGCGCAGAATATGCAGGCGTTCGTCATCGCCGTCGCGGGCGGCCTGCTGAAGAGATTTGGTCGGGGTGTGAATCAAGCGGTTGGTCAGTTTTCTCGACAGATCCTGAATGATGGCTTGCGGATCGCCGCCCTGCTCCAGCGCACTCAGCGCTTTCGCGGTCAGCTCATCACGAACCTGATCGGCCTGGCTGCGGAAATCACGGATGGTCTCACTGGCGCTTTGCGCGCGCAGCCAGGCCATAAACTCGCTGGTTTCCTGCGCAACAATGCTTTCTGCCTGCACGGCGGCAGCCTGTCGTTGTGCCAGGTTATGCTGAATAATATTCTGTAAATCATCCACGCTGTAGAGATAGGCGTTGGCAAGCTTGCCGACTTCAGGCTCTACGTCACGCGGGACGGCGATATCCACCAGCAGCATGGGCTGATTGCGGCGCGCTTTCAGAGCGCGTTCAACCATCCCTTTACCGATGATCGGCAGCGGGCTGGCGGTGGAACTGATAATAATATCGGCATCTTTCAGACGCTCATCGACGTCGCTCAGCGCTATCACTTCGGCGCCGACTTCATCTGCCAGCACCTGTGCGCGTTCCCGCGTCCGGTTGGCGATGATCATCTTCTGCACCCGGTGTTCGCGCAGATGTCGCGCCACCAGTTCGATGGTTTCCCCGGCACCGACCAGCAGTACGGTCACGGTGGAAAGCGATTCGAAGATTTGCCGTGCCAGCGTACAGGCCGCAAACGCCACCGATACCGCGCTGGCGCCGATATCCGTTTCCGTGCGAACGCGTTTGGCGACGGAGAACGATTTCTGGAACATGCGCTCCAGGTCGCTGGCATTCAGATGCCCGCGACTGGAATCCGCGAACGCCTTCTTTACCTGGCCGAGGATTTGCGGCTCGCCAAGCACCAGTGAATCCAGGCCGCTGGCCACGCGCATGAGATGGCGAACGGCATCGTTATCCTGATGCCAGTAGAGGCTGGTACGCAGATCGGTTTCATTGAGGTTGTGGTAATCACACAGCCAGCGGATCAACGCTTCCTGCAAATCTCCCTGCTCTTCCACGCTGAGATAAAGCTCAGTGCGGTTACAGGTCGAGAGCACAACGCCGCCCTGCACCATCGGTTGTGCCAGCAGGCTCTCCAGCGCCTGGTCGAGCGTATCCGGCGAAAACGAAACACGTTCTCGCAACGCGACCGGAGCTGTTTTGTGGTTGATGCCGAGAGCTAACAGGGTCATATGAGCGGGAGTAGTACCAGCGTTGATAAGGTTAGTCTGTATGCATCATACAGGATGCACGGTTCCAATAAAAGAGACTGCCCCTTTTGGCGTACCGGCCCGGGTCGCTAATTTTATGAATTAAGACAACATGAACGTAGACGCTATTCATACACAACGCTAGCATAAAGGGTTAACAACGTTATGCAACGCACCTCAAGGATTTGTCACAATGATGCGCACGCCCCGACTGATTCGCCTGCTGCCGCTGGCAGCTCTGGTTCTCACCGCCTGCACCATCAATGCGCCGAAAGGCCCAGGCAAAAGCCCTGACTCGCCGCAGTGGCGTCAGCATGAACAGCAAGTCCGCCAGCTTAACCAGTACCAGACGCGCGGCGCGTTTGCTTATCTTTCCGACGAACAAAAAGTGTATGCCCGTTTTTTCTGGCAGCAGACCGGCCAGGAACGTTATCGCCTGTTGCTGACCAACCCGCTCGGCAGCACCGAACTTGAGCTGAACGCACAGCCCGGCAGCGTGGAGTTAGTGGATAATAAAGGTCAGCATTACACCGACACCAACGCCGAAGAGATGATTGCGAAACTGACCGGAATGCCGATTCCGCTCAATAGCTTGCGCCAGTGGATCCTCGGCCTGCCCGGCGACGCCACCGACTACACGCTGGATGAGCAGTACCGTCTGAGCACGCTCAACTATCGTCAGAACGGCAAAAACTGGAAGGTGACCTACAGCAGCTACGACAGCAAAACACAGCCCGCGCTGCCTTCCAATATGGAACTGACTGACGGCAGCCAGCGCATCAAGCTGAAAATGGATAACTGGATCGTCAAATGATGAGCCGCTGGCCTTCCCCCGCAAAACTGAACCTGTTTTTGTACATCACCGGTCAACGCCCGGATGGTTACCATAACCTGCAGACGCTGTTTCAGTTTCTTGATTACGGCGACACCCTCACCATCGAACCGCGTCAGGACGGCCAGCTTCGGCTGCTGACGCCTGTTGACGGGGTGCCGGAAGCGGAGAATCTGATTATTCGCGCGGCACGTCTGCTGATTGATGCGGCGCCCGCGGGTAGCGGCGCAGACATCAGTATCGACAAACGTCTGCCGATGGGCGGCGGACTTGGCGGCGGGTCGTCCAACGCAGCCACGGTACTGGTCGCCCTGAATCACCTCTGGGGCTGCGGGCTTTCTGTTGATGCGCTGGCGGCGCTTGGCCTGACGCTCGGCGCAGATGTCCCGGTGTTTGTGCGCGGGCATGCGGCCTTCGCGGAAGGCGTCGGCGAGTTGCTCACTCCGGTGGAGGTGCCTGAAAAATGGTATCTTGTCGCGCACCCTGGCGTAAGCATTCCTACGCCGATGATTTTTAACGATCCGGCGCTACCGCGAAATACTCCGGTACGGTCAATAGAAACGTTATTAAAATGTGAATTTGCCAACGATTGCGAGGTTATCGCAAGAAAACGTTTTCGCGAGGTTGATGCGGCGCTTTCCTGGCTGTTAGAATACGCGCCGTCGCGCCTGACTGGCACAGGAGCCTGTGTCTTTGCTGAATTTGACACCGAATCCGCCGCACGTCAGGTGCTAGAGCAAGCCCCGGAATGGCTGCACGGCTTTGTGGCGCGAGGGATGAACACCTCTCCGCTACAATACGCCATTTTGGAGCAAACTGAGTCACGGTGACAACGTCACTCTTGTTCCAGACGTTGCATCGCGCTCTTTAAATACACCGCCTGGATGAAATGGCGCCCGGCCCGCACCGTTTTTTGGCCCCTTTTATCCACCACTGGACGCATGCCTGAGGTTCTTCTCGTGCCTGATATGAAGCTTTTTGCTGGTAACGCTACCCCGGAACTAGCACAACGTATTGCCAACCGCCTGTACACTTCTCTTGGCGACGCCGCTGTAGGTCGTTTTAGCGACGGCGAAGTCAGCGTACAAATTAACGAAAACGTACGCGGTGGTGATATTTTCATCATCCAGTCCACTTGTGCTCCTACCAACGACAACCTGATGGAACTGGTTGTTATGGTCGATGCCCTGCGTCGTGCTTCCGCAGGCCGTATCACCGCCGTAATCCCTTACTTTGGTTATGCTCGTCAGGATCGCCGCGTGCGTTCCGCGCGTGTGCCGATCACCGCGAAAGTTGTCGCTGACTTCCTGTCAAGCGTTGGCGTTGACCGCGTACTGACCGTTGACCTGCATGCTGAACAGATCCAGGGCTTCTTTGATGTCCCGGTTGATAACGTATTTGGTAGCCCGATCCTGCTCGAAGACATGCTGCAACTGAATCTGGATAACCCGATTGTGGTTTCCCCGGATATCGGCGGTGTGGTTCGTGCGCGTGCTATCGCGAAGCTGCTGAACGATACCGACATGGCGATCATCGACAAACGCCGTCCGCGCGCTAACGTTTCTCAGGTGATGCATATCATCGGTGACGTTGCCGGTCGCGACTGCGTGCTGGTTGACGATATGATCGACACCGGCGGTACGCTGTGTAAAGCGGCGGAAGCTCTGAAAGAGCGAGGTGCAAAACGCGTGTTCGCCTACGCTACACACCCCATCTTCTCTGGCAATGCGGTAAATAACCTGCGTAACTCGGTCATCGACGAAGTGGTGGTTTGTGATACCATCCCGCTAACGGATGAAATCAAAGCCCTGCCGAACGTGCGTACCCTGACGCTGTCCGGCATGCTGGCCGAAGCGATTCGTCGTATCAGCAACGAAGAATCGATTTCTGCCATGTTCGAGCATTAATCGAACCCGGCCTGATAAAACCCGCTGCGGCGGGTTTTTTTGTCCGTGTTGAACATTTGTATGACTTATTAACTAACTGTTATTGCCTCCTTCACCTGCCATTGACATGACAGATGATGCGCTCACGGATGAAACAAATAGTGAACAAACTGAATTCACATGTAATGCCTTTCCAGGCCCTCATCGATGCGTGCTGGAAAGAGAAATATACCCTGCCGCGCTTTACACGCGATCTGATCGCCGGGGTCACTGTCGGGATCATCGCGATCCCGCTGGCAATGGCGCTGGCGATTGGTAGCGGCGTGGCACCGCAATACGGTCTGTATACCTCTGCAGTGGCCGGGATTGTCATCGCCCTTGCGGGCGGTTCCCGCTTCAGCGTCTCCGGGCCGACGGCGGCGTTTGTGGTGATCCTCTATCCGGTTTCTCAGCAGTTTGGCCTCGCTGGCCTGCTGGTGGCGACGCTGATGTCAGGGGTGTTTCTCATTCTCTTTGGCCTCGCCCGTTTCGGCCGGTTGATCGAATACATTCCGCTGTCGGTAACACTGGGCTTTACGGCGGGGATTGGTATCACCATCGGGACCATGCAAATCAAAGATTTTCTCGGTTTGCAGATCTCGCAGATGCCGGAACACTATTTACAAAAACTCGGTGCGCTGGTGATGGCGCTGCCGAGTATCAATGTAGGTGATGCGGCAATTGGCGTTGTCACGCTCGGTACGCTCATTTTCTGGCCGCGACTGGGTATTCGTCTGCCGGGACATCTTCCGGCGCTGCTGGCAGGCTGTGCGGTGATGGCGCTGGTCAATATGCTGGGCGGCCAGGTGGCGACCATCGGCTCCCAGTTCCACTACGTTCTCGCCGATGGCTCGCAGGGCAACGGTATCCCGCAACTGCTGCCGCAACTGGTGTTGCCGTGGAATTTACCCGGTTCTGAATTTACGCTGAGCTGGAACTCATTACAGGCGTTGCTGCCCGCTGCCTTCTCGATGGCGATGCTGGGCGCCATCGAATCGCTGCTGTGCGCCGTGGTGCTTGATGGCATGACCGGCACCAAACACAAGGCCAACAGCGAACTTATCGGTCAGGGGATGGGTAACATTGTCGCGCCGTTCTTTGGCGGGATCACCGCTACCGCGGCGATTGCCCGTTCTGCCGCGAACGTGCGTGCTGGTGCGACGTCTCCGATTGCCGCCGTCATCCATGCAGTGCTGGTTATTCTCGCGCTGCTGGCGCTCGCCCCGCTGCTCTCCTGGTTGCCGCTTTCCGCGATGGCCGCGCTGCTGCTGATGGTGGCATGGAACATGAGCGAGGCGCACAAGGTCGTCAACCTGCTGCGTCGGGCGCCCAAAGACGACATCATCGTCATGCTGATCTGTATGTCGCTGACGGTACTGTTTGATATGGTCATCGCGATTAGCGTTGGTATCGTGCTCGCCTCACTGCTGTTCATGCGCCGTATTGCCCGTATGACACGCCTGGCACCGGTCAACGTCACCGTGCCGGACGATGTGCTGGTGCTGCGCGTGATTGGCCCGCTGTTCTTTGCGGCGGCGGAAGGGTTATTTAACGATCTGGAATCGCGGATTGCTGGCAAACGCATTGTGGTACTGAAGTGGGATGCGGTACCGGTACTGGATGCCGGTGGTCTGAACGCTTTCCAGCGTTTTGTCGATAAACTGCCTGAAGGGTGTGAGTTGAGGGTTTCTAACGTGGAATTCCAGCCACTGCGCACCATGGCGCGCGCGGGGATCCAACCGATTCCTGGTCGCCTGAGTTTCTACCCGAACCGGGACGCGGCGCTCGCGGATATCGTATAAACACAACGGCTCCCTCGGGAGCCGTTGTTCAATTCGTTAGCTGTGTGGGTGCTGATCGCGACGGCAGCGTTTATCGTAGTGCCGTACCCACCAGTATTTGTCGGTGACCCTTTCATGCCCGCCGACACGTGCGCCCGCCAGCCAGAGAATTGCGCCGAGGAAGATGCTCAGCACGGCACCATGGGCAAAAAACTGTGGCAAATTAAGTTGCGGAAGCTGGTTTAAAATGGAGTACCCTACTCCCACTACCATGACCACTAACCCCAGACCCATGAGCACGTTACCGAGCAGCGAAGCGTTTTTGCGTTTCATATGTCACCTCCGGAACTTTGGGCTGAGAGGGAAAGTCCCTCTTATCCTTGTGTCTAAAGTATAGGCAACCTGCGAAACAGGGATTGCGTTAAGGATCACAATAACGAAGATATAGTCAACAAATCTTTACAATTAACTTGCTGAACTAATTGAAATTCTAATGGTTCAGTCGCGCAATTATCTCTTCATTTTGCGCTTCGTTTTGTCAACCGGCGCCACAACCAGTAAACTACGCGCCAGATTTCGACCCATTCAGGAAAAGAGACGTGACCATTAAGCTGATTGTCGGCCTGGCAAACCCCGGTGCCGAATACGCGGCAACGCGCCATAACGCAGGCGCCTGGTATGTAGACTTGCTGGCGGAGCGCTGTCGTGCCCCGCTGCGTGAAGAGCCGAAATTCTTTGGCTACACCTCACGCATCAACCTTGCCGGTGAAGATGTGCGTCTGCTGGTACCGACCACGTTTATGAATCTGAGCGGCAAAGCCGTTGCCGCACTGGCGACGTTTTATCGCATCAACCCGGACGAAATCCTGGTGGCGCATGATGAACTGGATCTGCCTCCCGGCGTGGCAAAATTTAAACTTGGCGGCGGTCACGGCGGTCATAATGGCCTGAAAGACATCATCAGCAAGCTCGGCAATAACCCGAACTTTTATCGCTTACGCGTCGGAATCGGCCATCCGGGCGATAAAAATAAAGTTGTCGGTTTTGTACTGGGTAAACCTCAGGTGGCAGAGCAGAAGCTGATTGATGATGCGGTTGACGAAGCGGCTCGTTGCACCGAGATCTGGCTGAAAGAAGGCCTGACTAAAGCCACCAACCGATTGCATGCCTTTAAGGCGCAATAAGTGTCTCAGGGGCGGCAATTTGCCCGGCTGCCGTGTATAATACGCGAAGTTATTTATTTTTCTGCAATCTGTTAGTTGTAACAGGTTGATTACCCAAAGATTAAGGTGATTTAAACATGGGATTCAAATGCGGTATCGTCGGTTTGCCAAACGTGGGCAAATCCACCCTGTTCAATGCGCTCACAAAAGCAGGTATTGAAGCGGCAAACTTCCCCTTCTGTACTATTGAGCCGAACACCGGTGTCGTGCCGATGCCCGATCCGCGTCTGGACAAGCTGGCTGAAATCGTCAAACCCCAGCGCATCCTGCCGACCACCATGGAATTCGTCGACATCGCCGGTCTGGTGAAAGGCGCTTCCAAAGGTGAAGGTCTGGGCAACCAGTTCCTGACCAACATCCGTGAAACCGAAGCGATCGGTCACGTGGTGCGTTGCTTTGAGAACGACAACATCATCCACGTTTCCGGTAAAGTGGATCCCGCAGAAGATATCGACATCATCAACACCGAACTGGCGCTCTCCGATCTCGAAGCCTGTGAACGCGCGATTCACCGCATCTCCAAAAAAGCCAAAGGCGGCGATAAAGACGCCAAAGCCGAGCTGACCGTGCTGGAAAAATGTCTGCCGCAGCTGGAAAATGCCGGAATGCTGCGTGCGCTGGATCTGAGCAAAGAAGAGAAAGAAACTATTCGCTACCTGAGCTTCCTGACGCTGAAGCCGACCATGTACATCGCGAACGTCAACGAAGATGGTTTCGAAAACAACCCGTATCTGGACAAAGTGCGCGAAATCGCTGAGAAAGAAGGTTCTGTCGTGGTGCCGGTTTGTGCGGCCGTTGAATCAGACATCGCTGAACTCGACGACGAAGAGCGTGACGAATTTATGGCGGAGCTGGGTCTTGAAGAGCCGGGCCTGAACCGCGTGATCCGCGCCGGTTATGCCCTGTTGAATCTGCAAACTTACTTCACCGCAGGCGTAAAAGAAGTCCGCGCCTGGACCATCCCGGTTGGCGCCACGGCACCGCAGGCGGCCGGTAAAATCCACACCGACTTCGAAAAAGGCTTTATCCGCGCGCAGACCATCTCCTACGAAGATTTCGTGACCTATAAGGGTGAACAAGGCGCGAAAGAAGCCGGTAAGATGCGTGCAGAAGGTAAAGACTATATCGTCAAAGATGGCGATGTGATGAACTTCCTGTTTAACGTCTAACCACTACGCTTGCCGTCAACCCCGACGGCAAGCAATAGCGTTCCCTGGAAAGCTGGCGACAGCAGGCCGGTTAACGTCTTTTCTTGCGCCCTTGCACGGCCTTAAAGCGGGGGTTGCTCTTACAGATGACGTACAAACGCCCTTTCCGTTTGACGATCTGGCAGTCCGGGTGGCGCTGTTTCGCGCTCTTAAGAGAATTCAGTACCTGCATCTTCAGCCCCGTTTCGCATTCAGGAAACCGTTAAAGCGCGCTTTAAACCGCGCGGCGCTGCCTTCCGTTGCGAAGGACTTCTGTTTCCCGGTGTAATACGGGTGAGATTTAGCCGAAACGTCAAGGGTAACATAAGGGTATTTCACGCCCTCCAGTTCAATTTCCCGTTCAGTTTTAATGGTCGATCCTACTTTGAAGTATTCGTCCACGCTGGTGTCGTGAAAGACAACGGTACGATAATGCGGATGGATATCGGGTTTCATGGCTTACCTTTATTTGTTACGTTATAACATATCAATAATGTAAGCCTGAATGCGACAAAGATCAACACTGCAAATACCAGGGGTAAATACAACCCATAAAAAAAGCGGCCGAAGCCGCTTGATATCCGTCAGTTTTATCAGAACGACGCTTTAATACCGATCATCGCCGAGGTATCACTGTAGCCTTTGTCACCGATCTGCTGACCGACGTTACCCCACAGGGCGACGTTCTTCGTCAACTGACCTTCAACACCGGCCTTCAGTTCACCGATATTGCGGGCACCTGCCAGCGCTACCTGCTCGCCGTTCAGCGACACACCAAAGTCTTTGCTGTTGTGGATCCAGTTGGCTTCCACGAACGGCTGGAAGGTGCGGCCTTTACCGTCATCCAGTTGGTTGTGGCCGTGACCGTACAGACGCACGCCGACGCGGGTCTGAATGTTGCCGTCGCCGTTGCCTTCCACGCGGGTGCCGTTGGCTTCTTTGTGCGGATCCGCTTTCACACCCATCCAGGTGACCTGGGCTTTCGGCTGGATGTACAGCGAATTGCGTTCGCTGATATCGGCCAGTTTCCAGGTGTAGCCCGATTCAACAGAGGCGGTGAAGCCATCAGAATCATACGCTTCAGACTCAACACCATGACCGGAAACGGTATTGTCGAACCAGTTGTACTGCGCCCAGCTGTCAACGTATGCGCCTTCCAGCGTGTCGTTATCCTGCAGCCAGGTGCCGTAGACACCGACGCTGTAACCGCTGATGCTGCCGTCAGCACGGTTGCCGTTACGGTGGTTGACCGCGCGGCTCTTCTGGTTGGCATAACCGGCCATCACACCGAGGTGATAACGGTCAGCATTGTCCGAACTCCACTGCGCGATATCGCCGCCCAGCTGCATCACATAGCGGTTGCTCTGCATGTTCAGCTGACCGCTGCTGTCTTTCTGACGGGTATGCCCGCCAACGTTACGCAGCCACATGCTGGTGACGGCGGTTTCGCCGGTCAGCGCGTCAACGTAATGCGTTTCACCCAGACGGTCATGCAGACGGGTGGTAAACAGGTTGTTGGCTGCCTGCAGGTTCATCGCATACAGACCGGCTTCCGGACGCACGGCGTGCTCTTTCGGCTGAGTCGGTTTCTGCGGCGTCACCGGTTTTTGTGGTACGACAGGGTCAGCCGGGTCCTGTGGATCAAGCGGGTCAACAGGGTCAACCGGATCTACCGGGTCAACAGGATCTTCCGGAGACAGCGCGCTGCTCAGGTACCAGTTCGCCGCGTCCTGACCTGCGCCACGCTGCAGGGTGTAGTCATAGGCACCGGCAACGATACGCCCGCGCTGTTTGAATTCACCTGCGGAATTGCCGTTAACGGTGATCAGTTCGATACCATCAGTGGTGAGCCCTCCCGCGCCACCTGCGTTCAGCACCGTCACGTTGGTCGTTCCGCTGGTGTTGCCGTTAACGATCAGGCGGTCAGTTGCGGAGTTGTCATCACCAAGCTGCGTGTTCATCACCAGATTACCGTTGTTACCCGTGTAATCATTGTCCACCGTAAGCGTCCTGAACGTTGCCGCATCACGCGTCATTTTCCGGCTCTGCGCCGCGGTATGCATGAAATTCAGCGTTGAGTCATTCAACGTCAGGTTGGTCAGTTGAGAATCTTTCGTCATGTCCCAGACAGAGCCCTCCGCCAGCGCCAGATTGTTTATGGCATCGGTGCTGGTCAGAAAGCCGCCGATAAAACGGGAGCTGTTGTTAGCATTCAAATCAATCAGCGCGGAATCTTTCGCTTCAATGGTACCGACAACCTGCATTTTCTGCCCCGTCGTCGTGACGCGTGAATCTGCGTTTTCCGCCAGGATCGCAGTGGCATCCGGGTCGTTGTTGTTGGTGCCCAGTTGAATTTCACCCTTCAGCGCAATGTCGCCACCTTTATCCGCCTGGATGTAGTGCCAGGTGCCATTGTGAGTGGTATCCACGGCATCAATGTTCAGTTTGCCATTGATCACAACACGACCTGCGGTCTGAGCGTCATCTTTTGTGGCCAGCAAGCCCACACCTTCAGTTTGCTGGTGTCCCTGACTGTCCATCACAATGGCCAGATCGTTGGTGGTTAATTCCGATGAACCAATCGACTCAGCCCCATGGAGGACCGTACCATCAGCGCCGGCGTTTAATGCCAGCGACGTTTTACCTTTCGCCGTGAAGTGTGAATCTAAATCGATACCGGCCTGTCCATCGGAGACCCAGATCCCGGACGTCACCCCACCCGTCTGATTGACGGTGACAGTTACCTGCGTATCGCCCAGCGCTTCAATGTGACCACCGCTAGTGTTAATACCATCGGCATACTCATCAGCAGTCGAGTTAACCACGGCATTATTATAAACGATGAGAGAACGGGCATTATCCTGCGAGGAATCTGAAGACATTCCCACTGAATATTCCCGACCTTTGGTGGTCAGCTTTAAATCTTCAGCAGTAACCTGCGTACCGTCTTTTGCATAAATACCAAACGCTTTGCCTTTTTCGCCGAGCGCGGTGGAATTAACCGTGGTTAAACCGGTAAAATCCATCGTCGCCGTCGCTTTTTCGCCATGAATACCGACGACAAATTTATCAGCACGCTGGTGGCTAATATTCACCGTCAGGTCATCTGCGGTAATATTCCCCGCTTTCGCAAGGTAAGCATCACTACTTCCACCAACCTTAATGATGCCCACACCAAAGACAAATTCATAATCCTGATCCAGCGCCAGGTCCGGTCGCGAAGGGAAAGTACCTTCGATCAGGTCACCATAAACCGTATTCACAGTAGAGCCAGAGCCCAGGTCAATCTTGCCGCTATTGGCGACCACAACGGAGCCGCTGGTGAGCAGAAAATCACCCTCATCAAACTCACCCCAGCCCGAGATCATCGGCGAGCCACCATTATGATTTACGGTGACACTGCCATTATTCGCAACAGAAATCGTATTATCTTCACCCGCTGTACCGATAACTTTATAAACACCACCAGCGTCTATAACACCATTCCCGGTAATAACACCATCATCATCATGAAAGTCTGCAATTGCATTAGCATTACCTGCAACCAGAATGCTACTCATTAACAATGCTGTGGTACTTAATTTAAAATATTTCATACTCATATTTTTCACAATAAAGTAAGCCGTCGATTAGGAATTAATTCTCCATTTTTAAGCAGTTGAGACAAATGAAATGACCTTAATCACTTGACTGGATTAATACTTCGAATATAAGAATTATACAGAATAAAATACCTTAAATGATGATATTCACGTAATTTAACGCCAAAACAGATCAGCATTAACTTCTGAATACAGTTGTAATTCAGAAAAAAGGAAATATTTAAGATACCTTTTGTCCGGCGAAAAGATTATTTCACAAAAAAGTTAAGAATATGGGCATGGCTGACGCAGATAACGTTTCTGGTTGACTTATTCTGTCAAAGGTTTACTTTTCAGGACATGAAGAAAATCCTTATTATCGTCCCCGATGGCGGGATGCTGTTCGAATCCGCCGGGATCGCCGACATTCTGATGCAGGCTAATCAGCTGCAAACGGAAGGGTTAACGCGTCCGCGCTATCAGGTGAGTGTCGCCACCACGCAGTCGCACCAGGTGATCCATGGTCAGTCCGGATTAAACCTGCTTGCGGATCACCGTCTCCATGATCTCGATCCGCGGGAAGCGCTCGACACTATTATCATCACCGGCAGAGGCCAGAATGAACTGGAAGGCACAGCGGTTGTCGACTGGCTGCGCCTCGCCGCGCCCCATGCCCGTCGCATCGCGTCAGTCTGCGGCGGCGCGTTATTGCTGGCGGAAACCGGTCTGCTGAATGGCAGGCGCGCCACCACCCACTGGCGACTGTTGGACACTCTGCAAACAGCCTTTCCTGAAGTGAATGTTGAAGGCGGGCCGCTGTACATTCAGGACGGCAATATCTGGACTTCCGGCGGGGTCAGCTCCGGTTTTGACCTGACGCTGGCGCTGGTGGAAGAGGATTATGGTTTCAGCCTTGCCCGCGACATCGCGCAGGATTTTGTGATGTACCTGCGCCGCCCTGGCGGGCAACTGCAGTTCAGCCGTTTCAACCTTACGCAGACCAGCGGTTCCGGGCCAATAAATGCGTTGCTGGCGTGGATCCTCGAAAACATTACCGCTGACCTTTGCGTGGAGAAACTGGCGGAAAAAGTCGCCATGAGCCCGCGCAATTTCACCCGCGTTTTTACCCGCGAAACCGGTGTCTCACCGGCGCGTTATGTCGCCGAAGCACGTCTTGCCGCCGCACGACAACAGCTTGAGCAAACCACCGACACGCTGGACCGTATCGCCGAACAGACCGGTTTTGGCAGCAGCATCAACCTGCGTCGTCTCTTCGAAAAGCAGCTCAACCTGACGCCAGGCGAATACCGCCAGCGCTTTCATATCCGCAAAATGGCGTAAAGTGATCCTTTTTTGTCATTTACGCCAAAACAGCCGCCACCTACAGTAACACCAGAGACAACAATTAAGGAGTTGATCATGGTTAAGGTCGGTATTAATGGTTTCGGCAGGATCGGACGTAACGTACTGCGCGCGGCGTTGGGTAATGACAATCTGCAAATCGTCGCGATTAATGATCTGACAGACAGCAAAACGCTGGCTCATTTGCTGAAATACGACTCCCTGCTCGGTACGCTGAAGGAAGACGTTTCCGCCGCTGAAGGGCACTTGCGCGTAGGCGGTCAGCCGATCACCGTGTTCAGCGAACGCGACCCGGCAAATATTCCATGGCGGGATGCCGGTGTGGATATCGTTATCGAAGCGACCGGTTTTTTCACTGATCGCGCTAAAGCCGCCGTGCATATTGAGCATGGTGGTGCTAAACGCGTCATCATCTCCGCACCGGGCAAAAACGACGATTTGACCATTGTGATGGGCGTCAATGACGGGTTGTACGATCCGCATAAACACTATGTCCTCAGCAACGGCAGTTGTACAACCAACGGTCTGGCGCCTGCCGCACAAGTTCTCCATCAGAATTTCGGTATTAAACACGGTCTGATGAATACCACCCACGCGTATACCAACAGCCAGGCGCTGCACGACCAGCCGGAAAAAGATTTACGTGGCGCACGCGCCGCTGCGCTGTCGATTGTGCCCTACTCCAGCGGTGCCGCGAAAGCGCTGGGGAAAGTGATCCCTGAGCTGGATGGCAAAATGACGGGTTACTCGTTGCGCGTGCCGGTGCCGGTGGTATCGATCGTCGACCTTACCGTAACGCTGGAGCGTGATGTGACGGCAGAAGAAGTGAACAACGCTTTCCGCAACGCTGCCGCGTCCGGACCGCTGAAAGGGATACTGGGCTACAGCGACGAACCGCTAGTCTCCAGCGATTACCAGGGCGACCCGCGTTCCTCCATCATTGATGGTCTGTCGACACTGGTGATTGGCGGCAATATGGTCAAAATCCTCGCCTGGTATGACAACGAATGGGGATTTTCAAACAGGCTGGTGGATCTGGCGCTGTTGATGGCCCGGCGTGAACGCTAAGTGATGTAAAACCACGCCCCGGCGTGGTTTTTTTTCGCTGCATGCTAAACATACTCTGCCAGCAGCAGTATCAGCGCCGCCATAGCATAACTGGTCGCCTGCGCGAGCACCGATTCACTGTCGCCATCAAACCGCTTTACGCTGGTATGGATCTCATCATCAGCCAGTTGCCAGGCAAACCACACCGTGCCCGCTGGCGTTCCGTCCTCTCCGCCGTCCGGCCCGGCATAACCACTCACGGCCAGGCTGACGTCCGCCTCTGAGCGCTGTTTTGCGCCCGCCGCCATCTCTTTGACTGTCTGTTCGCTTACGGCGGTAAACGTCTGGATCGTCTCGCGTCTGACGCCCAGCATGGTGATTTTGGCGCCATCCGTGTAAGTAATAAACCCGCTACCGTAAAACGACGGGGTATCGTCAGCGGCGCATAACGCCGACGCAATGAGCCCGCCAGTACAGGACTCCGCCGTTGCCAGTTGCAACTGTTTTTCAACCAGTACGCGCCCCAACTCACTGGCAACCGATAACGAAGGTGTTGTCATAAATAACCTCAGTGAATGAAATGAAAGGACGGCGGTCACCTTGGCTCAACCGCCGCCACGCGGTTCAAATCGTCGCTTTTTCTCCGGACATCCCCGGAACCAGTATCACCTTGCGGCACTCCTCCTGACGTTTTTCGAAAATTTCATAGCCGCGCGCGGCATCTTCAAGCGGCATATGGTGCGTGACAATCTCTTCCGGCGTGAGATGGCCCTGCTCAATAAGTTTCAGTAAATCCGGCAGCCAGGCATGGACGTGCGTCTGGCCCATCTTAAACGTCAGCCCTTTATCAAAGGCGTCTCCGAACATAAATCCGTGGATAAACCCGGCGTAAACCCCCGGAACGCTGACGATCCCTCCCCGCCGCACGGCGGCGATACACTGGCGAATCGCCTTCCCGCTGCTGCCTTCAATTTTGAGCGTGCTTAGCACCGTTTCGGTGAGGCTGCCTTTTGCTTCAAACCCGACCGCATCAATGACTGCATCCACTCCGCGGTTGCCCGGCGTGTTTTCGATGATCCACGCCGCCGGGTCGTCGTTCTTATCGAAGTTAATCGGGATGGCGCCATAACGCTGCTGAGCGAACGCCAGCCGGTAATCATTATGGTCGATGATGAAAATCTGTTCCGCGCCGTTATACCGCGCGCAGGCCGCCGACAGCAGCCCCACCGGCCCGGCACCGTAAATCGCCACGCTGGAGCCCGGTTTAATTTCGGCGTTTTTCACCGCCTGCCAGGCGGTGGGGAGAATATCGGAAAGAAACAGCACTTTTTCATCGGGCAGGCTGTCCGGCACTTTAAACGGGCCGGTATTGGCTTTCGGCACACGGACATATTCCGCCTGTCCGCCAGGCACGCCGCCGTAGAGGTTGCTGTAGCCAAACAGCGCGGCAGGCGGCGTAATGCTTTTGCGGTTCAGCGCCGCGCCCTTGCCGCTGTTGGTGTTTTCGCAGGCTGAGTATTGCTGCAAACGGCAGAAAAAACAGTCGCCACAGGCGATAACAAACGGGATCACCACGCGATCGCCTTTGCTGACCGCTTTCACGTCCGGACCGGCCTCAACGACCTCGCCCATAAACTCGTGGCCAAAAATATCACCGTGACTGGTGCCGGGTATTTTCCCACGATAGAGATGCAAATCAGAGCCACAAATGGCGGTGGCAGTGACCCGAAGAATAATATCGTCAGTGGCTTCTAATCCCGGATCAGGGGTGGTATCGACGCTGACATTATGCGGACCGTGATAAGTCAGTGCTTTCATAAGCTATTCTCCCGTTAATGGCGTAAGCGAGACCTGGTATGGAGACAGCAATTACGTTGCGTTCTGCGGTTTACGGCAAAAATGAGGTAATGATGAAAAGCACTATTACTCCGATTTGTTGAACGCTTTCCGATAATTATGCTACCCATGAACCTGAACTCGTAAAAATAAAAAAGCAGGAACTGAAAGGATAGAACAATAATCGGACTTCAAGAGAACCCGTGCCGTTGAGATATAAAAAAAGAGCCTTAAGCGAAACGGTGAAATATCTCCCGCGTCGCTTAAGGCTCTCTCTTTTATATTTACTCTTCTGCTGTCAGATGCTTCAGCACCAGCGAACAGGTATAGCGCCCGGCGGGATGCACGGAAACCGTCGTTTCGAAGGTCTCGCCCTGGCGGTCGATATAACGCCGGACGATACGCAGCGCCGGGGAACCCGTCTCCACACCCAGCACTTTCGCCATTTTCGCTGGCACGCCGACCGCGGTGATGGTCTGGTGTACTTCCTGGCTGCGAATCCCGTAGTGTTCTTCGATCAGATCGCTTATCAGCGCATGAGGGTCGCTGCGCACCAGCTGGCGCAGTTTGCTGTAGGTCGTGCTGGCGTAGCTGTCGGTCCAGCAAATCGGCGCATCGCGTTTCTGGCTGTCTTCACGAATGCTGGCGATATGCAGCCAGCGCGATCCTGGCGGGCAGCCGATGACCTGTGCCAGTTCGATGTCCGCCACAATCTCATCAACCTTTTTTACCACCCGCAGATTATTGCGGGCCAGCACCAGCAAATCTTCCAGATAGGCCAGCGGGTGGTCCTGCGAATTCGCATCAGGGCTGTCAGTGACGTGCGTCCCCGCCCCCTTGCGTCGCGAAATCAGACCCTGCTCCGTCAGGCTTCGCAGCGCTTCACGCACGGTATGGCGGCTGACAAGATAGGATTCGCACAGCTCTTTTTCCGTCGGAAACTGCGAGCCCGCAGGATATTTGCCGGAGGCAATATCCGCCGCCAGCTCACGGGCAATACGTTGGTACAGAGACTCTTTCATCGCCATTGTTCTTCTAAATTACCGATCGTTATCACAAAAGCAGGAATGAGAACTTCCCTTCCAAATGTACGGTCATTATAAAATGTACGTACATTCTAAATGTACGTACATTATAGCAATGTCCAGACATTTAGCGTGCCGCAAGGAGCATGCCGGAATGTCGTCTGGATATCGGCTGACCGGCAGTCTATCACTATCCCACTCAAAAGGGGGTTTTATGGCTTCCACTGTATTAGATTCCGTCCTGTTCAGGGATTCTTTTGGTACGCCGGCCATGCGCGCCATCTTTGATGATCACGAACTTATCCGCAAATACGTTGAGGTAGAAGTGGCACTGGCGAAGGCCGAAGCGCGCTGCGGCGTCATCCCGCAAGATGCGGCCAAAGAGATCGCCGAAAAATGTAATGCCGATACCCTGGATTTCGACCTGCTGCGTCATGAGACCGAAATTGTCGGTTACCCGATTCTGCCGCTGGTGCATCAGATCTCTAAACAGGCGGGCGCATCGGGCGGCTACGTCCACTGGGGCGCCACCACCCAGGACATCATGGACACGGCTGTCGTCCTGCAAATCCGCGACGCATTTGACCTTATCGACGCCGACATTCGCGAGCTGCGCGTCATTCTCGCCGGTCTTGCGCAACGCTATCGTGACACGCCAATGGCAGGCCGCACCCATCTGCAACAGGCACTTCCGATCACCTTCGGCTATAAAGCCGCTATCTGGCTGGATATGTTTGACCGTCACGCCGAACGTCTGGAACAGGCGCGCCCTCGCGTACTGGTGGGTGAATTCGCCGGTGCGGCAGGCACCCTGGCGTCGCTGGGCGATAAAGGTCTCGCCGTGCAAAAAGCGATGATGGAAGAGCTTGGCCTTGGCGTTCCCGCCTCCACCTGGCACGTCGCGCGCGATGGTTTTGCCGAAGCGGTGAACCTGCTCGGGGTGATCACCGGGTCGCTCGGCAAAATCGCCTATGACGTGATGCTGCTTGCCGCCAACGAATTTGGCGAACTGTACGAGCCGTTTGTGAAGGGCCGCGGTGCCAGCAGCACCATGCCGCAGAAACGCAACCCGATCTCCAGCGAACTGATGCTGGCCTGCGCCAAAGGGGTTCGCCAGCACGCCGGGCTGATGCTCGACGCGATGGTTCAGGATCTCGAACGCGCGACCGGCCCGTGGCATGCCGAATGGATCGCCATCCCGGAAAGCTTTGTGCTGGCCGCCGGGGCGCTGCATCAGGCGAAGTTCATGCTCGATGGCTTAATCGTTGATGAGAACGCGATGGCCAGAAACCTTGATATGACCAAAGGACTTATCGTGGCCGAAGCCGTCATGATGGGACTGGCCCCTTACATTGGTCGTCAGGATGCGCATGACGTGGTGTACGACGCCTGTCGCGTAGTGAACGAAAAAGGCGGTCGCCTGGCGGACGTACTCAACGCGATGCCTGGCGTCTCAAGCCGTCTGGATCCGCAACTGATTGAACGCCTGACTGACCCGGCGAATTATCTGGGCATGGCGCCGCAGATGGTGGACCAGGTGCTCGCGAAATCTGCCGGACGCCACTAATCCAGGTCAATGACCATTAGCATGAGGAGATGATCATGTCATCTGTTTCATCCAGGGGAAAATCCATTATTGCTTTCGGTGTGCCGTTGGCCATCGGCGCCATTATCTGGTTCTGGCCGGCCCCGGAAGGTTTAACACCGCAGGCGTGGCATATGTTTGCCATTTTTGCCGCCACCATAGCGGCCATTCTGACCCAGCCGCTCCCGTCCGGGGCGGTGATGCTTATCTCGATTTGCGTGGTAATTTTCAGCAAAACCCTGCCGGAGGCGAAAGCGCTGTCGGGGTTTGCCAGCGGGACGGTGTGGTTGATTTTCTGCGCCTATGTGCTGTCGCTGGGGTTCGTCACCTCCGGTCTCGGTAAGCGCATCGCGTATAAAATGCTGTCGCTGTTTGGCGGAAGCAGTCTGGGGATCGCCTATTCGCTCGGCGTGTCGGATTTAATTATGGCACCTGCCATGCCATCGGTGACGGCGCGTTCCGGGGGAATTATCTTCCCGATCGCCCGCTCGATTAACGATGTGCTCGGCTCAGCGCCCGGTGAAACCGGCAAACGCATCGGCAACTTTTTGACCATGGTCTGTTTCCAGTTCACGCCAATCACTGGCGCCATCTTCCTGACCGGGATGGCGGCGAACCCGCTGGTTGGCAGTCTGGCGAAATCAACACTGGGCATTGAGATCTCATGGGGCGGCTGGTTTGTTGCGGCCGTGGTTCCGGCGATGGTCTGCTTCATGTTAGCGCCGCTGCTCATTTATAAGCTGCTGAATCCGGAGCTGAAAAGGACGCCGGAAGCCAAAGAGATGGGCAAGCGTTCGTTGCAGGCGCTGGGAGCGATGAGCAGCGCAGAGAAGAAAGTGGCTATTGGCTTTATTCTCGCTCTGATTGGCTGGGGAACCAGTTTGATCACTGGCCTGTCGGCAACCGCTGTCGGGCTCGGTCTGGCGGCCTATCTGTTCGCCACCCGCGCTGTGGAATGGAAAGCTCTGCTCAGCGATCACGCGGCCTGGGATACCGTCATCTGGTTCAGCGTGATCATCAGTCTCGCCAGCGGGCTTGAAGGGCTCGGCTTTATCAAATGGATGACGCAGCAGTTAGACGGTGCGATTCAGGGTTTCGGTCCAATGACCGCGTTTGTGGTACTCGGATTGCTGTATATCTACGTTCACTATCTGTTTGCCACCGCTTCCGGGCATGTGGCCGCGCTGTACGCCCCGTTCGTCGCGACGGCTATCGCCGCCGGTGCGCCGCCGATGATGGTCGCTATCTGCTTCGGTATTTTCAGTAACCTGATGTGGGGGAATACGGAATATGGTGGTGGTCCGGGTCCGATTTACTTCGGACAGGGTTATTTCGACCGGGCAACGTTCTACAAAATCAACCTGGTGGTAGTCACCTTTAACGTCGCGCTGACCTTTATTATCGGCATGATGTGGTGGAAATTGCTGGGCTATTACTGAGTAAGCAAGACCCTGCAGACACAATCACTTTTACCGGTGATTGTGTCTGTGATGATTAAAACAGCGATCCCTGAAATAGGGTTGGCAGCAGCAGTTTAGCCTCCACCCCTTCAGTTCCGCCTACCAGAAATGGACTTTCCGGATCGTGTTTTTTCTTATTGTTAGCGATCGCCTGTTTATTAAAGGTAGCGTAGCAGTAGGAGCAGTCGTGCAGACAAGTGTTATACGTGCCGATATCAATACTGCGAATGCAACCACAGGCTTCGCGCTGACCGGGATCTTTCATCGCGTCCAACGGCAGGCCAAAAACCGCATTAATCAGTCGATCATCAATGCATTTTCCGTGTCCGATGCCGGCCTCATAAAGATCGATATCCTCGGAGCAGGTTTCGACAACCATATGATTGTCCCGCGCTATTGTTGCCATCCACTGCGCTAAATCCAGCAAGCGCAGGCGATCATTAACAATATCCTCGTATTGCAGCCCCGGAACAGCCGCCAGATTCGATTCCGTTTTTTTGTACAGATCGGCAAAACTAATGACCACCCGTTTTGTTTTTCCGCGCAACAGGGTGGCGATTTTACTGAACAGTCGCTTGTGCTCGTCGATATCAACAATGTTCGACACCAGAATGGGATCATAGCGCCAGATGACTTTGTCCGCGCCAATGTTGTCACTGAGCTGAATAAAGGTGTCAATGGCATGATGCGGGCGCGGTACGGAGCCTTCGAGAATTTTGGGGTAGCCTGTGATGGTGTACTGGAAATAGTAATGAAACCCGCGCTCATCCAGTTCGCCCAGATGACGCATCAGCATTTTAGGGTTTCGCGTCCAGAAGACAATAACGTCGACATCCGCCGGATTCAGCGAGACCCGCCTGACCTGGTTGAAGTTATAAGGGTTACGGGTCAACAGAAACCCTTCCCGGATGCGGTTCATAAACCAGGGCGTATAGAAAGCAGGGATATCCGTTCGCCGGCTCGCACTGATTATCATTCTTTCTCCCGGGTGTATTTGAGCAGGCTATAGGCCAGATATTTGTTACTAAAAACTGGCCAAAAATTGATATTACAGGCCATACATTGTGGACTATTGTTGTGGTTATTGCACGAATCTTTAAGTTCAGAGACAAAAGGCAGAACATCATCCGGTAATTTAAAAAAAGTAAAATCAAGCCCTAACCAACGTTGCTTAATAAAATAAGTATAATAGTTAGGCTCCTGATCACACTGCCAGCCGTCATCTGTCAGAATTTTAGAAATAGTCTGAAATTCATCAATCCCATTTATACTATTATTGTCATGTGCATTATACGTTGCATAGGTATTAATAAAATAGATTGGATTTTTCTTACTATTCTTTACTATTAAATCGGCAATATGCTTTCTTATATCCAGACTTAACTCTGTCAGCGACTTAGGGAAGACAAATAAATCAACATCCTCAACATCTGCAGCCTGGAGTGTGCTGGCACACCTGGTTTTAAACTGCGCCCATGGGAAGTTCGGACGGTAGTGCCAGTCGATAAGATCGATCCCAACATACTTGATTGTCACTGTTTTATTTTCATCAATGACAACGCGGTTTAATGCTTCGCAATCAACGCCGGAACCGCAACCGATAGATAAAATCGTTAACTCGTCACCGTTAAATGATTGCAGGAGCTTTTTATACATACCATAAAGCTCACAAAAATAAGCACCATAATATTTCAGGATATACTGCTGTTGATTAACCTTTGACGAATAACCGTTCGAATTAAAACCAAAATTATTAAGAGAGCACCATCTCTCATTTTCAAAATCATTAAATACAGCTTGTACTTTGCCTTCCAGAAAATTCCTTGTCATTGCTCACTCACCTTTTCTGTCATCCAATGACACTATCGGCAGCATGCGCCAAAACTTAAATTTCCTGTGTCCCCCGCCTGTATCCGCGGGGGATTTGCATTGCGGCGCTATTTCAGCAACCGCACCTTCACAGATTTACCTTTAATTTTGCCCTGTTGTAACTGTTTCCAGGCATGATGCGCGACCGAACGTTTCACAGCCACAAACGCGTGGATCGGGTGGATATCGATTTTGCCGATGTCTGCGCCATCAAGCCCCATATCGCCGGTCAGCGCGCCAAGAATATCGCCAGGACGCATTTTGGCTTTTTTGCCACCATCAATGCACAGCGTCTCCATTGCCGCCTCCAGCGGTGCGATGCTGATGCCTGTCGGCACCGGCTGCCAGCGCAGTGTGATATTTAGCATCTCTTCCAGCACGTTAGCGCGTTGCGCCTCTTCGGGGGCGCAGAAGCTGATCGCCATCCCGCTTTCCCCTGCCCGCGCGGTACGGCCGATGCGGTGGACGTGCACTTCCGGATCCCAGGACAGCTCATAGTTGATCACCATCTCAAGGGCTTTGATATCCAGACCGCGTGCGGCAACGTCAGTCGCCACCAGTACCCGGCAACTGCCGTTGGCAAAACGAACCAGCGTCTGATCGCGGTCGCGCTGCTCCATGTCGCCATGCAGCGCCAGCACGCTCTGCTGACTCGCAGTCAGCGCGTCGTACACGGCCTGACAATCTTTTTTGGTATTGCAGAACACCACGCAGGAAGCGGGCTGATACTGGCTCAGTAGTTTCTGTAACAGGCTGATCTTACCGCCACGCGACACTTCAAAAAACAGCTGCTCAACCGCAGGCAATTCATCGACAGTATCGATTTCGACTGTCAGCGGCTCGCGCTGAATACGCCCGCTGATGGCAGCGATTGCTGCGGGCCAGGTGGCGGAAAAGAGCAGTGTCTGGCGCTTCGCTGGGGCATACGCAATCACTTCATCAATGGCCTCGGCAAAGCCCATGTCGAGCATCCGATCAGCTTCGTCCAGCACCAGCGTCTGCAATGCTTCCAGGTTCACCGTCTCTTTTTTCAGGTGATCCAACAGTCGCCCTGGCGTTGCCACAATAATGTGCGGCGCATGGGTCAGCGAATCGCGCTGCACGCTGAACGGCAGCCCGCCGCATAACGTCAGCACTTTAATATTGGGCATATAGCGCGCCAGACGACGCAGTTCTTTCGCCACCTGATCGGCCAGTTCGCGGGTCGGGCACAGCACCAGCGACTGGGTGAGAAACTGGCTGGCATCAATGTGCTGAAGCAGGCCCAGTCCGAATGCGGCGGTTTTGCCGCTGCCGGTTTTCGCCTGCGCCCGGACATCTTTCCCCGCGAGGATCGCCGGAAGCGACGCCGCCTGCACCGGGGTCATGGTCTGGTAACCCAGTTCGTTAAGGTTGGCAAGTTGTTCCGCAGGGAGGGCGTTTAATTCAGCAAAAGAGGTCACGGCATTATTCTCAAAATGGGAAAAGGAGTCCCCGGCGTGTTCCGCCAGCGGGCTGGCGGCAATGATAACATCCAGATCCCCCCTATCCGCAGCGGTTTTGCTTTTTTACCACGGTAAAGTGTCCGGAAATCCGCAAAATGATAATTAAGCCCGACGCGAAGGCGGAAATTCGTCTAAGGTTTTCAGATGGTTGATCCCAGCGGTCAGACTATTCAGCCTATGACAGGAGACTAACGATGACGATATCTGCACTGCGCCGCCCGGAGGCTATCGCATTCGCGCTGCGGATGGCGCTCGGTGGTGCGCTTTTGAGCATGACAACCTTTTCAGCACTGGCGGAAGACGCGCCAGCCGCAGCACCGACGCAACCGCCGGATATCCTGCTGGGGCCGCTGTTTAACGACATCCAGAGCGCCAAATTATTCCCCGATCAAAAAACCTTTGCCGATGCGATACCCAGGAGCGATCCGCTGATGATCCTCGCGGATTACCGGATGCAAAAAAACCAGACCAGTTTTGACCTGCGCCATTTTGTCGAGGTGAACTTCACCCTGCCGCAAGAGAAAGAGAAGTATGTGCCGCCGAAGGATCAGACCCTGCGCCAGCACATTGACGGATTATGGCCGGTGCTAACGCGAACCACCGACAGCGCCGAAAAATGGGATTCCCTGCTGCCGTTGCCGAAGCCGTATGTGGTGCCCGGCGGGCGTTTTCGTGAAGTTTATTACTGGGACAGCTACTTCACCATGCTCGGCCTCGCGGAAAGCGATCACTGGGACAAGATCGAAGATATGGTCGACAACTTCGCCTATGAGCTGGATTCATGGGGCCATATTCCGAACGGCAACCGCAGTTACTATCTGAGCCGCTCACAACCGCCCTTCTTCTCTCTGATGGTGGAACTGCTGGCAACGCATGACGGTGACGATGCGCTGAAGAAATACCTGCCGCAGATGGAAAAAGAGCATGCCTACTGGATGGAAGGCGCCGATGCGCTGCAAGCGGGTCAGGCCAGCAAGCGCGTCGTCAAACTACAGGATGGATCGTTGCTCAACCGTTACTGGGACGATCGCGATACCCCACGCCCGGAGTCGTGGCTGGATGATGTCAACACGGCGAAAAGCAATCCGAATCGCCCGGCCACCGATATCTACCGTGATCTGCGTTCGGCAGCCGCCTCTGGCTGGGATTTCAGCTCCCGCTGGATGGACAACCCACAACAGCTCGGCACCATTCGCACCACCAGCATCGTGCCTGTCGATCTCAACGCGCTGATGTTCAAAATGGAGAAAATGATCGCCGCTGCCAGCAAAGCCGCAGGTGATAACGACAAAGCCGCGCGTTATGAATCCCTCGCCAGCGCCCGCCAGAACGCGATGGAAAAAAACCTGTGGAATGAAAAAGAGGGCTGGTATGCCGATTACGATCTGAAAAGCCATAAGGTGCGTAATCAACTGACCGCCGCGGCCCTGTACCCGTTATTCGTTAATGCTGCGTCCCGCGAACGCGCCGCTAAAGTCGCCACTGCCGCCGAGCGCAATCTGCTGAAAGCGGGCGGTATCAGCACCACCACGGTGAACAGTGGCCAGCAATGGGATGCGCCAAACGGCTGGGCGCCGCTGCAGTGGGTGGCGACAGAAGGTTTGCAGAATTACGGACAGGATAAAATCGCCATGGACGTCACCTGGCGCTTTCTGACCAACGTTCAGCATACGTATGATCGCGAGCAGAAGCTGGTTGAAAAATACGACATCACCACAACCGGAACCGGTGGTGGCGGCGGTGAATATCCGTTGCAGGACGGTTTCGGCTGGACCAATGGCGTAACGCTGAAAATGCTGGATCTGGTCTGTCCGAAAGCAAACCCGTGCGACAGCGTTCCGCAAACGCGCCCTGCGGCGCCAGCGGAAAAACAGGCTGCCGCCGCAACACAATAACCCTATAAAACGGGCAGCCACTGGCTGCCCGTTCGCCTTCATTCTGATTATTCCCGCCGTAGCAGCCGGAACACCAGCAAAACGACAATGGAGCCAACGACGGCCACCAGGAAGCTTTGCAGATTAAAGCCTGTGATGCTGCCTCCGATACCGAACATGGTCGCTAACCAGCCACCCACCACCGCACCGACGATCCCGAGAATGCAGGTGAGAATGAATCCCCCTCCATCCCGCCCCGGCATAATCAGTTTAGCGATGACCCCCGCGATGAGTCCGAACACGATCCAGGTAATAATGCCCATGATAACCACCTCCAGGAAAAAACCGTCCAGATGCAGGTCAAAATCCCCTGCCTCAATGGTTCAAGTATAGGTAATTGCACTGGAATATCCCGCCAGCGGCGTTTTTTTTATTGAATTTCACTTTTTTCACTTATTTGCCTTAAGTTCTTCCGGCGGGTGCCGATAACGATGCGAGAATCTGTCATCTGGAGCGATTTGGTGTGAGTCATTACAACGAGCAATTCCTGAAAGTGAGTCCGCTGGCAGTATTAAATGTCCTTCGCGATCTGCATAAAGATCAGGTCCCGCTCCGCGTCTCCTGGGCCTCCGGTCAGTTCATCAGCCGCATTCTGTCGGTCACCGCGGAACAGCTGATTATTGACTTCGGCAGTCAGGAACAGGAAAACCTGGCGGCACAGCACGCGGAAAATTTCCTGATTGATGCGGAAACCAAAGGGGCGAAAGTCGAATTTACCCTGCCAAAACTTGAGGCCATCGATTACCTGTCACTCCCGGCGTTCGCCGCCCCCGTACCGCCATCGTTGTGGTTTGTGCAGCGCAGAGAATTCTTTCGTATTGCGGCGCCTCTGCAGCCGGTTTATCTCTGCACGGCACGACTCCCGGATAACAGCGAATTTCGCTGCCGTCTGTGCGACCTGTCGCTCGGCGGAATGGGGGCATTACTGGAAGGCAAAACCACAACCGGTCTGCAGGTTGGCATGCAGATCCCGCAACTGGCGCTGGATATGGGGGACTGGGGGAAATTTCAGTTTGATGCGCAGTTGATTGCCATCACCGAGCGTAAAGTGGTCGACGGCAAAAACGAAACCATCACCACCCCGCGCCTGAGTTTTCGCTTTCTGAACGTCAACCCGGCGGCGGAGCGCACGCTCCAGCGCATTATCTTCGCCCTGGAGCGCGAGGCGCGCGAACGCGCCAGCAAAGTGCTTTAACTACATTGCATCCATCGCCTGCTGGACTTTCCAGATATAGCGAGGCGCCTGCGGCGCGGGGTGATTTTTGACAACGTGTTCAAAAAACTCATCCGCGTCGAGATCGTTAATCTCATCAATCGCGTCTTTGCGATCGGACGAGAATGTCCGCAGCAGCGCGCCCGCGCCATTAACATACGACACCACCAGCGCGTACTGCATCACTTCCGGGTCTTTAATGCCCGCCAGCACGCCATGTTCCAGAATGCTCAGGTAAGCGGTACCCATTGAGATATTACGTTCCGGGTTTTTCAGCTCACTGGTCGACGGTTGCCCTTTCCAGCCCATATAGCGGTAGACTTCACGCCCGGCGGTGGAGGCTTTTAATTGCATCAGCCCCACGGCGTTGGATTTACTCACCAGTTCCGGGTTGCCGCCCGACTCCACAGCAATAATCGCCGTAATAAGACGCGGGCTGACGCCCCAGGCCGCACCAGCTTTTTCGCTGATCGGCATCCATTGCATCGCCCGTTTTACCGGCGCTTCAGCGTTCCACGGGGGATTGCGGTAATCCTGCTTTGAGCTACATCCGGCAAGCAAGACAAATAAAAAAACGACCCATCTCAATTTCACGCATCTATCCTTTTAGCTGAAGTGTGCCGCTGAAGGTGACAACGACCGGTTCAGGCGGCATGATACCTTTTTCATTGTATGCAAGGAATTAGCATGAGTCTGTTTCATCTGATCGCCCCTTCCGGTTACTGCATTAACCAGACGGCTGCCGCGCGTGGCGTAACGCGCCTGGAGCAGGCCGGACATCGGGTGGAGCATCAGCAGGTTATTCCTCGCCGCGACCAGCGTTTTGCCGGTACTGACGCTGAGCGTCTCAATGATATCAACGCCCTCGCCACGCTGGCGGGCAAAAACCGTATTGTGCTGGCGGTACGTGGCGGCTATGGCGCGAGCCGCCTGCTGGAAGCAATCGACTGGCCCGCGCTTATCGCGCGTCAGCAACGGGATCCGCTGCTTATCTGCGGTCACAGCGATTTCACTGTGATACAGATGGGACTGCTGGCGCTCGGCAACGTCATAACCTTCAGCGGGCCGATGCTGGCGGGCAATTTTGGTGCGGAATCGGTCAATGACTTTACCGAACACCATTTCTGGCAGGCGCTGAAAAATCCGTCGTTCACCCTTGAATGGGCCGGTGACGGGCCGCAGTGCCGGGTGGAAGGCACCGTGTGGGGCGGCAATCTGGCGATGTTTAATACGCTTCTCGGTACGCCGTGGATGCCGGACATTCGCGACGGCATTCTGGTGCTGGAAGATATCAACGAGCATCCGTTCCGCGTCGAGCGTCTGCTGTTGCAGTTACTGCATGCGGGGATCCTGTCCTGCCAGCGCGCGCTGATCCTCGGCAGTTTTAGCGGTGCAGAGCCCAATGATTACGACAACGGCTACAGCCTGGAAACCATGTTCCATTATCTTCGTTCGCGGCTGGATATCCCGGTGATTACCGGTCTGGACTTTGGCCATGAAGCGCGGACGGTGACGTTACCGCTTGGGGCGCAGGGCAAACTGGTCAATACCGCTGCGTCCACCACGCTGACGCTCTCCGGTCATCCGGTGCTGTCAGAAGAAAAATAAATTCATAGCTCTTATTAGACCATTGTTCATGCATAAATATGATAACGTTTTGTAACGCACATCATGCTGTAGAGGAGATCGTGAACATTGGACGCTGGGGCGGTTATTAGTCTGTTTATTCTGGGTTCTGTTTTAGTAACCTGTAGTATTTTATTAAGTTCATTTTCTTCACGTCTCGGTATCCCGATTCTGGTTATCTTTCTGGCGATTGGCATGCTGGCCGGTGTTGATGGCATCGGCGGCATCCCTTTCGACAACTACCCCTTCTCGTACATGATCAGTAACCTCGCGCTGGCAGTGATCCTGCTGGACGGCGGGATGCGCACCCAGGCCAGTTCGTTTCGCGTCGCCCTTGGCCCGGCGCTGTCGCTGGCGACGGTAGGCGTACTGATCACCTCCGGGCTGACCGGCATGATGGCGGCATGGCTGTTCCACCTGAATCTGATTGAAGGGTTGCTGATTGGCGCGATCGTTGGCTCCACTGATGCTGCGGCAGTATTTTCCCTGCTCGGCGGCAAAGGGCTTAACGAACGTGTGGGTTCGACGCTGGAGATTGAATCCGGCAGTAACGACCCGATGGCGGTGTTTCTGACCATCACGCTGATTGAGATGATCCAGCAGCATGAGGCCGGGCTGAGCTGGCTGTTTGTCGCGCATCTGCTGCAGCAATTCGGGCTGGGTATTCTGATTGGTCTGGCTGGCGGTTATCTGCTATTGCAGATGATTAACCGCATCGCCCTGCCCGCCGGGCTCTATCCGCTGCTGGCGCTGAGCGGCGGGATCATGATTTTCGCCATCACCACCTCAATTAATGGCAGCGGCATTCTGGCGATTTATCTGTGCGGTTTCCTGCTGGGCAACCGGCCCATTCGTAACCGCCACGCTATCCTGCAAAACTTCGACGGACTGGCCTGGCTGGCGCAAATCGGCATGTTCCTGGTGCTGGGTCTGCTGGTGAACCCGTCTGATCTGCTGCCGATTGCTGTTCCGGCGTTGATCCTCTCCGCATGGATGATTTTCTTCGCCCGCCCGCTGTCAGTGTTTGCCGGGCTATTGCCGTTCCGTGGTTTTAACCTGCGCGAACGTATTTTTATCAGTTGGGTTGGCCTGCGCGGCGCGGTGCCGATTATTCTGGCGGTATTCCCGATGATGGCGGGGCTGGATAACGCCCGTCTGTTCTTCAATGTGGCGTTCTTCGTGGTGCTGGTGTCGCTGTTGCTGCAGGGCACATCGCTCTCCTGGGCGGCGAAAAAAGCCAAAGTGGTGGTGCCGCCAGTGGGCTGGCCTATCTCCCGCGTCGGGCTGGATATTCACCCGAACAATCCGTGGGAGCAGTTTGTTTACCAGCTCAGCGCAGACAAATGGTGCGTGGGCGCGGCGCTCCGCGACCTGCATATGCCGCCGGAAACCCGCATTGCAGCACTGTTTCGCGACAATGTTCTGCTGCACCCGACCGGCAGCACGCGGTTGCGGGAAAACGATATTCTCTGCGTGATTGGCCGGGAGCATGATTTACCCGCGCTCGGCAAACTGTTCAGCCAGGCGCCGCCGGTGGCGCTGGACCAGCGTTTCTTCGGTGATTTCATCCTCGAAGCGACGGCAAAATTTGCCGATGTGGCACTGATTTACGGTCTGGATGGCGGTGAAGAGTTTCGCGACAACCAGCAGTCGCTGGGTGATCTGATCCAGCATCTGCTCGGCGCGGCACCGGTTGTCGGTGACCAGGTGGAGTTCGCCGGGATGATCTGGACGGTGGCGGAGAAAGAAGATAACGCGGTACGCAAAGTGGGTGTCCGCGTCGCGAATGAAGAAACTGAGTGAGTCGCAGGCCGGGTAGGCGTAGCGCCACCCGGCACAACGTTACACCGTCACAACTGGCACTCTCGGTGCCAGCGCGCACATCAGTTCATAGCCAACCGTTCCGCAGGCCGCGGCTACATCATCAATCTTAATCTCTTTGCCCCACAGCTCGACCGACGTACCGATCCCCGCCTGCGGACATGGCGTTAAATCGACCGCCAGCATATCCATCGACACAGTGCCGACAATACCCGTGCGCACGCCGTCCACCAGCACCGGTGTACCGTCCGGGGCATGGCGCGGATAACCATCCGCATAGCCACAGGCGACGATGCCAATACGCTGCTCCTGCGCTGCCTGGTAACGCTGGCCGTAACCGACGCCCTCGCCCGGTTTCAGGTTCTGCACGGCGATGATTTCGCTGCTGAGCGTCATTACCGGCTTCAGGCCGCTGTTGGCGATGTCCTGCCACTGGCCCGACGGCGAGGCGCCGTACAGCACGATCCCCGGGCGCACCCAGTCATAATGCGCTTCCGGGTGCCACATCGTGGCGGCAGAGTTTGACAGTGAACGGGCGCATTCCAGCCCTTCTGCCGCCTGCTCCACACGCGCCATGGCCTCCACAATGCCGTCCGGGCGTTCAGCTACCGCAAAGTGCGACATCAGTGTCATTTCACCGACGCCAGGCAATGCGCGTAGTTGCTGCCAGACGGTGTGAAGACGATCCGGCGCAAAGCCCAGCCGGTTCATGCCGCTGTTCACTTTGACGTAAACGTCCAGCGGCGCATTGAGACGGGCATTCTGAATGGCTTTGATTTGCCAGTTACTGTGAATACTGGTGGTCAGCCGGTACTTGTCGAACAGTTCCAGTTCATCGGCATGGAAGAAGCCTTCCAGCAACAGGATCGGTCCTTTCCAGCCGCGCTCACGCAGCATGATCGCCTCTTCGAGATTCAGTAAGGCAAAACCATCTGTGCTGTTTAATGCGCTCCAGATACGTTCCAGACCGTGACCATAGGCATTGGCTTTTACCACCGACCACACCCGCGACTGAGGGGCGGCACGGCGGATAATGTTCAGGTTCTGACGCAGTGCCTGCAAATCAATGCTGGCCTGTACAGGACGAGACATGACGGCTCCTTATTGATGTGCACCATGCAAATGTTGCGCGCGGGACGGCGTAAAGCCAGCCTGATAACGGGCCACGCTCAGGTCATCAAACGGGATCGCTGGCGTACGCCCGGAGATCAAATCGCTGATGAGCTGGCCAGAGCCGCAGGCCATCGTCCAGCCCAGCGTGCCGTGTCCGGTATTCAGCCACAGGTTTTTGTACGGCGTGCGACCGACGACTGGCGTACCGTCCGGGGTCATCGGACGTAATCCGGTCCAGAACGTCGCTTCTTCCACCACGCCGCCGCGCGGGAACAGGTCACGCACCACCATTTCCAGCGTTTCACGGCGTTGCTGCAACAGATCAGTATTAAAGCCGACAATCTCCGCCATCCCGCCGACACGAATGCGCTGGTCAAAACGAGTGATGGCGATTTTGTAGGTTTCATCAAGGATAGTCGACACCGGCGCGCCGTCGTCATCTTTGACCGGAATGGTCAGCGAATACCCCTTCAGCGGATAAACCGGAATATCCACCACGCCTTTCAGCATCGAGGTGGAGTACGAACCAAGCGCCAGCACAAACGCGTCCGCTTTGAACAGCTCGTCACCGCACTGCACGCCGTGGATCTGGTCGCCGTCGTACAGTAAGCGGTCAATCGGCGTATTAAAGCGGAATTTCACTCCCGCCTGCTCCGCTAGTTTCGCCAGTCGCTGTGTAAAGAGCTGGCAGTCGCCGGTTTCATCGTTCGGCAGACGCAGACCGCCGGTCAGTTTATGCGCCACTTCTGCCAGCGCAGGCTCAACCTCCGCCAGACGGTTCGCCTCCAGCAACTGATACGGCACGCCAGCGTCTTCCAGTACCGCGATATCGCGGGTGGCGTTTTCAAACTGTTGTTCGGTACGGAAAAGCTGTAGCGTGCCGCCCTGGCGACCTTCGTACTCGATCCCGGTGGATTCACGCAGGGCTTTCAGGCAGTCACGGCTGTACTCTGCCAGCCGCACCATCCGGCCTTTGTTCTCCATGTAATGGCGCGTGTCGCAGTTACGCAGCATCTGCCACATCCACTTGAGCTGGAATTGCGTTCCATCGAGGCTAATCGCCAGCGGCGCATGACGCTGGAACATCCATTTGATCGCCTTCAGCGGCACGCCCGGCGCCGCCCAGGGCGCAGCATAGCCCGGGGAAATTTGCCCGGCGTTTGCGGCGCTGGTTTCCAGCGCCGGCCCGGCTTCACGGTCAATGACCGTCACATCATGTCCTGCCTGGCTCAAATACCAGGCGCTGGTCACGCCGACAACGCCACTTCCCAGTATGACAACACGCATAGCCACTCCATCTGTGCAAAAGAACAATCATCTAATTACAAATTGATAACGCAGATGAAAATATTATTCAACATATGCTTTTTTTATGGTGACTTGTCTCACACTGCGCCCCGCCAGCCGGGTGATACGAGATTTAGAATCTCCTGCTGTGCGCTAAATTTACTCAGCGAAAAATTCTGTGCAATCCCTTTTTCCTCGCCATTGTCATGGAAAAATCGCAAAGAAAAAATTTCCCTTGCCCTGTGGTTTATGACGCGGTGTTCTATGCTTGAAAAGAGGCTCTCCAGACAGAGAGGGCCGCCAACAATGAGGGCGCGCTAATGGCTACGATTGACTCCATAAATAAGGACAGCACACGTCTGAGCGATGGACCCGACTGGACCTTCGACCTGCTGGATGTTTATCTGGCGGAGATCGACCGGGTGGCGAAACTCTACCGACTGGAAACTTATCCGCATCAAATCGAAGTCATTACGTCTGAACAGATGATGGACGCCTACTCAAGCGTCGGGATGCCGATCAACTACCCGCACTGGTCGTTCGGCAAAAAGTTCATCGAAACGGAACGGGCCTATAAGCACGGTCAGCAGGGGCTGGCCTATGAAATTGTGATTAACTCCAATCCCTGTATCGCTTATCTGATGGAAGAGAACACCATTACCATGCAGGCGCTGGTGATGGCGCATGCCTGCTACGGGCATAACTCGTTCTTCAAAAACAACTACCTGTTCCGCAGCTGGACGGACGCCAGCTCCATCGTCGACTACCTGATTTTCGCCCGCAAATACATCACCGATTGCGAAGAGCGTTACGGAGTGGATGAGGTCGAAAAACTGCTCGATTCCTGCCACGCGCTGATGAACTACGGCGTGGACCGCTACAAACGCCCGCAAAAAATCTCCCTGCAGGAGGAGAAAGCGCGGCAGAAAAGCCGGGAAGAATATCTGCAAAGCCAGGTGAATATGCTGTGGCGTACCCTGCCGAAGAAAGAGGAAGAGAAGACCGTGGAATCTGCGCGTCGCTACCCCTCTGAGCCGCAGGAAAACCTGCTCTACTTTATGGAGAAAAACGCGCCGTTGCTGGAGTCATGGCAGCGGGAAATCCTGCGCATCGTGCGTAAAGTGAGCCAGTATTTTTACCCGCAAAAACAGACGCAGGTGATGAACGAAGGCTGGGCGACCTTCTGGCACTACACCATCCTCAACCATCTGTATGATGAGGGCAAAGTGACCGAACGCTTTATGCTGGAGTTTTTGCACAGCCACACCAACGTGGTGTTTCAGCCGCCCTATAACAGCCCGTGGTACAGCGGCATTAACCCGTATGCGCTGGGCTTCGCGATGTTCCAGGACATCAAGCGCATTTGTCAGTCGCCAACCGACGAAGACAAATACTGGTTCCCGGATATCGCCGGCTCCGACTGGCTGGAGACAGTGCATTTCGCGATGCGCGACTTTAAAGACGAGAGCTTCATCAGCCAGTTCCTGTCGCCGAAAGTGATGCGCGATTTCCGCCTGTTCACTGTGCTGGATGACGATCGCAATAACTACCTGGAAATTGCCGCCATTCATAACGAAGAGGGCTACCGGGAGATCCGCAATAAGCTGTCCGCCCAGTACAACCTCAGCAATCTCGAGCCGAACATTCAGGTGTGGAACGTGGATCTGCGCGGCGACCGCTCGCTAACGCTGCGCTACGTGCCACACAACCGCGCGCCGCTTGATTTAGGGCGTCGGGAAGTGCTGAAGCATGTGCACCGGTTGTGGGGGTTTGATGTGATGCTGGAGCAGCAGAACGCTGACGGCAGCATCGAGCTACTTGACCGCTGCCCGCCGCGGCAGAATCTGGTGTAAATAAAAACCCGGCCTTGTGTGCCGGGTTTCTTTTTTGCAAAGGCGGATCAGCGGCTGTGAATGGCGAGGTCGCCGGGCAATGTTTTCTGCATCCGATGCCAGATCTCACCGCTGTCATGACCGTAGCGGCGCACAATGTCGTACACCTGCTCGTATAACCCCTCTTCACACACTTTCACCAGACGATGATAGAACCCCATCGCCAGGCTGCGCGCTTCCGGGTTGGCAAAGTAGTGACGACCGATGCGGGTATATAACCCTTTCATGCCGTTAATGATAAGCCCGTAGATAGGGTTGCCGGAGGCGAACGCCAGGCCGCGGAAAATGTTGTAATCCAGCTCGGCGAACGCGTCGGCGTGATCTTCAATTTCCCGCGCGCTGGCCAGCACTTCGAGCGCTTTTTCAGGGTGCTGACGAAACGCGGTGCGGATAAAGATCGTCGAAATGTTGGTGCGCACGGACAGCAGGTTGTCGATCAACTGCGGAACGCTTTCGTGATCGAGGCGCGCCAGCGTCTCCAGAATATTGAGACCGGACGTTTCCCAGAAGTTATTCACTTTCGTCGGTTTACCATGCTGAATGGTCAACCAGCCGTCACGGGCTAAACGTTGCAACACTTCGCGTAAGGTGGTGCGCGTCACGCCGATTAATTCAGAGAGTTCACGTTCAGCAGGGAGAATAGAACCTGGTGGAAAGCGGTTATTCCAGATGCTTTCGATGATGTACTCTTCCGCGAAACCCGCCGGGCTCTGCGCCTTAATGACCATAGAGAGATTTCCATTACACAGCGTTGCAAAAAATTGGACTCATCATACCAGAGCAAAACAGGGGCAGATAGCACGCACGGTGAATTAAAAAGGGATCGTGGTTTTATTTTTTTACATTCCTTCAGCCATGCCGGAACAGGACTTCGCACTTTTGCGCCCATCGCCTCTGTTTCGTTTACACTATACTTTTGTTTTTTTTGGCGGGATGGATGTTCGTCGTGGAAATCTCTTATGGTCGCGCGCTGTGGCGCAACTTTCTTGGTCAGTCCCCGGACTGGTACAAACTCACTCTGGTACTTTGCTTAATCATCAACCCGATTGTCTTTTACCTCAGCCCCTTTGTGGCGGGCTGGATGCTGGTGATTGAGTTCATCTTTACACTCGCGATGGCGCTGAAGTGTTACCCGCTGCTGCCCGGCGGCCTGCTGGCTATTGAAGCAGTGGCCATCGGCATGACCAGCGCGGAACATGTGCGCGAAGAGATCAGTAATAATCTCGAAGTGTTGCTGCTGCTGATCTTCATGGTCGCGGGCATTTATTTTATGAAGCAACTGCTGCTCTCTATCTTCACGCGCCTGCTGCTGAGCATTCGCAGTAAAACGGTCCTTTCCCTCGCCTTCTGCCTGGCGGCGGCGTTTCTCTCCGCCTTCCTCGACGCGCTGACTGTCGTCGCGGTGATCATCAGCGTCGCTGTCGGTTTTTATGGCATTTACCATCGCGCTGCCTCCAGTCGTACGGATGACAACGACATGCGCGACGATCGCGACATCGACAAAAACGACCGCCAGGTGCTGGAGCAGTTTCGCAGTTTCCTGCGCAGCCTGATGATGCATGCGGGCGTCGGCACCGCGCTCGGCGGCGTGATGACCATGGTCGGCGAGCCGCAGAATCTGATCATCGCCAAAGCGGCGGGCTGGGATTTTGGCGCGTTCGTCATTCGCATGTCGCCGGTAACGCTGCCGGTGCTGGTGTGCGGGCTGCTCACTTGCGCACTGCTGGAGAAATTCCGCTGGTTTGGCTATGGCGAAACGCTGCCGGAGTCCGTGCGCAAAGTGCTGCACAACTATGACGAGCGCAGTCGTCAGCAACGGACCCGTCAGGAAACGATGCGCCTTATTGTACAGGGCATTATTGGCGTCTGGCTGGTGGTGGCGCTGGCACTGCATCTGGCGGAAGTCGGGCTGATTGGTCTGACGGTAATCATTCTCGCCTCGTCGCTCTCCGGCGTGACGGATGAACACGCCATCGGCAAGGCGTTTACTGAAGCGTTACCGTTCGCTGCGCTGCTGACTGTCTTTTTCGCTGTGGTTGCGGTGATTATCGAGCAGCATCTTTTTGCGCCGATCATTGCCTTTGTTCTCAAAGCCTCGCCCCATGCGCAACTGTCGCTCTTTTATCTTTTCAACGGCTTGCTGTCGTCCATTTCCGATAACGTGTTCGTCGGAACGGTGTATATCAACGAAGCGAAAGCCGCATTTGAACAAGGTATTATCAGCCTCAAGCAGTTTGAACTGCTGGCGGTGGCAATCAACACCGGCACCAACCTGCCCTCCGTCGCCACGCCAAACGGCCAGGCGGCGTTTCTGTTCCTGTTGACCTCGGCGCTGGCACCGTTGATTCGTCTCTCGTACGGGCGAATGGTCTGGATGGCGCTGCCCTACACGGTGGTACTGACCCTGGTCGGGTTGTTGTGCATCGAATTTACGCTGATGCCAGTCACTGAATGGTTATCCACTCAGGGACTCATAACCATGCCGAATGTATCCCCGTAGCATCAATAATTTATAAGCCCGAAAGGCGATTTTGGGCTTTTAAGATTCATTTACGCAATAATGTGTTCCCTGCTAGTGGCTAAGCGACTAAATTCGTTTAAACTGCGGTGTCTTTGCTCGTTCCAGGGAAATAATTATGTTGCGATATTTAAACCAGTGCTCGCGAGGTCGTGGTGCATGGTTATTGCTGGCGTTGACTGCATTTGCGCTTGAATTGGTTGCGCTCTGGTTCCAGCACGTCATGCTGCTGAAACCCTGCGTACTTTGTATTTATGAACGTTGCGCCCTGTTCGGCGTAATGGGTGCGGGGATCGTGGGAGCCATCGCGCCAAAATCACCGTTGCGTTATGTGGCGTTGATTATCTGGATTTACAGTGCATTCAGAGGGTTACAGCTTGCCTGGGAACATACGATGTTGCAGTTGCATCCTTCTCCGTTTTTGACCTGTGACTTTGCTGCCCGTTTCCCGACCTGGCTACCGCTCGATAAATGGCTGCCGCAGGTATTTGTGGCGTCTGGCGACTGCGCTGAACGTCAGTGGCAATTCCTGTCACTCGAAATGCCGCAATGGCTGCTGTTTATCTTTGCCGCCTATCTGCTGATGGCATTGCTGGTGCTGATTGGCCAACCGTTCAAACCGAAAAGACGAGATCTTTTTGGTCGTCTGTAAGAAAAACGCTCCTTCGGGAGCGTTTTTTTATCGCGCTTTCCGCCAGCACACTCCACCGCTCAGTGCCAGAAAACCCGCCGCCAGAGCCAGCGCCACGCCGATTAACGCCTGCTCACCATACAGTCCCGACACCAGCGGCACCAGTAGCGCACTCAGACCATAACCGAGCGTATGGCTGGTGGCGATCACCCCGGCGCCTTTGCCTGTCGATAAGCGATCGTTTAACAGCAACTGATAACCCGGCGTCGCCATCGCGGATCCCAGTGAAGTCACCACGATACCGATGTAAAACGTGACAAGCCCCGGCAGACTCATCAGCGCCAGTCCGCACACCAGTAACACCGCCGCAACAGCCAGCAACCCACCCGCACTGAGACGCTGCGGACGCACCACCAGAAACTGCGCCAGCAGGGTGCTGACCGCCGCGAGACTTAGCAACCAGGCGACATGATGGCTGATCTGCGTGGTGTTCTCCGGGAACAGCGGTTTCAGGTGCGGCGACAGCCCCAGTTGCATCAGGCTGATGCAGGCGGCCAATAACAGCGCCAGCAGCAAATAAGGCAGCATGTTGAGCTGTAACCGCGTGGACTGGTGCGCCACGGGCGGCAATGGCGGATCATTTGGCTGCCGGACAACAGTCATCAGCGCCAGCAACGGCGCGAGTGCCATCAGCCACAGCGGTGCCTGCGGGTGCAGACTCAGCGCGGCGGCTGCCAGCGGTGGCCCGAGCAACCTGCCGCAACTTAAGCCAGAGCTGATCGACGCCAGCGCCGCCATGCGGTTTTCCGTTCCGGCGCGCTGCATAGCCCAGGTTTGCGCGGCAGGCACCATGCCGGAAACCGTCAGACCGTACAACGTACGTGACACAATCAGCCCCGCCATACCGCCAGCCACGCCCAGCTTCCCGCTCGCCATACTCCACACCACCAGCGCCAGCACCGCAAAGCTGGCGAGATAACCCAGCAGCGCCGCCAGCACCACAAACTTACAGCCGCGGATCTCCGCCTGGCGTCCCCACCACGGTGACGCGGGCAAAAACAACATAGAGCCGAACATCAACAGCCCCGCCCAGGCAGACAGAGACAGACCTGTCATCGACACCAGTTGCGGTAACACCACCAGCAATCCGTTCTGGCCGATACCCAGCAAACCGGCACACAACGCCAGCGGCCACGTTGATTTGAAGGGAGTTTGTTGCGTTACTGCGTCAGGGGTTGTGCTCATAGAATTGTGAAAATAGTGTCAATAAATGTGAGGAAATGATGGAGTTAATGCAAATAAATATTACAAAAATGGTTGTCAGTGTAAATAGAATGAATATCATAACGAGAATTATTATCAATTCATGGAGTGAGTTCTGTTATGCGTTCCCTGACCCGCCATGACGGTACAGACGTTGCGGCCCAGTGTTTTCTCAATGCGCTTCTGCGCGAGACCGATGACTGGCACTATTCCCCGGCCTCCGCGCCTGGCGAAACCGCCTTCATTCACCTGCCGCTGAACGACCACGAGGCGATTCGCCTGCCATTGCGCTACTTCTCACCCACCCAACATCATCAGTATATTTTCCCCGCCACCGTTGTGCGCAGCGACAGCGACCACGGCGATGCTATCGATTTCAATCAGCTGGTGGATCGGGTACTGGCAAAACCGGCCGTGCGCCGCGATCTCAGCGATGAAACGCTGGCACGCTTTGCCGGTCGTGTGCGCGAAAGCCATACCCACACCTGGCAGGCTATCGACTTACGTCATAACTGGGGCGATCTGCGGGCGAAGCCGCTCAATTTTGCGGAAGCGGAACAGGCGCTGCTGGTCGGTCACGCATTCCACCCGGCGCCAAAATCCCACGAGCCGTTTAATGAACAGGAAGCCCGCCGCTATCTGCCGGATTTCGCTTCCCGCTTTCCGCTGCGCTGGTTCGCGGTCGACAGTACGTTCGTGACGGGCGACAGCCTCAGCCATACATTGCGCGACCGCCTGCTGCGTTTTGCCGCCGAAAGCGCGCCTGAGCTGCTGCACCATTTCACCGATACCTGCTGGCTGGTACCGATGCACCCGTGGCAGGCGGAGCACCTGCTCAGCCAGCCCTGGTGCCAGCGACTCGCCACGCAAGGCGCGCTGCGGGATCTGGGTGAAGCCGGTGCCCGCTGGCTGCCGACCAGCTCTTCCCGCTCGCTGTACAGCGAAAGCAATAGCGACATGATTAAGTTTTCGCTCAGCGTGCGCCTCACCAACTCGGTGCGCACGCTGTCGGTGAAAGAAGTGAAGCGCGGCATGCGCCTTGCGCGGCTGGCGCAAACCCCGCGCTGGCAGGCGTTGCAGGCGCGTTATCCGGCGATGCGTGTGATGCAGGAAGACGGCTGGGTCGGATTGCGCGACAGCGACGGCACCATTCAGGAAGAGAGCCTGATGGCGCTGCGCGTCAACCTGCTGTTCGGCACGCCGCAGACGCAAACCAACGTGCTGGTGAGCCTCACCCAGGCCGCGCCGGACGGCGGCGACAGTCTGCTGGCTGCCGCAGTGCGCCGTCTGGGTCAACGCCTCAATCTGCCGCTGGATACCGCTGCCCGTTGCTGGGTTCAGGCCTACTGCGACCGCGTGCTGCTGCCGCTGTTCAGCGCCGAAGCTGATTACGGTCTGGTGCTGCTCGCCCACCAGCAAAACATCCTCGTGGAGATGCAGGAAGATTTGCCGGTCGGGCTGCTGTACCGCGATTGCCAGGGCAGCGCCTTCACCGTCGGCGCTACTGACTGGCTGGCAGAAGAAAATGAGCTGGAGGCGGAAAACCGCTTCAACGAAGCGCAACTGCTGCGCTATTTCCCGTATTACCTGCTGGTGAATTCGACCCTCGCCGTCACGGCGGCACTGGGGGCTGCCGGATTTGCCAGAGAAGAGAGCCTGATGGCGCTGGTACGCGAGGCGCTGGCGCAGTTGCGTGCGACGGCGAAAAACTCCCGTTGCCTTGATTACGTCCTCGACAGCGCGCACTGGAACTGCAAAGGCAATTTCTTCTGCTATCTCCACGATCACAACGAAAACACCATCGTCGATCCGGCGGTGATCTACTTCGATTTCAGTAATCCGTTCTACAAGGAGCCAGCCTGATGCCGCACGCAAAAATTGTTCATGACGGCTACGGATTCCGCTGCACCGAACGCGACATCGCGCTGCCACTGACGCTCGGGCTGGACGGCAGCGCCGTTCTCCAGGCGCTGGATAACCTGCCCGAGGGCTGGCTGGTTGAGGCGCTGGATCAGTTGTTCGTCGCCGCACCGCAACTCACCGGCATTACACTGCCGTGGGCGCAGTGGCGTCATCACGACGAGGCGCAGCGCCTGTTCGCACAAGTACAAAGCGATTACCTGGCGCGGGAAACCTTCTGGCAGTTGCCGTTGTGGCTGTGCGGCGAGCGCCCGCAACCTCGCGCGGAGATGCAGTTTGATGAGTCGCGCCAGCTCTGTTTCCCGGTGCGCCCGTCGCGCCCCTCCGGCGAGGTATATCGCCGCTATGATGCGCAAATCAAACGCACGCTGAGCTTCCGTGTGGCCGATGTCGAACGCGACGCCAACGTTTTCACCCGCTGGATGAACGCTCCGCGCGTAAACGCCTTCTGGGAAATGGCTGGCCCGCAGACTGAACAGGAAAACTACCTGCGCAAGCAACTCGACTCGTCATATTGTTATCCGCTGATCGGCTGCTTTGACGATCAGCCGTTTGGTTATTTTGAAATCTACTGGGCTGCCGAAGATCGCATTGGCCGCCACTATCGCTGGCAGTCGTTTGACCGCGGTCTGCATATGCTGGTGGGTGAAGAACAGTGGCGCGGCGCGCAGTATATCCGCAGTTGGCTGCGTGGCCTGAGCCACTATCTGTGGCTCGACGAACCGCGCACTTCGCGCATCGTTGCTGAACCGCGTTTTGATAATCAGCGCCTGTTCCGTCATTTGCCGGTCGCCGGGTTCAGCACCGTCAAAGAGTTCGACTTCCCACATAAACGTTCCCGGCTGGTGATGAGCCAGCGCGACCACTTTTTCCGTGAGGTGGGGCTATGATGGCGGCGTGGGAACAGGTCAACCGCGGGATGGTGGCGAAGATCCTCGCCGAGCTGGAATATGAACGCGCACTGACCGCCGAAGAAATTGCTCCGCAGCGCTGGGCAATCCCCCTCGGCGATGAGCGCTGGCAGTTTACCGCCACGCGTGGCATCTGGGGCTGGCTGCATATTGACCCCACGACGCTCAGCAACCGCAGCGGCGAACCGATTGAAGCCGAAAGCGCGCTGCGTCAGCTGGCGAAGGTGCTGGCGATGAGCGATGCACAGACCGCCGAACACCTGGAAGATCTCTACGCCACCCTGCGCGGCGACCTGCAGTTGCTCAGTGCCCGGGCGCATCTCGATGCCGACGCGCTGATCGATCTCGATCCGGACGCGTTGCAGTGTCTGCTCTCTGGTCATCCGAAGTTTATCTTTAACAAAGGTCGCCGCGGCTGGGGGCTGGACGCCCTTCGTCAGTATGCGCCGGAGTATTGCGGGCGTTTTCGTCTGCACTGGATTGCCGTGCGCCGCGACCATCTGGTATGGAGCAGCGACGCTGACTGTGATATCCGCACCCTGCTGGCAAGCGCGATGGACGACAGCGAACGCCGGCGTTTTGACGCCCACTGGCAGGCGCAAGGGCTGGACGATAACTGGTTACCGGTGCCACTGCATCCGTGGCAGTGGCAGCAGAAAATCGCCCTGCACTTTTTACCGCAACTGGCGCGTGGCGAAATCACCGAACTGGGCGAGTTTGGCGATGAGTATCTGGCGCAGCAGTCTCTGCGCACGCTGACTAACGTCAGCCGTCGTGCGCCGTTTGATATCAAACTGCCGCTGACCATTTATAACACCTCCTGCTATCGCGGCATTCCGGGCAAGTATATTGCCGCCGGTCCGCTGGCCTCGCGCTGGCTGCAACAGCAGTTTTCACAGGATGCGACGCTGACCGCGCTGGGCGCTCAAGCGCTGGGTGAACCGGCTGCGGGGTATCTTTCGCACACCGGCTATGCCGCGTTGCCGAAAGCGCCCTACCGTTTCCAGGAAATGCTCGGCGTGATCTGGCGCGAAAACCCCTCCTGCTATCTGCAGGACGGCGAGCAGGCGGTGCTGATGGCGGCGCTGATGGAGACCGATAACGCCGGTCGCCCGTTGATTGACGCGTGGATCGCCCGTTCCGGTCTTTCCGCTGACGTCTGGCTGGAGAAGCTGTTCACCGCCGTGGTGCTGCCGTTCTACCACCTGCTGTGCCGTTACGGCGTGGCACTGATTGCTCACGGCCAGAACGTGACGTTGGTGATGAAAGACCATGTGCCGCAGCGCATTTTGCTGAAAGATTTTCAGGGCGATATGCGACTGGTGGATGTTGATTTCCCCGAAGCCGCCACGTTGCCGGAGGCAGTAAAAACCGTCACCGCACGCCTCAGTGCGGATTACATCATTCACGACCTGCAGACCGGTCATTTTGTTACCGTGCTGCGCTTTATTTCCCGCCTGACGCTTCAGTGCGGCGTCAGCGAAACGCGTTTTTATCAGATTCTGGCGGGCGTCCTTCAGCGCTATATGGCGCAGCACCCGCAGATGGCCGAACGCTTCGCGTTGTTCGACCTGTTCAAACCGCAAATCATTCGCGTGGTGCTGAACCCCGTGAAACTCACGTTCTCCGAACACGATGGCGGCAGCCGCATGCTGCCGGACTATTTAACCGATCTCAACAACCCACTTTATCTGGTCACCAGGGAGTCCGCAGAATGAAAACGTATGATTTCATTGGCATAGGTATTGGCCCGTTCAATTTAAGCATCGCCGCGCTGGCAGAAGGTCTCGAGGGCTTCAGTACGCTGTTTCTGGAAAGCAAACCACAGTTTTCGTGGCATCCGGGAATGATGGTGCCGGATTGCTACATGCAGACCAGTTTTCTGAAAGATCTGGTGAGCGCCGTCGAACCGACCAATCGCCACAGCTTCCTCAACTATCTGGTGCAGCGCAAGAAGTTCTACCGTTTTCTGACCACCGAACAGCGCACCGTTTCCCGCGAAGAATTTGCGGATTACCTGTGCTGGGCGGCGGCGAGTCTCAATAACCTCGCGTTCAGCCAGCAGGTGCAGGAAGTGAGTTATGACGAGCAGGCCGGAGTTTTCAACGTGGTGACGCAACGCGATCATTTCCGCGCGCGCCACGTCTGCCTTGGCATCGGGAAGGCGATCAACCTGCCCGCCTGCGTGAACGAGCAGAGTGATCGTTGCTTCCATGCCAGCGAAATGATGATGCGTACGCCATCGCTGGCCAGTAAGCGCGTGACCGTGGTCGGCGGCGGCCAGAGCGGCGCGGATCTGTTCCTCAACATTTTCCGGGGCGAATGGGGCCAGCCGTCGGCACTGAACTGGATTTCGCGGCGCAACAACTACAATGCCCTTGATGAAGCGGCGTTCGCTAACGAATATTTCACCCCGGAGTATCTCGACAGCTTTGCCACGCTGAAAGAAGAGGTACGCGAAAAGATGCTTGCCGAGCAGAAGATGACGTCCGATGGCATCACGACAGAATCGCTGCTGGCGATTTACCGCGCCATGTATCACCGCTTCGAAGTATTGCGCGAACCACAATGGGCGCACCTGCTCCCTTCCCGTTCCGTCACCCGCGTCACCACACAAGACAACAGCCAGCGCCTGACGTTGCGTCATCACCTTGATGATGGCGAAGAGACGCTCGATACCGACATCGTGATTTTTGCCACTGGTTATCGTCCGGCGCAACCGACATTTCTCGCCCCACTGGCGCACCGCCTGCACCTGACCCGTGATGAGGAATTTCAGGTCAATACCGATTTCTCTGTGCAATGGGATGGCCCGCAGAGCAATCAGCTTTTTGCCGTCAATGCCGGAATGCACAGTCTTGGTATTGCCGAACCGCAGCTCAGCCTGATGGCCTGGCGTGCGGCGCGAATTATCAATCGCGCTCACCCGAAGGCGCCGTTTGAGCTGTCCACCACCCCTGGCGTGATCCACTGGCGCAGCGAGCCCAGCCGCGATCTTCACCAGGTTTTTCAACCGTTAAAAACTACTGAGTTCTGACAGGAACACAATAACAATGAAACGTTCTTATCTTTGGGTTTTGAATCCTTGCCTGTTGGCTATGCTTTCCGCGTCTGCATGGGCGGAAGATCAAAAGGAAGAATCTCTGGTCGTCACAGCCAGCCGCGCGAATCACAGCGTGGCGGATATGGCGCAAACCACCTGGGTCATTGAACAGGCTGAAATCGAACAGCAGGTTCAGGGCGGTAAAGAGCTGAAAGAGGTACTGGCGCAGCTGATCCCCGGCATGGATGTCAGCAGCCAGGGCCGTACCAACTACGGCATGAACATGCGCGGACGTTCAATGATGGTGATGGTTGACGGCGTGCGTCTCAACTCCTCCCGCAGCGACAGCCGCCAGCTGGATTCTATTGACCCGTTCAATATTGAGCGCATTGAGGTTATCTCCGGCGCAACCTCGTTGTATGGCGGCGGGAGTACCGGCGGTCTGATTAACGTGGTGACTAAAAAAGGCCAGCCGGAAACCGAAGTGGAGTTCCAGACCGGCGCGAAAAGCGGATTTAACAGCCATAACGATCACGATGAAAACGTGGCGGCAGCGGTCAGCGGCGGCAATGATAACGCCTCCGGGCGTCTCTCCGTGGCATACCAGCGTTACGGCGGCTGGTACGATGGCAACGGCGACGAAGTGATCATCGATAACACCCAGACCGGTCTGCAATATTCTGACCGTCTGGATGTTATGGGCACCGGCACGCTGAACATCGACGACCACCAGCAGTTACAGCTCACCACCCAGTACTATAAAAGCCAGTCTGACGGCAAGCACGGCCTGTTCCTCGGCGACAACTTCTCGGCTGTCACTGGCGATGCGAAAGCCTACAACAAAGGCAATCTCGATTCCGACCGCCTGCCGGGCACCGAGCGTCATCTGATTAACCTGCAATACTCCAATACTGATTTCTGGGGGCAGGATCTGGCGGCGCAGATTTACTATCGCGATGAGAGCCTGACCTTCTATCCGTTCCCGACACTCTCCAAAGGCGCGGTCACCAGCATTGGTGCGTCGCAGCAGAAAACTGACTTTTACGGCGGCAAGCTGACCCTTAACAGCAAGCCGGTCGATGACCTGTCGCTGACCTGGGGTATCGATGCCGATCACGAAACCTTCAACGCCAACCAGCAGTTCTTTGATCTCAGCAAAGCGGCGGCGAGCGGCGGCATGACGCTGGATAACGCCTATAACGTCGGGCGCTATCCGGGTTACAGCATCACCAACCTCGCGCCGTTCCTGCAGGCCAGTTATGACATCGACGCTATCACCCTGAGCGGCGGCGTGCGCTATCAGTACACCGAAAACAAGGTGGATGATTTTGTTGGCTATGCGCAGCAGCAGGCGATCGCCACCGGCAAAGCGACCTCAGCCGACGCGGTACCGGGCGGGAAAACCGACTACAACAACTTCCTGTTCAACGCCGGCATCCTCGGTCACATCACTGACCGCCAGCAGGTATGGTTCAACTTCTCGCAGGGCTTTGAAATCCCGGATCTGGCGAAATATTACGGTTCCGGCAACTACACGCTGGTCAACGGTCATTACCGCCTGAACAACAGCGTCAACGTGAATGATTCGAAGCTCGACGGCATTAAAGTCAACGCTTACGAGCTGGGCTGGCGTCTGACCGGCGACAACCTGCGCACGCAGGTGGCGGCGTACTACTCGCTGTCGGACAAAACCATCAACATCAACAAGACCGACATGACCATCACTATGGATGACGACAAACGTCGCATTTACGGGGTGGAAGGCCAGGTGGATTACTTCTTCAGCGACAGCGACTGGAGCCTCGGTTCGAACTTCAACGCCATCAAATCCGAAACCCGCGAAAACGGGAAATGGGAGAAACTGACCGTTGACAGCGCCAGCCCGTCAAAAGTCAGCGCATGGGTCAACTGGGCACCGGGCGACTGGGCACTCCGCGTGCAGAGCACCCAGACGTTTGATGTTTCCGATGCGGACGGCAACAAAATTGACGGCTACAACACCGTTGATTTCCTCGGCAGCTACACTCTGCCGGTGGGCAAAGTCAGCTTCAGCATCGAAAACCTGCTCGACGAAGATTACACCACCGTCTGGGGCCAGCGCGCACCGGGTCTCTACAGCCCGACTTACGGCGCGCCAGGTCTGTACACCTATAAAGGCCGCGGCCGCACCTTTGGCCTGAACTATTCCGTGTTGTTCTGATAAAAAAACGCCACCGGCAATGGCGGGTGGCGTTTTTTATTATCTCTCTGTTTTTAATCCGCCCATTCAGGCTTATTTAAAATATGATCCTGCCAGTCCCTGACCTGGGATTCCTCCACCGCAATATGGCGGACGGAAATTCGCTCACCGTGCATGGCGGCTTTTGAACCGGTAAGCAACGGGTGCCATTTTGGCAGCGGTTTGCCTTCGGCCAGCAGGCGATAGGCGCAGGTGTGCGGCAGCCATTCGAACGTCGGCAGGTTTTCGCGGGTGAGTTTGATGCAGTCCGGCTCATAGTCGAAACGTTTTTCGTAGTTCCGGCACTGACAGGTTTTGATATTGAGCTGTTTGCAGGCGACGTTGGTGAAGTAAATTTCGTCGGTATCTTCATCCATTAGCTTGTGCAGGCAGCACTGCCCGCAGCCATCGCACAGCGACTCCCACTCGGCGTCTGTCATTTCGTCGAGAGTTTTACGTTGCCAGAAGGGTGTTTCGCTCATCAGGATGTCCGCCATTGAAAACCAGGGTGCACCTTATAACCAGTCTGGCACGTTGATGCAAGTTTTGCCGCCCGAAAGGGCGGCACAGAAAGGTTACAGCACGCGGGTGGAAAGCGACAGGCCATTCAGACTCACGTCAAGTTCGTCGCCACTGGCGAGCGGGCCGACGCCATCCGGGGTGCCAGTCAGAATGACGTCACCGGGCTTGAGGGTGAAATAGCGGCTCATGTAGGCAATCAGCGGTACGATTTTGTGGATCATATCCGCCGTGCTGCCCTGCTGGCGCACCGCGCCATTCACTTTCAGACCGAGCGTGGTATTTTGCGCGTCGCCGTTAAATTCTCCCGCCGGAATAAAACCGGAGATCGGGCAGGAATTATCAAAGCCTTTGGCTTTTTCCCACGGCTGACCGGCTTTTTTCATTTTGCCCTGCACATCGCGCAGCGTCAGATCCAGCGCCACACCATAACCGGCAATCGCTTTCTGGACGTGCTCTTCGGTGGCCTGCCGCAGCGTCGCGCCAATCAGCACCGCCAGCTCCACTTCGTGGTGCACCGAACCCAGACCTTGCGGGATCACCAGCGGCTGGTGAATATCACACAGCGCGGTTTCCGGTTTAATAAACAGCACTGGTTCATCCGGCGTTTCGCTGCCCATTTCTTTAATATGTTTGGCATAATTACTGCCAACGCAGACAACTTTACTGACCGGGTAATCCAGCAGAGCGCCCTGCCAGTTATGATGTTGATACATTATATTCCCCTGATTATTTTTTCGCGGCCGCGCTCAGGTGTTGCTTGAGGAGATTTTCTGGCGGCGGCGGGAGTTGTAAATAATAGCCTTGATCGATCAGCGCCTGTTTTACTTTATCAAGATCAGCATTGACCAGTTTCTTACGGCCGTCCAGCGGCAGGATCATCGCCAGCTGTGGCTGACCGAACCCGCGCATTAGTTCTTCCGGTACGCGCGAGAAATCGTCCTTTTTTTCGACATATAAATAGGTCTGGTCACGTTTTGAACTTCGGTAGATCACACAAAACATACTTTTACTCTGAATTAATCTGGTGGTTACTTGCCTCAATATATGACTGACTATAACATGCCTGATAGTCTTCGGAATATCACCGCACTTCGGCGGTTGATAATGTGAAAATTGAGTAAGGCCAGGATGTCACAGACGCCACTAGAATTGAAAGGCAGTAGCTTCACCTTATCAGTCCTCCATTTGCATGAAGCAAAACCCGAGGTTATTCGTCAGGCGTTAGAAGACAAAATCGCCCAGGCGCCGGCTTTTCTTCGCCATGCGCCGGTAGTGGTGAATATCAGCAATCTCGACGACGCTGTCTCCTGGCACCCCCTTCAACAGGTCATCAGCGAAACCGGCCTGCGTATTATGGGCGTCAGCGGCTGCAAAAACGTCAAGCTGAAAGCAGAAATTGACAGCGCCGGCATTCCCTTACTGACTGAAGGGAAAGAGAAAGTTTCTCGTGCCGCCACGGCAAAAACGCCCCCCGCTCCGGCAAAAGATGTTGCTCCCGTCACAAAAACACGATTGATTGACGCTCCGGTTCGTTCCGGTCAGCGAATTTATGCACCACAATGTGATCTGATTGTGACGAACCACGTGAGTGCTGGCGCGGAACTTATTGCCGATGGCAACATCCATGTTTATGGCATGATGCGTGGGCGCGCGCTGGCAGGCGCTGGCGGCGACAGAGAAGCACAAATATTTTGTACGCACCTTGCGGCGGAACTGGTTTCCATTGCCGGGCAATACTGGCTGAGCGATAACATCCCGGCCGAATTTTATGGCAAAGCGGCGCGACTGCAACTGGCAGACGACGCTTTGACTGTTCAACCGTTGAATTGATCCCTTTTTAACAAGGAATTTCTATGGCACGCATTATTGTTGTTACTTCGGGTAAAGGAGGCGTTGGCAAGACCACCTCCAGCGCGGCCATCGCTACTGGTTTGGCCCAGAAGGGAAAGAAAACTGTCGTTATCGATTTCGATATCGGGCTGCGTAACCTCGACCTGATTATGGGTTGCGAGCGTCGCGTGGTCTATGACTTCGTTAACGTCATCCAGGGCGATGCAACGCTGAATCAGGCGCTGATTAAGGACAAGCGCACTGAGAACCTCTTCATTTTGCCCGCCTCTCAGACGCGTGACAAAGACGCCCTCACCCGTGACGGTGTGGCGAAAGTGCTTGAAGAGCTGAAGAAGATGGAATTCGATTTCATCGTCTGCGACTCCCCGGCCGGTATCGAAACCGGCGCGCTGATGGCGCTCTATTTCGCTGATGAAGCGATTATCACCACCAACCCGGAAGTCTCTTCCGTGCGTGACTCAGACCGTATTCTTGGCATTCTGGCATCGAAATCCCGCCGCGCCGAAAACGGTGAAGATCCTATCAAAGAGCACCTGTTGTTGACCCGCTACAATCCGGGTCGTGTAAACCGTGGCGATATGCTGAGCATGGAAGATGTGCTGGAAATTCTGCGCATTAAACTCGTCGGCGTCATCCCGGAAGACCAGTCCGTACTGCGTGCTTCTAACCAGGGTGAGCCGGTTATTCTGGATGATACGTCGGATGCAGGGAAAGCCTATGCCGACGCAGTGGAACGTCTTCTGGGAGAAGAACGTCCTTTCCGCTTCGTAGAAGAAGAGAAGAAAGGTTTCCTCAAACGCCTGTTCGGAGGATAAATTATGGCATTACTCGACTTTTTTCTCTCACGAAAAAAGAACACCGCTAACATCGCGAAAGAGCGGTTACAGATTATCGTGGCGGAACGCCGTCGCAGCGACGCAGAGCCGCATTACCTGCCACAGCTGAGAAAAGACATTCTGGAAGTGATTTGCAAGTACGTGCAGATTGACCCGGAAATGGTCACCGTGCAGCTGGAGCAAAAAGATGGGGATATTTCGATTCTGGAGCTCAACGTTACATTGCCAGAAACGGAAGAGTCAAAGTCCTGAACACGTAGCCCCGGCAAGCGCAACGCCGCCGGGGAATTCGCCGGGCGGCATGCTGTTTGCCCGGCCTACATTAGCTACGTTAACGCGGATACGCGTCCAGTAGCGTTTTCAGACGATCGGCCATCAATTCTCCCCGCCAGCCAGACACCATCTCCGGTAAACCGTTTTGCGGTCTCAGTGCCCAGTGCCAGTTCAGCAACTGGTTGATCTGCCGACGCGACGCCAGCATTTCGGCACTGACGCCCTTCTCGCTACTGATCACCTGCACCAGCGCTTTGATCTCTTTAAAGATTTTGCGGTAACCCGGCATATCAACCAGATTCTGTAACGCCTCCGGCAACAGATCGTCCGTCAGCGCAGCGGCTTTCGCTACCAGGCTCAGCAGCGTCTTGCCGTGGAAACGGATTTCGCTGCCGGAAAGACCGAGGCTGTCGAGCTCACCCATTGATGACGGCATATAGCGCGCCACGGCCCACAGATGCTCTTCACGCACGACAAAATTGACCGCCAGATTGCGCTCGCGCGCTTTACGCAGACGCCACTCCGCCAGCAGTTGCAGACAGGCGAGCTGACGCGTGCGTAACTGCCAGGCGTTGCCAATGTCACGCCAGGCTTCAGCCGGATCGAGCACTTCCTGACGGCGCTGCATCATCAACTGGCATTCATTGAGCGCGGCGGGCAACCAGCCTGCGCTGTCGGTTTCCGCCATCAACTTTTTCGCGATCGGCAGTAAATACCAGACGTCTGCCGCGGCGTAATCGCACTGACGCTCCGTCAGCGGACGCGCCAGCCAGTCGGTGCGCGACTCGCTCTTGTCGAGCGTTAAGCCGGTGTACTCTTCCACCATCGCTGCAAACCCCCACGACATCGGACGACCGCAAAACGCCGCCAGGATCTGCGTATCGATCAGCGGTTGCGGCAACAGGCCAAAGGCGTTAAGGAACACTTCCAGGTCTTCGCTACCGGCATGGAGAAATTTCGTTACGTTTTTGTCCAGCAGCAGTTCGCGCATCGGCGACCATTCGGTGATGGTCAGGGGGTCGATCAGCGCCACCTGTTCACCGTCGAACAACTGGATCAGACCCAGTTGCGGGTAATAGGTGCGGGTGCGTACGAACTCGGTATCGAGGGCAATGGCCGACGCGGTGCGCGCGGTCTCGCACAGGCGCAGGAGCGCGTCGTTGGTGGTGATCATCTGATAGTTCAAATCATACTCTCTGTCTGTTGCGCCAAAAAAAACGCCGGTAGAACCGGCGTCTGGGGCGACTGTCTCGAAGCTCAGCCTTTATTGTCTACTTTGGCGCGCGCTTCGTCACGTAGTTCTCGTCGCAAAATTTTTCCGACGTTGGATTTCGGCAGCTCTTCACGGAACTCCACCAGTTTCGGCACTTTATAGCCCGTGAGCTGACGGCGGCAGAAAGTCACCAGCGACTCTTCGGTCAGCGACGCGTCCTTTTTGACCACGAAAATTTTGACCGTTTCCCCGCTGGAGCCAGACGGCACACCGACGGCAGCCACTTCCTGTACCCCAGGATGCTGCATGACCACATCCTCGATCTCATTCGGATAGACATTAAAGCCGGAGACCAGAATCATGTCTTTCTTGCGATCAACGATACGCAGGAAACCTTCGTCATCCATCACCGCGATATCACCGGTATGCAGCCAGCCGTCTTGCATGATTTCATCGGTGGCATCCGGGCGTTGCCAGTAGCCGAGCATCACCTGCGGCCCTTTGACACACAGTTCGCCCGGCTCGCCGTGTGGCACTTCGTTGTTATCTTCATCCACCAGTTTCGCTTCGGTGGAGGGCACCGGCAAACCAATGCTGCCGCTGTGATAGTCGATGTCATGCGGGTTTACGCTCACCAGCGGCGCACATTCAGTCAGCCCGTACCCTTCCAGCAGATACTGTCCGGTGAGTTTCAGCCAGCGTTCCGCTACTACCTGCTGCACCGGCATGCCGCCGCCCGCAGAAAGATGCAGCGACGAAAAGTCCAGTTGATGGAATTCTTTGTTGTTCAGCAGCGCGTTAAACAGCGTGTTCACGCCAGTCATGGCGGTGAACGGGTATTTCGCCAGTTCTTTCACCAGCCCCGGAATGTCGCGCGGGTTGGTGATCAATAAGTTTTGCCCACCGAGCTCAATAAACAGCAGGCAGTTAATGGTTAACGCAAAGATGTGATACAACGGCAGCGGTGTGACCACCAGCTCTTTGCCGCGATGCAGCAGCGGGCCGTAAGTGGCATTCACCTGTTCAATGTTTGCCAGCATGTTGCGGTGCGTCAGCATCGCGCCTTTGGCGACGCCCGTCGTGCCCCCGGTATACTGCAGGAAAGCCAGATCGTCAGAGACGATTTCCGGCTTCACGTACTGCATGCGGTAACCCTGTTGCAGCGCACGGCGAAAGGAGATTGCGTCCGGCAGATGATACTTCGGCACCAGACGCTTCACATACTTGACCACAAAGTTCACGATGGTGCCTTTGGTGGCAGAAAGCTGGTCGCCCATGCGCGTCAGGATCACGTGCTTCACCTGGGTTTTATCGACCACTTTTTCCAGCGTGTGGGCAAAGTTAGAGACGATAACAATGGCGGCGGCGCCGCTGTCGTTCAGTTGATGTTCAAGCTCACGCGGGGTGTACAGCGGGTTGACATTCACCACGATCATCCCGGCACGCAAAATGCCAAACAGCGCCACCGGATACTGCAACAGGTTTGGCATCATTAATGCCACCCGGTCGCCTTTCTGTAAGCCCAGGCCCTGCTGGAGATAGGCGGCAAACGCGCGGCTGCGCTCTTCCAGCTTACGGAAGGTCATGACTTCGCCCATGTTGATGAACGCAGGCTGGTCCGCATAGCGTGTGGTTGAATGTTCGAACAGCTCCACCAGGGATTGATAACGATCAGGATTGATTTCCGCCGGAACATCCGCGGGATAACGGTTAAGCCAAACCTTCTTCAATGCATCACCTCTAACTTTTCGAATCGTCGTCATCGCAACCCCAATTAATAAACAACGCGTTAACATAATATTAACTCAGCGTACCAGTTTAGAAATTGTGCAGAATGCAGGTTGCGAAGCGCGTCACTATTTATTTTTCTTATGACTCCGGGAACAAAGAAACAGCGGACGGGCCGCTGTTTCTTTTACTACAAAATACAACAGGTTATTCCGTTACAATGGTCTGCACACTGGCGGGCCCCGGGTTATACCAACCCCAACCGCCATAACCGTATCGTCCGTGGCGCGGATACGGTCCCCACATCCACGGATCAATAGGTTGCGGCGGCATAACCACCTGCTGTACGACGCGCCAGCGTTTATAGCCAGTCACATTCATCATCATATATTTGTATGGGGTATCGCCGATTTTTCCGTCTACCGTGCCGGCGATTGGCCCGACAACGGTCACCAGCTGGTCGCGGAAATCGACCGGATCAAGGAAGCCGTTCACATCGGCATAGATGCGCCCGCGCGACGCGGCGCCTAATAACGGACGCGCACCGCTGTCCAGCGGAACAGTGGCAATCTCCAGCCGGGTTTTCCCCTGCTCGTTGCGCACGTTGACCACCTTGCCACCAAATCGCGCTTCCTGCCCTATGTACAACGACGGGGCGGCCATCACACGCGTCAAATCCTGCTGTGGCGTCGGGCTGGTTCCCTGGATGGCATCAGGGACGGTAACACAGCCGCTTAAGGCAATGGCGACCAGTCCGACCAGCAGCCCACGTGAAAAACGCTGTTGACCCACCATGGTGAAGCTCCTTAATCATGACAGCCATAAAATCTCTTATTACTCAGATTCATTCACGGCCCGGAAGTTTCTTCCACGCGACTTCATTACGTAAATATTTCGGTTCGGCATTTTCCACCGCCACCGTTTTTTGTTCGCTATAAAGCTGACAGGCCAGCGGCAGCATATCTTCGGCGGATGGCAGCAGCACGTCGCCATCGGTGAGCGTGAGTTCAGCGCCCTGCGCCATGTCAGGATATGCCTGCCAGCCGGTGCCGACGGTCGCCCAGTTACCGTCGAGCTGTTTCAGTCGCGCGTTGACGGCCTCCGGTTTCAACACCGCTTCACTCGCTTCGCCGTGCCAGACGCCCTGCTCGTCACGCTGATATTCCGCCCAGTAGACTTCGCCCATCCGCGCATCAATCGCCGCCAGCACGCGGGTCGCACCGGTTTTACGCCAGGCGCCCTGCGCCATGGTCGCCAGCGTAGAGACACCAATCATCGGCAACGCAGCGCCGAGCGCCAGCCCCTGCGCGATACCAATGCCGATGCGCACGCCGGTAAAACTGCCCGGTCCGCGGCCAAAGGCCAGCGCGTCGAGGTCACTCAGCGCAATAGCGTTTTCGTCGAGCAGCGCCTGTACCAGCGGCAGGATGCGTTGCGTATGTTCGCGGGGGCACAGCTCAAAGTGTGCGGAGAGAGCACCGTCATTCCACAGGGCGGCAGAACAGGCCTCTGTGGCGGTATCAATAGCCAGAATTCGCATGGGTTTTCGCGCTCTTGCAATAGCAGGTCTTCAAAATGGCGCGCATCTTACCACAGTCCGTAGCAAATTACCGTGTTGATGACAGCGCGAGGAAGCGCACCGCCCGGCCGAGGTCGCGCGTGCGCGGCGCCGGAGGGAGACTGGCGAGGAACACCGCGCCGTAGGGACGCATTACCAGCCGGTTGTCGCAGATCACCAACACGCCGCGATCGTCCACGTCGCGGATCAGGCGCCCGACACCCTGCTTGAGGGTAATGACCGCATCCGGCAACTGGACGTCGTCGAACGGATCGCCGCCGCGCAGACGGCAGTCATCCATACGCGCTTTGAGGAGCGGGTCGTCCGGGGAGGTAAACGGCAGCTTGTCGATGATGACCAGCGACAGCGCATCGCCGCGCACGTCCACCCCTTCCCAGAAACTGCTGGTCGCCACCAGCAGGGCGTTGCCGGCGCTGACAAATTGCTGCAACAACTGCGCCTTACTGGTTTCGCCCTGCAACAACACCGGCAACGTCATGGTGGCGCGGAATTGTTCGGCGAGATCGCGCATCATGGCGTGTGAGGTACACAACATAAAGCAGCGCCCGTCGTTGGCTTCAATCAGTGGCCGCAGCATCGCCGCCAGTTGCCGCGCGGCACCAGGCTGGTTGGGCGACGGCAGATTGCGCGGTACGCACAGTAACGCCTGTTTTTCGTAGTCGAACGGGCTTGGCAGCAGCAGTGATTCCGCCGCTTCAATGCCGAGACGAGCGGTAAAATGGTGCAGATCGTCGTTCACCGACAGCGTAGCGGAGGTGAAAATCCAGCTGCCGGGCTTCTGCGCCATCACTTCTTTGAATTTGTCGGCGACGGTCAGCGGCGTCAGCGCGAGGGTGAAATGGCGCGACGTGCATTCATACCAGTAGCTGTAACCGGGCTGGTTGATCTCTTTCAGCCTCTTGAGACGGCCGCGATACAGCGTGGCGCGCTCAAAAGCCGCATCCAGCAACGCCGAGCGCCCCAGCGACAGTTTCGCCACGTCGTAGCAAAGTTCGAGCGCATCGTCGAGCAGCAACAATGCACGCTGAATATTGCTGTCCGCCAGCAGCTCGCGCAGATTGCCGCGATAGCCGGGTTCGCCCAGTTGCAGGCGAAAATCCTGCGCGCTTTGCGCCAGACGATCGGCGCATTTCTGTAACTGCTGGGTATCTTTCAGTTCTGTGCGGTAAGCGATAGTGATGTCTTTCGCCAGATCCTGCAACTGGCGGCTGGAGAGTGACTGACCAAAATACTGACTGGCAATATCCGGCAACTGATGCGCTTCGTCGAAGATCATCACGTCGGCTTCCGGGATCAGCTCCGCGAAACCGCTCTCTTTGACCACCATGTCCGCGAGAAACAAGTGATGGTTCACCACCACCACATCGGCGTCCATTGCTTTTTTTCGCGCCTTGACCACAAAACAGTCTTTGTAGAGCGGGCAGTCGCTGCCGAGACAGTTATCGTTGGTGCTGGTGACCAGTGGCCAGGCGGCAGAGTCTTCCGCCACGCTGATGCAGGTGCTGATGTCACCGTCGATGGTTTGATTAGACCAGGAGCGAAGGAGGATCACGTCGCTCAGCGTCTGTACCGGTAAATCGCCTCCCGCCAGCGCCTGCTGTTCGAGACGTTCCAGACACAGGTAGTTCGAGCGCCCTTTCAGCAACGCGGTTTTGCCGGTGAAGCCCAGCGCTTTCGCTACAGTCGGCAGATCACGGCTGTAGAGCTGATCCTGCAACGCTTTGGAGCCGGTAGAGATGATGACTTTTTTATTTGCCCGCAGCGCTGGCGCCAGGTAGGCGTACGTTTTGCCGGTTCCGGTGCCTGCTTCTACGACCAGCGGTTGCGTCTCTTTGATAGCCTTCGCCACCGCCATCGCCATCTGACGCTGCGGTTCACGCGGCTTAAAGCCGGGTATCGCGTTAGCTAACTGACCGTCTGTTGCAAAATCGTCCGTCACACTACCCCCTGTATATCTGGACAGGGATTATGTCAGGCCGCAGCGCGTTGCGCCAGTCGAAGTGATGACTCCGGCGGCACATTGTGGCAGTCTTGCGGCACACCGATGGAATATCACAGAGGAACCTGACTATGACGATTACCCGTATCGACGCCGAAGCCCGCTGGTCTGACGTTGTGATCCACAACCAGACGATTTACTACACCGGCGTCCCGGAAAATCTTGATGCCGATGCCTTTGAGCAGACCGCCAACACGCTGGCGCAGATTGACGCCATTTTGCAAAAACAGGGTAGCGATAAATCCCGCATTCTGGATGCAACGATTTTTCTCGCCGATAAAGCCGATTTCGCGGCGATGAACAAAGCGTGGGATGCGTGGGTGGTGGCAGGCCATGCGCCGGTACGTTGCACCGTGCAGGCCGGGTTGATGAAACCGCAATATAAAGTTGAAATTAAGATTATCGCAGCGGCGTAATTACTCGTCGTCTTCGTCTTCAAAGCGCGCCACGATCCGCTCGCCGGTATGGCTGGCGCGCAACTCTTCCGCGACCTGGGCAATCGCCTGACCGCTGCTCATCCCCTGCGACATCAGTTCCTGAATACGCTCTACGGCTTGTTGCTGTTGCTCATGGGAGAGCGAAGGTAAACCTGCAAACATGACTGACTCCTGCTACATTATTGGCTGTAATTATTTCATGTCGCCCCGCCATTCACCAGTGGCCGGCAGACTTTATCGATCGAGGAAGATGTTGTCCCCTTCTATTATGACACTGCCCTGGCGTGAAGATGCCGCAGAACACTGGTTTTCTGCGCTCAGCGCGACGCCCTGGGCAATGCTGCTGCATTCCGGCTATGCCGACCATCCCTACAGCCGTTATGACATTGTGGTCGCGGATCCGCGCTGCACGCTGGTGACCCGAGGCGATACTACCACGCTGCGTCACGGCAGCGATGTGCGTGAATCCACCGAAGATCCGCTGACGTTACTGCAACAGGCGCTGGACGACTGCGGCATTTATCCGCCTGCTGATGAGGCGTTACCGTTTCTCGGCGGTGCGCTGGGGCTGTTCGGTTACGATCTCGGTCGTCGCTTTGAACACCTGCCGTCCGTTGCGGAAAACGACATCGCGCTTGCCGATATGGCGGTGGGGATCTACGACTGGGCGCTGATTGTCGATCACTCGTTAAAACGAGTAACGCTGTTAAGCTATGGCGATCCCGCTGCACGTCTGCAGTGGCTCGAATCACAAACGCGCCCGACTGAGGCGGATTTCGCCCTGACGTCGCCGTGGCGTTCTAATCTGAGCCGGGAAAGCTATGGCGAGAAGTTTCGCCAGGTGCAGGCGTATCTGCACAGCGGCGACTGCTATCAGGTCAATCTGGCCCAGCGTTTTCAGGCCCGCTGTGCAGGTGATGCCTGGCAGGCGTTTGTGCGCCTGAATCGTCAGAACCGCGCGCCGTTCAGCGCATTTTTGCGTCTTGACGACGGCGCAGTGGCGAGCCTCTCCCCGGAGCGCTTTATTCATCTGCAACAGGGCGCGATTCAGACCCGCCCTATCAAAGGCACGCTGCCGCGACTGAGCGACCCCGCGGCCGACAGCAAGCAGGCGGAAACGCTGGCGGCCTCACCGAAAGACCGGGCGGAAAATCTGATGATTGTTGACCTGATGCGCAACGACATTGGCCGCGTGGCAGTTCCGGGCAGCGTGAAGGTGCCGGAACTGTTCGTCGTTGAACCCTTCCCCGCCGTACATCATCTGGTCAGTACCATCACCGCGACCCTGCCTGCGCATCTGCATGCCACGGATCTGCTGCGCGCGGCGTTTCCGGGCGGGTCAATTACCGGCGCACCGAAAGTGCGGGCGATGGAAATTATCGACGAGCTTGAGCCGCAGCGGCGTAATGCGTGGTGTGGCAGTATTGGCTATCTCAGCTTCTGCGGCAATATGGACACCAGCATCACCATCCGCACGCTGACAATGATTGATGGCAATGTGTACTGCTCCGCAGGGGGCGGGATTGTCGCTGACAGCGAGGAAAGCGCGGAGTATCAGGAAACCTTTGATAAAGTGAATCGTATACTGCAACAACTGGAGTCGTAACAGATGCAATCCCCTGACCTCAGCCTGGACGATTTTATCTCCCGTTTTCAGTTGCTGCGCCCGCAGACGCGGCTCGGTACGCAGAATCAGCGACAGGCGGCAGTGCTGATCCCGGTGGTGCGTCGTGCGCAACCTGGGTTGTTACTGACTCAGCGTTCACCGCTGCTGCGCAAGCATGCCGGTCAGGTGGCATTTCCTGGCGGCGCGGTGGATAGCACCGATGCGTCACTTATCGCCGCTGCGCTGCGTGAAGCGCAGGAAGAGGTCGCCATCCCGCCTGAGACGGTGGAAATTCTCGGCGTGCTGCCGCCGGTCGACAGCGTGACGGGGTTTCAGGTCACGCCGGTGGTGGGGATTATTCCCCCGGATCTGCACTATCACGCCAGCGTCGATGAAGTCTCTGCGGTGTTTGAAATGCCGCTCGCCGAGGCGTTGCGCCTGGGCCGCTATCACCCTCTCGACATTCACCGGCGCGGAAATTCGCACCGCGTGTGGCTCTCCTGGTATCAGCACTATTTTGTCTGGGGCATGACGGCGGGGATCATCCGTGAGCTGGCCCTGCAGATCGGTGAAACTCCTTAGCTATACTTATCTTGTGATCCCGAAAAGGGCGGCATCTCAGCATTAGTAAAATCAGGGTTAAACATTAGTTTTATTCATGTGAATAATTGAGCTGATCCCGCCGTTCCCTCTTACACTATGCCCAGTGATTACATCGTTGCCGGAAGGTCCGGCAACCCTGTCAGGAGTGTTATCGTGATTAGTATATTCGACATGTTTAAGGTGGGGATTGGTCCCTCCTCTTCCCATACGGTAGGGCCAATGAAGGCCGGGAAGCAGTTCGTCGATGATCTGGTCGAAAAAGGACTGATTGATGACGTCACCCGTGTGGCGGTTGACGTTTACGGCTCGCTGTCCTTAACCGGTAAGGGCCACCATACCGACATCGCTATCATCATGGGTCTGGCGGGTAACCAGCCGGATACCGTGGATATTGACGCGATACCGGCGTTTATCCGCGACGTACAAACGCGCGGTCGTCTGCTGCTGGCGCAGGGGCGTAAAGAGGTGGATTTCCCGCCGGATGACGGCATGCGTTTTCGCAGCGACAACCTGCCGCTGCACGAGAACGGCATGACGGTTCACGCGTACGCGGGCGACAACGAAATCTACAGCAAAACTTACTACTCCGTCGGCGGGGGTTTTATCGTTGATGAAGAGCATTTCGGCAAAGACGTCGTCGGCGCAGTGGACGTGCCCTACCCGTTCAAATCGGCGCAAGAGATGCTCGGTTATTGCAAAGAAACTGGCCTGTCACTCTCCGGCATGGTGATGAAAAATGAACTGGCGCTGCACAGCAAAGACGAGATTGATGCGTACTTCGCCAACGTCTGGCAAACCATGCAGGCCTGTATCGACCGCGGTATGAACACCGAAGGCGTACTGCCTGGCCCACTGCGTGTGCCACGTCGCGCCTCGGCGCTGCGCCGCCTGCTGGTCTCCAGTGATAAGCTCTCCAGCGACCCGATGGTCGTGGTTGACTGGGTGAACATGTTCGCGCTGGCAGTGAACGAAGAAAACGCCGCCGGTGGCCGGGTGGTCACTGCGCCGACTAACGGCGCCTGCGGTATCGTTCCTGCGGTGCTGGCCTATTACGATCACTTTATCGAACCCGTCAGCCCGGAAATCTACACCCGCTATTTCCTCGCCTCCGGCGCCATTGGCGCGCTGTATAAGATGAACGCGTCGATCTCCGGTGCGGAAGTCGGTTGTCAGGGTGAAGTGGGTGTGGCCTGTTCGATGGCGGCAGCCGGTCTCGCGGAACTGCTGGGCGCCAGCCCGGAGCAGGTTTGCGTGGCGGCGGAAATCGGTATGGAACATAACCTCGGCCTGACCTGCGACCCGGTGGCCGGTCAGGTACAGGTGCCGTGCATTGAGCGTAACGCTATTGCGTCCGTGAAAGCGATCAACGCGTCGCGGATGGCGATGCGTCGTACCAGCGAGCCGCGCGTTTCTCTCGATAAAGTCATTGAAACCATGTACGAAACCGGCAAAGACATGAACGCGAAATACCGTGAAACGTCGCGTGGCGGCCTGGCCATCAAAGTACAATGTGACTGACCCCGCATCTTTCTCACGCCCGTCAACCTGACGGGCGTTTTTTTATCTCCTTCATCCTGCTCTTTTTTTTTAGCGCACTACACTTTCACTGTTGCGGTTGTTAATTCCCTTTACAGCACGATAACAGGCATCAGCAATGCAAAATGCTCAGCGGGCCATTAAACAGTACCGACAAAAGCGCATTATTATCTGTCTTGCGGTCGCGTTATTAACGCTATTAACCACACTGGCAGTGCGATTTATTTCGCAGCGCAGCCAAAATCAGCACCAGTTGCAAATTTCCGCGATTCACGCCGTAGAAACCATTGATAAGGTATTGTTACCATTAGAAAAACAACGTGCGGAATTGCTTCAGCTCGTCGGTCAGCCTTGCGCAGCGGTCAACCTGACATTGCGTACAGAAGCGGCTGCATTGCAGACGTTGCGTTCTATTGCGCTGGTGAAATCCGGCACGCTGTATTGTTCAAGCGTACTGGGTGAACGCAATGTCGTTATTCACGACGTGGTGAGCACGTTGCCCAGCGATTCGCCACAACTCCTGCTGTTTACCGATAACACCCTGATTAAAGGTCGTCCGCTGCTGTTGCAATGGTATCCCGCCGTAAATGATGCCGGTAGCGGCGTGCTGATGAGCGTGAATATTGATCTGCTCAGCACGCTGATGCTGGAGCCGCAAAAGCCGCTCATCAACAGCATCAGCCTGACGGTGAAAGACCGCCATCTGTCGGATGCGAGCGGCGTCATGACGGCGCTTAATGTGCCCGCGTCCGATCAGGTTTTTAGCCTGCCCTCGACGCATTTTCCGTTTACCGTCAATCTCATCAGCCCGGGCACCACCGAACTGGCGCTGAAATCCCTGCCCACCCAGTTACCGCTGGCGCTGATCCTCAGTCTGTTACTGGCGGGCATCGCCTGGCTCGTCACCGCCAGCCGGATGAGTTTTTCGTGGGAAATTAATATGGGGGTGGCGTCGCAGGAATTTGATGTCTGGTGCCAGCCGTTGCTGAATGCCGCCGACCACCAGTGCGTGGGTGTGGAGATCCTGCTGCGCTGGGACAACCCGCGGTTAGGGCCGATCCCGCCGGATGTGTTTATCCCGCTGGCGGAAGAACATCATCTGATTGAAACACTGACACGCTATGTGATTAGCGAGACCGTGCGGCAGATTGAGGTATTTCCCAAAAGCCCGCTGTTTCACGTCGGATTTAACGTGGCGGCGAGCCATTTCGTCGACGGTAAATTGCTGCGCGACCTGAATCATTACTGGTTCAGCGCCCATCCGCATCAACAACTGATTGTGGAGCTGACGGAGCGGAATGACATTCACGATGTGGATTACCGGTTGATCAGAGAATTGCATCGCAAAGGTATCAAACTGGCGATCGACGATTTTGGCACCGGCAACAGTTCGTTTTCCTGGTTGGAAAAACTGCGCCCGGACGTGCTGAAAATCGATAAGTCGTTTACCCATGCCATCGGCACCGACGCGGTGAACTCGACAGTGACGGACATTATTATCGCGCTGGGTCAGCGGCTGAAGATTCAACTGGTTGCAGAAGGGGTGGAAACGCAGGAGCAGGCGCAGTATCTGTTCCTGCATGGCGTACATATTCTGCAGGGGTATTTGTATGCGCGCCCGATGCCGCTGAGCGCGCTTCCGCAGTGGCTGGCAGAGTATCTGCCGCGGCTGCCGTCGCAGCATGAGGGGCATCCTGGCCCCTCAAGCCGCAGCATTGAGGATTACTCTTCTTCGTCGTCGTGATGCGCTTGCTCTTTAACAATACGCACGAGATCAACACGGTAGTCGTTTGCCGCCACAATGGTGATGCGCAGCGGCGGCAGTTCAATCATGTCGCCCACCTGCGGGATCTGCCCGTTGACGGCGATCACCAGCCCGGCGACGGTCGCCACTTCCTGGTCGTCATCAACCAGCGTGTCCATGCCCAGCATTTGCTGCAGAGCGTGGAGATCGGTGGAACCTTTGACCAGCCAGCCGTCGCCATCGGTGATAATTTCCGGCGTTTCGTCGGCATCCGGGAATTCCCCGGCAATCGCTTCCAGCACGTCCAGCGGCGTAACCAGCCCCTGTACCACGCCGAATTCGTTGGTGACAATCACAAAGCTGCCACGCGCCCGGCGCAACACCCCCAACAGGTTGATCGGGTCGAGGGTTTCCGGCACCACAATCGCCGGAGAAGCCGAGGCGATAGCGGCGACGTCTTCGCCGGCTTCCAGCGCCACCAGCATCTCTTTGGCGCGCACAATACCGATGATTTCATCCAGTTCGCCACGGCACACCGGGAACAGGCTGTGCGGCGACGAGAGCAGTTGCTCGCGGATTTCAGCGGTACTCAGGTTAGCATCAACCCAGCTTATTTCCCCGCGCGGGGTCATGATGCTGCGCAGCGAGCGCGAGGCCAGCGTCAGTACGCCGTTGATCATATAGCGCTCTTCTTCGGCGAACGCCCCTTCCGTGACCGGCACCGGCGACGACGGGCTGTCGGCATCATGCTGAGCGGAGGCCTGTTTGCGACCGCCCATCAGGCGCAGGATCGCATCCGCCGTTCTGGCGCGCAGCGGCAGCGTCGACTGGTGACGAATAAAGTTACGGCGGGCAATCTGGTTAAACAGCTCGATGATTATCGAGAAGCCAATCGCCGCATACAGGTAACCTTTCGGAATATGGAAACCAAAGCCTTCCGCCACCAGGCTGAGACCAATCATCAGCAGGAAACTCAGACAGAGCACCACCACTGTCGGATGTTGGTTAACGAAGCGGGTCAGCGGTTTAGAGGCCAGTAGCATCACTGCCATCGCAATCACCACCGCCGCCATCATCACCGGGAGATGGTTGACCATCCCGACCGCCGTGATGACCGCATCCAGTGAGAACACCGCATCCAGCACCACAATTTGCAGCACGACGACCCAGAAACTGGCATAGCCTTTGCCGTGGCCTTCGTCATGCTGGCGATTTTCCAGCCGTTCATGGAGTTCGGTTGTCGCTTTGAACAACAGGAATATCCCCCCGAGCAGCATGATCAGGTCACGGCCGGAAAAACTGTATTCCCAGATGCTGAACAATGGTCGGGTGAGCGTCACCATCCACGAAATCACGGAGAGCAGCGCCAGACGCATCACCAGCGCCAGTGACAGGCCGATCAGGCGCGCTTTATCACGCTGTTTTGGCGGCAGTTTGTCAGCCAAAATCGCGATAAACACCAGGTTATCGATGCCGAGGACAATTTCCAGCACCACCAGCGTCAACAGGCCGACCCAGATGGAGGGATCCATTAAGAATTCCATGTCTGACTCCTGCTATGGGCGCACGTTGTCGTTCCGGGAGTTCCGGCAGGCGTGACAAAAACGGGTGAGAAACGAGGCTGGCGCGAGGCGCCGGTTTGCCAGGTGGCGAAGCACCTGAAAGAGATGTGGCGTCGGTGACGGTCCATATAACGGGTTACCCCTGTACTCCTGTCTGATTAAACTGGAGGTAAACATATCAAAGAATATCGGTTTGACGCAAAGATTTACCTGAATTTGCAAAAAACACGATTTTTTGCACCGCAAAATTATTAATCGTCTATAACTAAATTACGGATCTTCATCACATTAATTATTTTTTCACTATCTAAAATAGTTCGCGGAAGTCTTAGTTTTTTATGCTCGAACCCTTGTCTGAATCGATTCGGTTACTGACAAAGTCTCAAGGTGCATCTAAAGGCAGTGGTGCATAAATAGATAATAAGAGGAGGTAGCAAGTGACGATTGCTATTGTGATAGGCACACATGGTTGGGCTGCAGAACAACTGCTGAAAACAGCAGAAATGTTGCTGGGCGAGCAGGAGAACGTCGGCTGGATTGATTTCGTCCCAGGCGAAAACGCAGAAACGCTCATCGAGAAATACAACGCGAAGTTGGCAAATCTCGACACCAGTAAAGGCGGCCGAAACCGGCAACCTGACAGCGCTCTCCTGGATCCACGTCTCTTCCCTCTTCCTGCAGGCAATGCGTATCGCCATCCCGGCGGTTATCGTGGCAATTTCTGTCGGCACGAGTGAAGTTCAGGGCATGCTGAACGCGATTCCGGAAGTGGTGACCAGTGGTCTGAACATCGCCGGTGGCATGATCGTGGTCGTTGGTTATGCGATGGTCATCAACATGATGCGCGCAGGCTACCTGATGCCGTTCTTCTACCTCGGTTTCGTCACCGCGGCATTCACTAACTTCAACCTGGTTGCTCTGGGTGTTATCGGCGCAGTGATGGCTATTCTGTACATCCAGCTGAGCCCGAAATACAACCGCGTCGCGGGTGGGTCAGTGCAGGCCGCTGGTAATAACGATCTCGATAACGAACTGGACTAACAGGTGAGCGAAATGGTTGATATCACTAAAACTACTACCGAGAAAAAACTCACTCCGGGTGATATTCGTGGCGTGTTCATCCGTTCTAACCTGTTCCAGGGTTCATGGAACTTCGAACGTATGCAGGCGCTGGGTTTCTGCTTCTCGATGGTACCGGCAATTAAACGCCTGTACCCGGAGAACAACGATGCGCGCCGTCAGGCGATTAAGCGTCACCTGGAATTCTTCAACACCCATCCTTACGTTGCGGCCCCGGTTCTGGGCGTTACGCTGGCGATGGAAGAGCAGCGCGCTAACGGTGCGGAGATCGACGACGGTGCCATCAACGGTATCAAAGTGGGTCTGATGGGACCGCTGGCCGGTGTGGGCGACCCGATTTTCTGGGGTACGGTACGTCCGGTATTTGCGGCGCTGGGTGCCGGTATCGCGATGAGCGGCAGCCTGCTCGGTCCGTTGCTGTTCTTCGTTCTGTTCAACCTGGTTCGTCTGTTGACCCGTTACTACGGTGTGGCATACGGTTACCGTAAAGGGGTGGATATCGTTCAGGACATGGGCGGCGGCTTCCTGCAGAAACTGACAGAGGGGGCGTCAATCCTCGGTCTGTTTGTCATGGGGGCGCTGGTTAACAAGTGGACGCACGTGAACATCCCGCTGGTGGTTTCTACCATCACCGGTCAGGATGGCCAGACGCGTGTCACCACCGTGCAGACCATCCTTGATCAGTTAATGCCGGGCCTGGTGCCTCTGCTGCTGACCTTCGCCTGTATGTGGCTGCTGCGTAAGAAAGTGAACCCGCTGTGGATCATCGTTGGCTTCTTCGTCATCGGTATCGTGGGCTACGCTATCGGCCTGTTGGGTCTGTAATCTGTTCGCTGTATGCCGGGGGCCCTGCGCCCCCGGTTTTTTTTATCCGGAGGCTTAATGACAATCACGGACTGGATACTGATTATTTTTATCGTCGCCCTGCTCGCTTACGCCCTCTATGATCAGTTCATCATGCCGCGCCGCAATGGTCCTCTGCTGCTTTCCATTCCCCTGCTGCGCCGTAACCGCGTGGACGGGATTATTTTTGTCGGTCTGGTCGCCATACTTATCTACAACAACGTGACACAACATGGCGCGATCGTGACCACCTGGCTGCTCAGCGCGCTGGCGCTTATGGGACTGTATCTGTTCTGGATCCGCACCCCGAGAATTCTGTTCAAACAAACGGGATTTTTCTTCGCCAACGTCTGGATAAATTATAACCGCATTAAAGAGATGAATTTATCTGAGGACGGCGTGCTGGTAATGCAATTAGAACATCGGCGGTTGCTTATTCGCGTTCGAAATATCGACGATCTGGAAAAGATATATAAACTTCTCGTTTCAACTCAATAAGTTAAAGACATAGCCATCGCTATATTTCACTGAATTTTCCGCGGTGAACAATATAGCAATGGCTATAACCCTCACGTTCTTTCCTCCTATTTTTTAACGATTTCATTACCAATAAATTTAAATGAAAATCGTTATCAATAAGTAATATAAATAATGATTTCCTGTTGTTGTTTTATATTCAAAAAATATGTTAAGGTTGCGCCCGTCGTTGGGGAGTAGCCGATTTCCTTTCCCGGAGATGTACGTATCAACATACTCGTTGCAAAACGTGGTACGTACGGATGACCAGCCCGCTGGTGATCAGGCGAGACCATAGACGCATCGACTGCTGTTTACTGGGGGCAGTGATGTGTCATATGGAGATACCCCGGTCAGGACACACCCATGAATTTGTCTGCCACTATTCTTCTCGCGTTTGGCATGTCGATGGACGCTTTCGCCGCGTCTATCGGGAAAGGCGCGACGCTGCATAAACCTAAATTCTCTGAAGCCCTGCGTACGGGTCTTATTTTTGGCGTCATCGAAACGCTGACTCCGCTGATCGGCTGGGGACTCGGCATGCTGGCGAGTCAGTTTGTGCTGGAATGGAACCACTGGATCGCCTTCGTGTTGCTGGTCTTTCTTGGCATACGAATGATTGTGGAAGGGGTTCGTGGCGATGATGACGAAGAAACGCTGGCACCGAACCGTCATGGTTTCTGGTTGCTGGTGACCACCGCGATTGCCACCAGCCTGGACGCCATGGCCGTCGGAGTGGGCCTCGCCTTCCTGCAGGTCAGCATTGTGACCACCGCGCTGGCTATCGGCTGCGCCACGCTGATTATGTCGACCCTCGGGATGATGATCGGACGTTTTATCGGCCCGTTGCTCGGCAAACGGGCGGAAATTCTCGGCGGGATTGTGCTGATTGGCATTGGCTCGCAGATCCTCTGGAGCCACTTCGCCGGTTAAGCGTCGCGCTGCCAGGCGTGGATTGCGAAATCGGTCTGGCAGTGGAATTGCGCCTGCTGTTGCAGCGTTTCCCAGACCTCTGGTCTGGCGCGCCAGGCAAACGGCGTCATCTGCAACAGCGCCACCGCTTCCTGACCTGACAGCGTCATCGGATACGCCACCTGTTGGTGCTGCTGCAGCGCGAAACCTTCCAGCTGTTCGCTGTGCGGCGCATGCAGATGAACTTCCTCGTAAATCAGCCCTTTTAATTCCATTAAATGACACGGCCCCGGCGTGGCAGTGAAAACCCAACCGCCAGGTCGGACGACGCGCGCCAGCTCCTGCGGATTGCAGGGCGCATAAATCCGCACGACCGCATCTATACTGTTATCACCAAACGGCAGGCGCTCACTGGAAGCTACGCAAAAATTCACCTGTGGATAACGCTTCGCTCCGGCGCGTATTGCCGCCTTTGAGACATCCAGCCCCCAGGTCTGCGGGACGATCGCCGCAAATGCGTGGGTGTAATACCCTTCTCCGCAGCCAATATCCAGCAGTTGCGTCGCGCCCGTCTGTGCCAGTTGCTGGCAGATGGCATCGCGCAGCGGCTGGTAGTGCCCGGCATCCAGAAACGCGCGGCGCGCGTTCATCATTTCTTCGCTGTCACCCGGATCACGCGAGCGTTTATGCTGAACGGGAAGCAGATTCACATAGCCCTCTTTCGCCAGATCGAACTGATGCCGTTGCGGGCAGATATAGCTGTTTTCACGGCGCGTCAGCGGGTCGTGGCAAAGAGGACAACGGTAAGACATGACAACTCCGGGGACATTCAACGAAGGGCGAAGTGTACCGCCATCGCGCGGTAATTTCGAGAAAATTGCGGCCATTAAAAAGCCCCGCAGATGCGAGGCTTTATGGCTGATGGTGCGCGTGGGACGCGCAACAAGATCAGTGGTGCTGGATTCAGATAGCAGTTACGTTAACTGCAGCCGGGCCTTTCTGGCCGTCCTGAATTTCAAACTCAACGTTCTGGCCTTCGGCCAGAGTTTTAAAACCATTACCCTGAATAGCAGAGAAGTGTACGAATACATCTTTGCTGCCGTCAGCCGGAGTAATGAATCCAAAACCTTTAGATTCGTTGAACCACTTAACTTGACCTTTAATCTTTGCCATTTGCAAAATTCCTTAGAGTGTTTTCTTCGCCCGAAGGCACTTACATAGATAAAACTGAGACATGACTGCATGAGGCACTAATTAAGGTTCGGCAGAGAAGCGGTATTCAACGTCAACGTGTTTACTCAGGACTTCTTTACTGAAAATGCCATACATAAACAGAACTGTACCTCGTTTAACCCAAAACGTGTTATCACACACAACGTTAATAATGGCAAGCCATTTTTAAACGTGTCACGATCGGTCGCACAAAATCGTTGTCCGTCTTTCGATCCTCTGCACATTTATGCGCAATGTTCTCAGCTAAACCTCCACCAGCAAGTGTTTGAAAAACGTGCGCACGTGCTGATAATCATAGACATTTTCACCATAGACCAACACTCGCGCTTCGTCCAGTTGTCCCTGTTTATATCAGGTCAATTTTTTATATCCTTCACTGATTTGTGCATAGTCATGCGCGCCCTGTTTAACAAAAAATGTTAAAAAAGGCGAAATGAGCCGTGCTATCGGTTTCGCTTACAGCGGGAATGAGTACCAAAGAATAAATGCTATCCTGCACCATAATAATGAAATTTTAATGACAATGCTTCATCGCGATGCATATAAAAACGTTTCGCTAAAAAATAGCTTTGAATATTAAAAAAGTGGAAATAAAAGTTTCAGCGGGTGATTTAATGCATAAACAAACAATAATAACCGTTAATTTAAACTTAAACGAAACGGTAAAAGAAAACAGTGACTGGAACAGTGCACCATAACGGTGCGAAAGGATGGCGTCTTTCCCGGTATCCGGCAGGTTGTCGCTACCGGGAAGACGTGCAGAGAAGATTAACGCTCAGCAACCAGACGAATCATGTCATCGTCCTGCGGCTTCACGTCCGCCTGAACAGCGGGTTCCTCTTTCTCCGGTTCGTTGGCTTCACAAAGGCGTCTCAACAGCACAGTCTGACGCTTCTGCTGATCCAACAGCGCTTCAAGCAGTTCAATCTGCTCGTTTGCGCGTGAGCTGGCCCGGTTGACGAAAAACCACAATACCAGACCTATTACCAGCAACAACACAGACACCGCCAGCGATGCCAGATTCAAAACCCCGGAATTCAGTAAGTCACTCATTTCACCACCTCAAAAATAACAGGCCATTCTACCACTCGCATTCAGGAAGGAAATCATTCGAGCATAAAATGTCTTACCAGGGGATGAACTTGTTGATGGTACAGATCCCACTGAAGAACTGTACATCCTGGTCGCACATCACGTTGATGGTCTGCGTCCAGAGCAGCACACACAGCAGCAAGATGACAGCCAGGATAACCCACCGATATTTTTTCACTCCACTCTCCGCGATAATTCATACTGAATTCAGGTTACCACCGTCACCTTAAACGATGGCTCACTGTAATCCGTTCTGATCATTTTAGGAATCATTGACTTGTTTCAGTCAACCGCTGCGTTACCCTGTTTACGCGATGATTCATAAAAAGAGGCAGCAATGCGTTTAATTATTCGTTCAATTATTGTGCTGGCTATCGCGTGGATCGCTATTTTGCTCAGCGGTTATGGCGTGCTCATTGGCAGCAAAGAAAATGTGGGTGGATTGGGCTTACAATGCAAGTATCTTACCGCGCGCGGCATCAGTACCGCACAGTATGTTCATACTGACAGCGGGATCATCGGGCTGACGAACTGTCCGGTGCTGCGAAAAAGTTCGACTGTCGTCGATGAAGGTTAACAAAAACGCCGCGTAACGCGGCGTTTCTCATTTCAGGAAAAACCTCAGAACGGGTAGTCGTTATAGCCCATTTGCTCCGAAATTTTCGCTGCCGCACCGTGCAGCATTTTCACATATTCGTGCAAACGCTCTTCGGAAAAACGCAGCGTTGGGAACGAAATGCTCAGGCCCGCAATCACCACGCCAAAGCGGTCAAAGACCGGCACAGCGATGCAGCGCAGCCCTTCTTCCTGCTCTTCGTTATCTTCACCGTAGCCCTGCTCGCGCACTTTATCGAGTACCGGCAGCAGATCTTGCGTGCTGGTGATGGTGCGCCCGGTGCTGCGCTTATACTCCACGCCATCAAGAATTTGCACCGCTTCGTCTTTGTCACGCCAGGCCAGCAGGACTTTACCAATCGCGGTGCTGTACAGCGGGTTACGACGTCCGACGCGCGAATACATACGCAGGTTATACATTGAATCAATTTTATGGATGTAAACAATGCTGTCTTCATCCAGCGCGCCGAGGTGAATGGTCTCCTTCGTCAGACGCGACAAATCACGCATCTGAATGTCTGCGCTGCGGATCAGATCCACGTTTTGCAGCGCGCGGGCACCCAGTTCAAACAGTTTGAGCGTCAAAGAATACTTTTCAGACTCGCCTTCCTGTGCCACGTATCCCAGTGATTTCATGGTCTGTAAAAAGCGATACACCGTGCTTTTCGACATCATGACGCGCTGCGACAGTTCGGTAATACCAATTTCGCGCTCTTCCCCCAGCGCCTGCAGAATGCCAAAGACTTTCAGAACTGAAGAGACAGAATCTGGCTGCTTATCCAAATCTGCGACTGCCATTTATCACCTCACCGCGAGTGTTTTATAAAAATCAGAACGAGTTTTTAGTATAAATTTGTGAGACCCCGACCGCAATGCATCTTCTTTAATCTGGTTACAAATCTGCGAGCTGAGACTGAATAATCAATGCTAAAATCATTATCCGATCAATAATTTCCCTTAATACACATTTTTTCTATGGATAAAAATCCCTCTGATGGGTTGCCCCTGCCACAGCGGTACGGCGCCATCATTACCATTGTCATTGGTCTGTCGATGGCGGTGCTGGATGGCGCTATCGCAAACGTCGCCCTGCCGACGATTGCCACCGATCTACACGCGTCGCCTGCGGCGTCCATCTGGGTAGTGAACGCCTACCAGATCGCCATTGTGATTTCGCTGCTGTCGCTTTCGTTTCTTGGAGATATGTTCGGTTACCGCCGGATCTACAAAGCAGGACTGGTGGTGTTTACCATCACGTCGCTTATCTGTGCGCTCTCGCACTCACTGGAAATGCTCACACTGGCGCGCGTCGCACAGGGGCTGGGCGGCGCGGCGCTGATGAGCGTGAATACCGCGCTTATCCGGCTTATCTACCCGCAGCGTCATCTCGGGCGCGGTATGGGGGTTAACTCATTTGTGGTTGCGGTCTCGTCCGCCGCCGGGCCGACCATCGCGGCGGCTATTTTATCCGTCGCCTCGTGGCAGTGGCTGTTTCTGATCAACGTGCCGCTGGGCATTATTTCGTTGATTCTGGCGATGCGTTTTCTGCCTGCCAACAATGCCCGCAGCCAGGCGTCGCGCTTTGATCTCCCCAGCGCGGTCATGAACGCCCTCACCTTCGGGCTGCTCATCACCGCGCTCAGCAGCTTTGCGCAAGGGCAATCGCTCCGTCTGGTGCTGACTGAAGTGGTAGTGATGCTGATTATCGGGTTCTTCTTTGTCCGTCGCCAGTTACGGCTGCCGGTGCCGTTGTTGCCGGTTGATCTGTTGCGTATTCCGCTGTTTTCCTTGTCGATCTGCACCTCCATCTGCTCCTTCTGCGCGCAGATGCTGGCGATGGTCTCTCTGCCCTTCTTTTTACAATCGGTGATGGGCAGAAGCGAAGTGGAGACCGGGCTGCTGCTCACCCCCTGGCCACTGGCGACAATGGTGATGGCGCCGCTGGCGGGCTATCTCATTGAGAAAGTGCATGCCGGATTCTTAGGCGCGCTCGGCTTGCTGGTGATGGCCTGCGGGCTGTTTGCACTGGCGATGCTGCCAGCCGCCCCTGCCGACTGGGATATCGTCTGGCGGATGGTGCTGTGCGGCGCTGGTTTCGGTCTGTTCCAGTCACCCAATAATCACACAATTATTCTCTCGGCACCGCGCAACCGTAGTGGCGGTGCCAGTGGGATGCTCGGCACCGCGCGTCTGCTCGGGCAAAGCACCGGGGCGGCGCTGGTCGCGTTACTGTTTAACCTCGCCGGAGAACATGGCACCCACGTGTCGTTACTGCTCGCCGGTACGCTTGCCGTGGTGGCCGCTATTGTCAGCGGTCTGCGCGTCACGCAACCCCGGGCCGGGGCATAAAAAAAGCGCGTCAATAGACGCGCTTCTACATTGCCCAACGCTTACTTCAGGTATTCGCCGCTACGCAGCGCTTCAATACGTTTGTCCAGCGGCGGGTGCGTCATGAACAGCTCACTCAGCGACTTCGATTTGCCGTTGATGCAAAACGCCATCATGCTGCTGGCTTCCTGCGGCTCATAGCTGGTTTTCAGACGCTGGAGCGCGGCAATCATCTTCTCGCGACCCACCAGTTTTGCCGAACCGGCATCCGCATGGAACTCGCGATAGCGGGAGAACCACATAGTGATGATGCTGGCCAGAATACCAAACACCAGTTCGAGAACTGTTGCCACCGCGAAATAAATCAGCGGGTTGCCGTTGCTCTCTTCACCGTCGTCACGGTTACCGCCAAGGAAACCGGCCGCAATCTGCGCGATCACGCGTGAGATGAAGATGACGAAGGTGTTCACTACCCCCTGAATCAGGGTCATGGTGACCATATCACCATTGGCGACATGGCTGATTTCGTGCGCGATAACCGCTTCCGCCTCATCACGGCTCATGTTCTGCAACAGACCGGTGCTGACCGCGACCAGAGAGGCGTCACGACGTGCGCCGGTAGCGAAGGCGTTGATGTCTGGTGCGTGGTAAATCGCCACCTGCGGCATGCCGATACCGGCCTGACGCGCCTGCTGGGCGACGGTGTTCATCAGCCAGTTTTCCGTTTCATTACGCGGCTGCTCAATGACTTCCCCACCGACCGATTTCAGCGCCATCCATTTCGACATCATTAACGAAACGATGGAACCGCCGAAACCAAAAAGCAGAGCCATGATTAACAGCCCTGTCATGCTGCTCGACCGAATTCCTGTCAGACTTAATACCAGCCCGAACACCACCATGACGGCCAGGTTAGTCAGCAAGAAGAGCGCGATTCGCATCATAATTTTCTCTTAACCTCTTTATAACAACACGCACTATGCGATTACCCACATCGTATGGGTATTGCGCGTATTTTCAAGCATTGGCAGGCGCTAAGTCACGAGAAAAACACAACTTTACATTTTGTAGTATGTTGTTTACGTGTAAAAAGAGAGGAAAAAAACAGGCACAATTGCTTGTGCCTGTTGAGGTTTATTTCGCGGGTGCAGGTTCTTCTGCGGGACGCTCTTTTTCCAGTTTCGCCAGGTCGAGCGCGATATGAACAGTTTCGTCCAGATACGGATCGGGTTCCTGATAATCCTTCGGCAGATCGTCCAGTTTTTTCAGCGGCGGCTTCCCTTCACGCTTGAAGCGATCGTTAATCCGCGCCAGGCGCGTTGCATCATCTTCTTCGTTCTCTTTTTCGCGCTGCGCGTAATTGAGAGAGACAATGTTGCGTTTCGCTTTCATCGCGTTAAAGCGCGCGATGTCTTTCATGATGTACTGGAACTCAGGATCTTTGGCGATACGTTCATCATGCAGCTTCAGCAGCTCTGGCCCAAACGGCGTCATGTCGCCCGTTTTGACGAAAGTCGCAGCGTTGATGCTGTCCCACGGTAACGCGTTATCTTCAAACTTCTCGCCCGTTTCCGTTTCTTCATTGCCTGTCGGCATCAGAATATCAGGCGTCACGCCTTTACGCTGGGTACTGCCGCCATTGATGCGGTAGAACTTCTGAATGGTGTACTGGACAGAGCCCAGCGCAGGCCAGTCAGGGCGCAGCATCTGATCGTAGATACGGTTCAGCGAACGGTACTGCTGCACGGTGCCTTTACCAAAGGTCGGCTCGCCGACAATCAGCGCACGGCCGTAGTCCTGCATCGCCGCGGCAAAAATTTCAGAGGCAGAGGCGCTAAAGCGGTCAACCAGTACCACCAGCGGGCCTTTGTAATACACCACGCCATCAGTGTCGCTGTCTTCACGCACTTTGCCGTTGTTATCACGCACCTGTACCACCGGGCCGGACGGGAAGAACAGCCCGGAGAGCGAAACCGCCTCGGTCAGCGCGCCGCCGCCATTGCTGCGCAGATCGATAATCACGCTGCTGACGTTTTGTTTTTCCAGCTTCTGCAGCTGTACTTTCACATCATCGGTCAGACCGACGTAGAAACCGGGGATATCCAGCACGCCGACTTTCTGGCTGCCAACGGTTTTAACCGACATTTTGACCGCGCGATCTTCAAGACGAATGCGCTCGCGAGTCAGGGTTACGATGCGGGTTTTGGTGCCCTTACCGGCTGGCAACACTTCCAGGCGCACTTTGCTGCCCTTTGGTCCTTTGATCAGCGCCACGACGTCATCCAGGCGCCAGCCAATCACGTCAACCATCCCTTTACCGGTCTGGCCCACGCCGACAATACGGTCACCCACACTGATCGCTTTGCTTTTCGCCGCCGGGCCACCAGCGACCAGTGAATTAATCACTGTATAGTCGTCATCCATTTGCAGCACCGCACCGATCCCTTCCAGCGAAAGGCTCATTTCGGTGTTGAACTGTTCGGTATTGCGTGGAGAGAGGTAATTGGTGTGCGGATCGATTTCGTGTGCGAAGGCGGTCATCGCCAGCGAGAACACGTCTTCACTGTTGGTCTGCACCAGTCGGCGGATGGCGAACTTGTAGCGACGGGTCAGCGTTTCGCGGATCTCTTTTTCATCTTTCCCCGTCAGCTTCAGGCTCAGCTCATCATACTTCACCTTGCTGTCCCACAGGGCGTTCAGCTCGGCAACATCTTTCGGCCACGGCGCTTTGCTGCGATCGAGGTTGAAGGTGTCATTGCCGGTGAAATCCATCGGCTGGGCGAGCACTTTCAGCGCATACTGGTAGCGCTCAAAGCGGCGCTTCTGCGCCAGATTATAGAGATCGTAGAACACATCGAGCTTGCCGGTTTTCAGCTCTTCACCCACGTCTTTGCGACGGGCGGTAAACTGTTCAACATCGCTTGCCAGCAGCACGTTGTGGCTGAAATCCAGCAGGTTCAGGTAGCGATCGAAAATCTTAGCGGAAAACGCCTGATCGAGATCGAACTGGCGGTAGTGCGAACGGGTAAAGCGTGAGGTGACACGCTCACTCACCGTCGCGTGCTGCGCTTCTTCCTTCAGAACGGGAATCTGATCAGCACGCGTAATATCGTCCACAGCGAACGCGTGGCCTGTTATTGCCAACAGCCCTGCGAGCGCGGTGACCTTAAAAAAAGTGTTCATGCCTGGCGCGGCCTCCGTCTCAGAACACGAGGTGTTCTGCGCGTACAATCATTGACATACCAGAAGTCAGCTGTACACGAACGCCATCTTTGGTGATCTCCAGTACAGTGGCGTCCATTGCGTTGTTGCCTGCTTTCACCTTCAGCGCTTGCCCCACTGTCAGCACGGACAGATCGGATACCGGGGTCAGACGCTCTTCACGCGGCGGGCGCGGAGCGGCTTTTGCTGCTGCCGGCTTCGCAGCGCGAGGCTTGCGATCGCCCTCTTCTTTGCGACGAACGGCAGGACGCGGTTTACGCTCGCGACGCGGCGTTTCTTCCTGGCCCGCAGCCGCAGCAGCTTCGCGTTTTTTCGCCTGCTGTTCTGCACGCTGCGCCTGAACGCGCGCTTTGGCTTCTTCAAGCTGCTGGCGAGCGTGAGACACGTGCTGCTCGTCCAGTTCCCCACACGGGTTACCGTCGAGATCGACACGGGTTGCGCCCGGCTTGATACCGTACAGGTAACGCCAGCTCGAAGTATAAAGACGTAATGCGGAACGAAGTTGGGTTTTGCTGAGGTTCATTTCGCCCTCAACACGCTCAACAAGATCCTGAAAAATACCAATTTTCAGGGGGCGCGCTTCGCCTTCAGCACTAAAGCAGTGCGGAAAACGTTCGGCCAGATAAGCGATAACTTCTTTACTGCTGTTCAACTTAGGTTGATTTTCCATGAAATTTCCTGATTACAACGGACGTAGCCAACAAGCCGCAGGCATGAACAGGCGTCATTATAATGACGCCATCGTTAATTGCTACGTTATCCGTTGATTATCCTGCGACGGGCGCAAAGAATTTTTGATAATCGGTGGCCTCAAGCAGCGTTTCGAGATGCCCGACCAGTTCGCGCAGCCCCTGTTCATCCTCTTCGGTGAAGCGGGAGAAGGCGATACTGTCGATATCCAGTACACCAATAATCTGATTTTTTACGCTGATGGGCAGTACGATTTCGGCATTACTCGCCGCGTCACAGGCGATGTGGCCGTCGAACGCGTGAACATCGGCCACGCGCTGAACGCGATTTTGCGCCACCGCCGTACCGCAGACGCCACGCCCAACGGGAATACGCACGCAGGCGATTTTACCCTGAAATGGTCCAAGCACCAGCGTGTCACCGTCCAGTAAATAAAATCCGGCCCAATTGACCTCATCCAGACGCTCGTACAGCAATGCGCTCAGGTTAGAGATCATTGCCAGAAAACTGGTTTCACCTGCCATCAACGCCTGAAAATCGCGATTCAAATCTGCGTAAAATTCTGTTTTGGTCATTTTATAATCACTTGGTTATCTTACTTCGAACCCGGTAGTGTGCCCGGAGCATAGCCCTATAAAATAAACATTAAATGCGGCCGGGCTCAAGATGAATCCATTCATGAGTTAAGATAGTTTTACACATTCATCTTCGTACGTGATAAATGGCACTGAAATCACCCCACATTGCGCCGGAAACGAAAATCACCGTTCACTCCATCAGTGAGCCGCTTCCCCGTGCCCATTATCAGCGCTGCCCGGAGTGCGACACACTGTTTTCGCTGCCGCTGATGCAATCACACCAGAGCGCATACTGTCCTCAGTGTAATGCTAAAATTCGCGACGGGCGCGACTGGTCGTTAGCGCGTTTAGGCGCAATGGCGATTGCGATGTTGCTGTTGATGCCGTTTGCATGGCAGGAGCCGCTGCTGCGGCTACATCTGCTGGGAACGCGTATCGACGCCAATTTATTGCAAGGCATCTGGCAGATGACCCGTCAGGGCGATCCGATTACCGCGTCGATGGTCTTTTTCTGTACCGTCGGCGCGCCGGTGGTGCTGGTGGTGTCCATTGCGTATCTGTGGTTGGGTAATGTGCTGGGGATGAATCTGCGCCCGGTGCTGTTGATGCTGGAGAAACTCAAAGAGTGGGTGATGCTGGATATTTACCTCGTCGGCATCGCGGTGGCATCCATCAAAGTTCAGGATTACGCCTTCCTGCAACCTGGCAACGGGCTTATCGCTTTTATCAGTCTGGTGATCCTGAGTCTGTTGACGATGATTCATCTCAACGTAGAACAACTCTGGGAGCGATTCTACCCGCAGCGCCCTGCCACGCGCTCCCATTCGGCGTTGCAGGTTTGTCTCAATTGCCACTATACCGGGTTGCCCGATGAACGCGGACGCTGCCGCCGTTGCCATACGCCGCTCCATTTCCGCCGGAAAAACAGCCTGCAAAAAAGCTGGGCGGCGCTGATTGCCTCACTGATTCTGCTCATTCCTGCCAACGTCCTGCCGATATCTGTTATTTATGTGAATGGCGCGCGCCAGGAAGATACCATTCTCTCGGGGATTATTTCGCTGGCCCACAGTAACGTCGCGGTGGCTGGCGTCGTCTTTTTCGCCAGTATTCTGGTGCCATTTACCAAAGTGATCGTGCTGATTACGCTGCTTATCAGCATTCACTTTAAATGTGAACAGGGGTTGCGCACCCGCATTTTGCTGCTGCGCTTTGTGACCTGGATTGGCCGCTGGTCAATGCTGGATTTGTTCGTTATTTCACTCATGATGTCGCTGATAAATCGCGACCAGCTCCTTTCTTTTACTATGGGTCCCGCTGCGTTTTATTTCGGCTCAGCGGTAATATTGACTATTCTTGCAGTTGAATGGCTGGACAGCCGCTTACTTTGGGATGCACATGAGTCAGGAAACGCCCGCTTCGCCGACTGAAGCGAGAATTAAAACAAAACGTCGCATTTCGCCTTTCTGGCTGCTTCCGGTCATCGCGCTGATGATTGCCGGGTGGCTTATCTGGAGCAGCTATGAAGATCGCGGTAACACGATAACCATCGACTTTATGACCGCTGACGGTATCGTCCCCGGCCGTACGCCCATTCGCTATCAGGGGGTTGAAGTCGGTACGGTACAGAACATCAGCCTCAGCAAGGATTTGAACAAAATCGAGGTTCGCGCCAGCATCAAAAGCGACATGAAAGATGCGTTGCGTAAAGAGACGCAATTCTGGCTGGTCACGCCGAAAGCGTCGCTGGCGGGAGTTTCTGGTCTCGATGCGCTGGTCGGCGGTAACTATATCGGCATGATGCCCGGTAAAGGCGAGCAGGAAGATCACTTCGTCGCCCTTGATACGCAGCCAAAATACCGGATTAACAACGGCGAGCTAATGATCCACCTGCACGCGCCGGACCTGGGCTCGCTGAACAGCGGTTCGCTGGTCTATTTCCGCAAAATTCCGGTGGGTCGTGTTTACGACTACACCATCAATCCCAACAAACAGGGTGTGACCATCGATGTGCTGATCGACCGCCGTTTCACCAGCCTGGTGAAAAAAGGCAGCCGCTTCTGGAACGTCTCCGGTGTGAAAGCGGATGTCGATTTCAGCGGTGCGAAACTTCAGCTTGAAAGCCTGGCCGCACTGGTCAATGGCGCGATTGCCTTTGACTCGCCGGACGACTCCGCCGCCGCGAAGCAAAACGATGAATTTGGCCTCTATGCCGACCTGGCGCATAGCCAGCGCGGAGTGATTGTGAAGCTCGACCTGCCTGACGGTACCGGGCTGAACGCAGGCTCCACGCCGCTGATGTATCAGGGGCTGCAGGTGGGGCAACTCACGAAACTGGATCTCAACCCGGGCGGCGCAGTTACCGGCGAGATGACTGTTGACCCCAGCGTGGTGAATCTGTTGCGTGAGAATACGCGCATTGAGCTGCGTAATCCGAAGCTGTCGCTGTCAAACGTCAATGTCAGTTCTTTGCTCACTGGCAGCACGTTCGAACTGGTGCCCGGCGAAGGCGCGGCACGTAACCACTTTTCGGTGCTGCCCGCCAACAAAACACTGTTACAAACGCCAGATGTCGCCACGCTGACGCTGACCGCGCCGGAAAGCTACGGCATTGATGCCGGGCAACCTGTCATCCTGCATGGTATTCAGATTGGTCAGGTCGTTGAGCGGACGCTGACGACGAAAGGCATCACCTTCGCTGTGGCTATTGAGCCGCAGTATCGCGAACTGGTGCCTGGCGACAGCAAATTCGTGGTCAACAGCCGTATTGATGTAAAAGTCGGGCTGGATGGTGTGGAATTTTTAGGTGCCAGCGCCACGGAATGGGTGAACGGCGGCATCCGTGTGCTACCGGGTGAAAAAGGTGCGCTTAAAGCCAGCTATCCGCTGTTTGCTAACGTGGAAAAAGCGGTGGAGAACAGCCTCGGCGATCTCCCCACCACAACACTTTCCCTGACTGCCGACACCCTGCCGGACGTCCAGGCAGGCTCAGTGGTGCTGTACCGTAAGTTTCAGGTCGGCGAAGTGATCACCGTGCGTCCGCGCGCTAACGCGTTCGATATCGATCTACACATTAAACCGGAATACCGCAACCTGCTCACCAGTAACAGCGTGTTCTGGGCTGAAGGCGGCGCAAAAGTGCAGCTTAACGGTAGCGGTCTGACCGTACAGGCCTCGCCGCTATCGCGGGCGCTGAAAGGCGCCATCAGCTTTGATAACCTGAACGGCGCGGGCGCCGGAGTCAGAAAAGGCGACAAACGCCCGCTCTACCCGACCGAAACCGCAGCACGCGCTGTCGGCGGCCAGATCACCCTGCATACCTTTGATGCCGGGAAACTGGCGGAAGGCATGCCGATTCGCTATCTGGGGATCAACATCGGTCAGATCCAGTCGCTGGAGCTGATTACCGCCCGCAACGAAGTGCAGGCAAAAGCGGTGCTTTACCCGGAATACGTCGAGACCTTTGCCCGCGGCGGTACGCGTTTCTCGGTCATCACGCCGCAGATTTCCGCAGGAGGCGTTGAGCATCTGGATACACTGTTGCAGCCTTATGTCAACGTTGAGCCGGGTCGCGGCAAGCCACGCCGTGATTTTGAAATTCAGGAAGCAACGATTACCGACTCCCGCTACCTCGACGGTCTTAGCATTGTGGTGGAAGCGCCGGAAGCCGGCTCTCTGAATATCGGTACGCCAGTGCTGTTCCGCGGTATTGAAGTCGGTACGGTCACCGCGCTGCGTCTGGGTTCGCTGTCTGACCGTGTGATGATTGAACTGCGTATCAGCCAGCGTTATCAGCATCTGGTACGAAATAACTCGGTGTTCTGGCAAGCCTCGGGCTACAGTCTGGACTTCGGCCTGGTAGGCGGAGTGGTGAAAACCGGCACCTTCAACCAGTTCATCCGCGGCGGCATTGCCTTCGCGACGCCGCCGGGTATTCCACTGGCCCCGAAAGCGCAGGCGGGCAAGCACTTCCTGCTGCTGGAAGCCGAACCGAAAGAGTGGCGCGAATGGGGAACCGCCCTGCCGCGCTAAACACCACGCCCCGGTGTCCCCCGCCGGGGCGTTTGTGCTAAACTGCGCACCCGTTTTTTTGCTGGTGGTGCGCTCCGTGGCTCAAAACTCCGTTTACCTTCCCGATGACTTTCTGGCGCAGATGCGTGCTGCGATGCCCGCGACGCTGTCATTAGACGATTTCATTGCCGCCTGTCATCGCCCGTTGCGCCGCAGCATTCGCGTCAATACGCTGAAAATCAGCATCGCCGATTTCCTCACTCTCGTCGCCCCCTATGGCTGGCAGTTAACGCCAGTCCCATGGTGCGAGGAAGGTTTCTGGATCGAACGGGAAGACGAAGACGCCCTGCCGCTCGGCAGTACAGCGGAGCATTTAAGCGGGCTGTTTTATATTCAGGAAGCCAGCTCCATGCTGCCGGTCGCGGCGCTGTTTGCCGATGGCAATCAACCGCACCGGGTAATGGACGTTGCCGCCGCGCCGGGCTCCAAAACGACTCAGATCGCCGCCCGCATGGGCAATCACGGTGCCATTCTGGCAAACGAATTCTCCGCCAGCCGGGTGAAAGTTCTGCATGCCAATATCAGCCGCTGCGGCATCCGCAATGTGGCGTTAACCCATTTCGATGGCCGCGTGTTTGGCGCGGCCTTACCGGAAGCGTTTGATGCGATCCTGCTGGATGCGCCCTGCTCCGGTGAAGGCGTGGTGCGTAAAGATCCCGACGCGCTGAAAAACTGGTCCATCGCCAGCAACCAACAGATTGCCGTCACCCAGCAGGAACTCATCGACAGCGCCTTTCATGCGTTGCGCCCCGGCGGGACGCTGGTTTACTCCACCTGCACGCTGAATCGTGATGAAAACGAGTCGGTGATTGCGTGGCTGCTGGCCCGTTATCCGCAGGCAGTAGAGGTCGTCTCGCTGGAAGGTTTATTCCCTCAGGCGCGCGAGGTATTGACAGACGAAGGCTTTTTACACATTTTCCCGCAGGTGTTTGACTGTGAAGGGTTCTTCGTCGCACGGCTGCACAAAACCGCGCACGTCGAGCCGCTGCCCGCACCGGGCTATAAAGTGGGTAAATTCCCGTTTGCACCCATGAAAGGCCGCGAGGCGTCTGCGGTTACCGATGCTGCGGCCGCAGTGGGTCTTCGCTGGGACGAAGCGCTAACACTCTGGCAGCGTGACAAAGAGATCTGGCTTTTCCCGGCGGAAATCGAACCGTTAGTCGGCAAAGTGCGTTTTTCCCGCATCGGCCTGCGGCTGGCGGAAACGCATAACAAGGGGTATCGCTGGCAGCACGAAGCGGTTATCGCGCTGGCTGAGAGCGATGACTCCGCCTTTGAACTCAGCGTAGCGGAAGCCGAGGAGTGGTATCGTGGTCGCGATGTCTACCCGGAAAACACGCCGACAACGGATGACGTCATCGTCACTTTCCAGGGATTTCCTCTCGGACTGGCAAAAAAAATCGGTTCACGGCTGAAAAACAGCTACCCGCGTGAGCTGGTGCGTGATGGCAAGTTATTTACAGGCAATGCGTAACGACGCACAAAAAAGCAGCAAATTCTTACTGGTAATCTTCTCTCAGTTGACTAGGATGAGAAATGGGCGATCAGACTGGTCGTACCACGACACCGTATTTCAAGGAGAAGATGATGAGCAAAACCAGCGTACGTATCGGGGCCTTCGAAATAGATGATGCCGAGCTGCATGGCGAAGAGCATGGTGAGCGAACGTTAAGTATTCCCTGCAAATCCGACCCGGATTTATGCATGCAACTTGATGCCTGGGATGCCGACACCAGCGTGCCTGCCCTTCTGAATGGTGAACATTCCGTCCTTTATCGCAAACATTACGATGAACAGTCCGATGCCTGGGTCATGCGTCTTGCCTGACTCAAAAAGAACCCGTCGCTGAGGCGGGTTATTTAGTTGCCGGTTTCCCCTGCCTGACTTCCTCTCCTACAATGAACTCAGGGTGTACGGCTTTGAGGGAGTGATGTTCGCACTGGTTTTATTTGTCTGTTATCTCGATGGCGGCTGTGAAGATATTGTCGTGGATGTGTATCGCACCGAGTCGCAATGTGTCTTTGCTATGCAGGATCAGCGCCTGCGCCAGGGAGGTTGCTTTCCGGTTGAAGATTTTATTGATGGTTTCTGGCGTCCGGCCAGTGAGTTCAGCGACTTCTGATCACTGAAGCTGCACCAGGGTCAGCTCGCCGCCAAAGACCGCGCCGGTGTCGATGTAGTGCTGATTCCCTACGTCATAGCGTTCCTGTAGTGGTGTATGGCCAAACCAGAAGTGATCGGCACCGGTAATCGGCATATGACGCCCGGCGAAATGATCGCTCAGTCGCTGGCGATTCCACAACACCTGCTGCGGATCCACCGCTTTCTGCCAGGCATACTCTGCGGCAGGGTAATCGGCATGCGCAACAATATTCACGCCGCTTACGCAATCCACCTCAAAAATATACGGAAGCTGGTGGCATTTTTGCAGCAAACGCTTAATATCCACCTGTGCTGCCGGGGTGCTGTCTAAAAACCAGTCGCCGCCGTTCATATACCACAGTGACATATCGCCGTTATCCACAGCATCCATTGCCATTTGTTCATGATTTCCCCGGATCGCGGCAAACCAGGTTTCATTTAATAACCCCAGACACTGATAACTCGCCGCGCCACGGTCGATTAAATCCCCGACCGATATTAGTAAATCCTGATACGGGTTAAATTTCCGCACCTTAAGTTCCGCCATCAATGGTTGCCAGCAACCGTGCAGATCACCGACCAGCCAGATATGCCGCCAATGTTTACCCTCGATTCGCTGATACATGTTTTTTCCTCCCTCATTAAGTATAGAAAAAACAAAAATGGCGATAAGTAACAACTAAAGCGAAATTTCCTCAACCATTACTAAACAGAACGGGAATATAGTCTGACTGAGCGTTAATACAATCGTTATCACCCGGTAAAATAGCTAAAGAATAATGATGAGGTATTTTCCCGTGACTGATAACAGTCTGCACACAGAACAGGCTTTTACACATCGCTCCAGCCTGATTTCCGCTCTGGTGACGGGCGAACTAACGCCGGCTCCTATCTGGAAAAAAAGAAACTATCGGCTCAAATTTTTGCTGCGCACACTGCTGTTTTATACGCCGACGCGTCGCATGCTGAGGAGCCTGTCGCAACGACCTAATTTCGGGCAGTTGCTGAAAGCGCAGGTGACGCTACCGAGCAAGCCGCATCGTCAGTATCTTACGCTCGGTATGAACGCCTGCCAGCGCGCCGATGCCGTGGTAAGTCATTATGAATTTATCGACACACTGACCGGCTCACGACTCGCACAGGCGCTGATGTCCGCAGATGAAACAACGCTTATCGTACTGGAAGGCAAGGACGCGTCACATTTTACGCTCTCTGCCTCCTGCGCCAGCAAAGCCGAGCGTGAAGGGGAAACCACCCTCTGGCTGCATGATGCCAGCCGCACGCTGCTCGCCAGCGTAACCTTCAGCGTAGTGAATAATCATGGTGAATGGCAACTGGTGATCGGCGGGTTACAGGGCCCGCGCCGTAATGTTTCGCACGAGGTCATCAAACAGGCCACGCGAGCCTGTCACGGCATTTTCCCCAAGCGCCTGCTAATGGAGTTTATCTGGCTTTTTGCCAGCCATAGCGGGATTTCCACAGTGTATGGCGTCAGTGACAACGGACATGTTTTCCGTGCGCTCCGCTATCGTCTGAGCAAAGGCCGCCATTTCCACGCCAGTTATGATGAGTTCTGGGTATCCGTTGAGGGTGTGAAAGAGAATCGCTGGCGCTGGCGTTTGCCGTGTGAGATGGCGCGTAAACCGCTGGAAAGTATTGCCAGTAAAAAACGCGCAGAGTATCGACGCCGTTTCCAGTTACTGGACAGTCTTGCTGACCAGGTTGCTGCACTAACGAAATAACCTTCCCAATGCCTGCTTCTGTTCCGAAGCAGGCCTCAGTGCTTAATACAATGAAGCTTCGCCCACAGGACGCGTTTTGAAGCGGCGATGTACCCATAAATACTGTTCAGGTGCGCGCAAAATTTCCCGCTCGATCACTTTATTCATGTAGCACGCGGCGGCCAGTTCGTCATCCACCGGGTAGTCATCCATCGCTTTGCTGATATAGAGGCGATAGCCCTGCTTACAGGGTTTGCGCACCATGGTGATGGTCAGCAGCGCGGAGCCGGACAGCTTCGACAGCACATAAGTGCCATTCGTCGTGGCGGCGTCAGGCACAGAGAAAAACGGCGCGAAGACGCTCCCTTTGCGACCATAATCCTGATCCGGAGCGAACCAGACCGCTTCACCGGATTTCAGCGCCTGCACCAGGCCGCGAAGATTACGCCGGTCAATCATCGCCTTGTTCGAACGCAGACGCCCTTTCGTCTGTACCCATTCCATCAACGGACTGTTGTGCTGGCGATAGGTGGCCATCATTGGGCGACAAAGCCCCATCACACGGCCGCCCAGCTCCAGTGACATAAAATGAATACCGACCACCATCACTCCTTTCCCGGCACCGAGCGCGCGAGTCAGGTTGTCGTATCCCTCAACGTCGAACCATTTCTTCACCCGGGCATCGCTCCAGAACCAGGCCATGCCGGTCTCGATAAGCCCCATGCCAAGTGAATGGAAATTCTGCTCCAGCAAACGCTCCCGCGCCGCCGTGCTCATTTCCGGAAAACAAAGTTCGATATTTCTGTCAGCAATGTGCGCCCGGCGTTTCAGAAAGCGACGAGACGCCGTTCCCATTGTTGAGCCAAGAAATGAGAGTACCGGATAGGGAAGCTGGACAAGGAGCCAGAGAATACCAAGACCAAACCAGGTGAACCAGTAACGGGGATGGAGTAGCGATCGATCAAATGCAACGGACATAAAATTTTACCGTGAGCGTCAAAAAATTGGGTAACGCGTAAGAAAAAAATGAGTCCGCTCATCAGTCTTTTATGCGATACGTATAGCGCAAGTGACAGTGAACCAGTTGATCATCCCAACGTCCCCATGACAAGGTGGTGACCACACATAAAACCTGCAACTGAGGCTGTAGCTACGCTGCGCACAGCATGCGCCTTTTAAGGTGAAAATAACAGAGCGCGATTGTAATTTTCAGAAAACATTACGCAAGAATAAGTTGAGTCTTAAAACAAATTTTTTCAGAGCTTTCGTTCTTTCATGAAGTATAAAACGTTGCGCTGCTGAAATAGACAAGTCAGTAAGATGTGATTTTCCCTGGGATATTATGTCGGGAAAAGTAACAGGTGCGCGAATATCTGTCATTTATCATTCTGGCATTGTCATGACCCGGCAGATTAGTGCCAGGAAAGCTCACCTTTTTGCAAAGAGAGTAAACACCGTCACTTTGCGATAGAATGAGCGCATCATCACAATGAATCTTATGCTTAACCGCATGAAAATTAAGGAGTCATGACGAGTGTTGTTCAAAAAGCTAAACAAGCAATACCGGCATATCACCGCGCGTCATAACATTGACTGGGCATCGGATGCGCCACAGGAAGGGACCCCTGTCAGCAGTATCATCATCCCTACCGTGGGTGAAGATTTTATTGAAGAGGCGCTGCTCAGCGCAAAATTCGCCTCACTAAACGCCGCCACGGCGAAAGAAATCGTCATCGTTACCGATCAACCTGTTGAGAAATTTAGCGACCTGCCTGCCAATACGCGGGTTGTCCGTTTAGAGATTAGCGTTCCGAATCCGAACCACAAATATGCGCAAATCTATAAAAGCAGAATGCTCAAGATTCAGGCGCCTTTGCAGGCTTCACCGGATTCAACTGGCGTGTTAATGATTGACTCCGACCTCAATTTATTACGCGACCCGGCTTACAGGGTCAAAGAGGGGCGTCTTTACTCTTGTTTCAGAAAGGGAAGAATGGGCGCAAAATTCGAAAATGGACGTTATAAAAACGTCCCGGCCTATTATGCGTCAACGATTCGTCCCTCGCTGGAAGATCATGTGAACAGCACCTTCCTTGCCGCGACATATTCCACTTTCCAGCGGCTGTGTCCACTGTGGCTCAACCTGTTCAACGATACCTGGGAAATGATCCCGGACGATCAGCCGCCGACGGATCAACCACCGCTCGCTGCCGCGCTGGATTTACTGGATTTTATCACCGTGAATCTGGGTGACTGGACGAACTGGCCGGTGTCTAAAAAAATCGGTGGAACACCGTCCATTATCCCGAAAGAGGTGATTGGCGCTCATGGCGGCTTCCCGCTGTCAGAATGGCAGAAATATCTGGAATCTCCGGATGCGCCATTACTCTTCAAAGGGCAGGATTATACCCGCAAAGTGCGCTATCTGAGCGATGCGGAAAAGCAGGAACAGGCACGCTAATCCCGTACGACCGCCAGCTTCTGGTATTGTTACCAGAGGCTGTGCGCGAATGGATGCGGCAGGACACCGGAGGAAAGGAAGCTGAAGATGTCGCAAACGCCGGTTCAGTTTCAACCGATTTCTGCGCCTGGCGCGCTGTAACATGCACCGTCGGATCTATAAGAAATCCAGGTAAAAACCTAATCGAGTCTGTTTAGTTCATACTTACTGAGAATGCAACAACTACCAGAAAAGCTATATATAAAACAGATTGAGTAAATACAGCAATTGATTGATAAACAATTGAATGCACTGCTTTTTTATTTCCACCTTCATTAGGCTCATCCGCATGCTTTAATACTTTATGCAGATAACTCCTGAGAAATTTTGAAGGAAATAAACCCACATAACCATCAATGATTTTCTTGAAATTTGGTTCAAATTTGCTTTCATACCCTGTCTTTTCAGCAATATCATCCCTTTTCTGGCATGCTTCATCATATTCTTGTTGTTTAACTTTCATCAATTCCACAGCACGTAATGACAGTTTTGCTGCCCCTTCAACACCTATGGAGTATATTTTCGCCACTACACCACACAAAGAAGAAAGCGCCAGCAATATCACTGCAAGCTTGAACCCTCCTTTGCCAATATAGGGTATTATTTTATCCAGATTAGCTATTATTATTGAAGCAGTTGCACCTGTTCCAACAAGTAACCACATGCTGAATTTGTCTATAACATAAGTTGCTTCAATTGTTGCCTGACTCATGCTATCCAGCATACCTCTTTGAAAATTACTATGAATTAACGAATCCCACTGTTCCATGCCTGTATGTGATTCATTTTGTTGTTCCATTTTGCCCCTCTCTTTATTCTTGATAAAACATAAAAATATTGACACGAGCTGAGGAAATCAGAATACCTTGTTGTATACCATGGCGATAGCATTTCCAGCGTTGAATAAGCAATTCCTCTGCTAAGTGCTTTCAAACCCATCCCAGCACTATGAGTTGCGGCAGCGCTTTGTTCGAAAGATTTTGCATCGGTTCCAAGTCCGGCAGACATTAGACAAAAACCCGCAGATGACGGGTCTTTGGGGTTGTCAGCTTAGAATGTAGATAGGGTTACATATATCTGGTCATCGCCCTGCTCCTCTATCCCAATTTTGACAGAGTTGCCATTATTGAGGATGGCATGTGCGCGATAGAAAACCTCACTAACCTTTTCGTCAATCTTTACAGACATACATTTAACGTCGCGAGAATTATAATTTTCATTTATTATTTGCGTGACAATATCACAAGATGCCATTTCAAGTTGCTCGTTATAATCTTCTGTATATGTAACATACATGGAGAATACGAATGTTAAAACCCAACACACAGCATAATATGGCTTCACCACTTTCCTGAGAATAAACAACCGTTGGATCAAGTACAGAGGTAAGAAGACTATTCCCAATAAAATATTTGGTTTTTTGTAACCTGCCGACTCAACTACCGAGGCGTCATAATAAACCAGCACACCGTGAGAAGTTCTGGTGGCGCTGCATGGTATACCTCAGAAATAATGCTGCATATAAACACAGTGTTATTTCAAGAGATAATCAGTTAATGAAGAGACTGGATGCCAGAAGCTAACTCACTGGAAGATGGAAAATTCAGTTTTGGGGAAAATATGACCGAGGAAATGTCTTTGCCGACGCTAGCGCCTGCCTTGTTGAGAAATCGTTTAATAATAGTCCCATATCAAATTGGTAATTTAACAGGACGTTGACAAAATCAAAAAACGTTTCGAAAATTTTACCTGTCTGGTCTTGTGTCAGACACGGCGCAGCACCGCGGGCCAGTATGTGCTGCATCACCCCCTCAATGGCGATGCTTATCAATACTCCATGATAATAGATGTTGCGGTGCGGGGTGCCTCCCCGTGAGTCTTTGGACAGCTTCCATGACACGCGCTGCGGCCTACACTCTGATCTTGCACATCTGCTGGTTACGCCCCTACGCATAGTGGGATTCACCGCAACAGAAAGCACACGACATTTTCAACAGTGTGCTTTTGATTGAGCACGGTCTACACAGAGACGACCATCGTACACAGCATTTTCCAATAAACCGAGCTCATTCAAAAGGCCCACTGATATTAAAACCAGAAAGTGCCTGCCCCCTCAACTTGTCTTCGCTGCTCTACTGACCCAACAAAAGGCAGGCACTTTCGGCTTGTAATGCACTGGCGCGATCAGTGGGAATCGAACCCCGCACCACAACACCAGGGTTGTCGCTCTTCCGATGAGCTAGTGGCGGTTTGGTGGCCCCTGCTGGGTTGGAACAGGCGACCTGGTGGCTAAGAATCTGCCCTCTGCCCGCTCCGGGTAATCCCTTCATCGCTGGACAGAGAGCATATTTATTACCTACACAATTCATTAACTCACGACAACGATTCCAGGCATTAGCGCTTCGTTAGTGAACCCCGGCGATACTACGAACGGGAAATACCTTCGACAATAACAATACAGTAACAATTAGCGTCATCTGAACTCAACATGCCACTAACTGTAACAGAAAGAAATTTCGGCCATTCTCCCTATATAGACACACATCTGCGTTTTGACATATGCCTCTGAAACGATAAAAGCCGCTTAAGAGTAGTTTGAGTTGAATGCTGGCATTACCAGACGCGATAAATCCTTCCCGTCTCGATACCTTCAACGCTTCGCTGGTATGCCAGCGCCACCCGGACTGCCGGTACGCTTTCAAATCCCGGGAAGTAAGGGCCATAGCTCTCTTCTGCTTCGGTAAGCATTGTCGGGCTTACTGCGTTAATGCGTAAGCCTGTCAGCTCATTTGCCACCGCGCGGATAAAGCCTTCCAGAGCAGCATTCACGGTGCTGGCATTCACGCCATCACGAATGGAGTGCTGTGCCAGAATGCCGGTAGTCAGTGTGAAGGATCCACCCGGGTTTAACCATTCCTTACCAGCCATTACCAGCTGCACCTGCCCCATCAGTTTATCCTGCAATCCGGACAGAAACTGCGCGGGGGTCATGTCATTAAATAGCCCAAAGTGAACATTCCCGGTTGCCGCAACAATAGCATCCACACGCCCACTCTTTCTGAACATCGTGTTTATACTCTCCTCGTCCCTAAGGTCTACCTGCAGGTCTCCCTGGCTTTTACCCACGCTGATTACTTCATGTCGCTGTTTCATGTTCTCCACGATACCGCGTCCAACGGTACCGCTGGCACCAATAATCATCACTTTCATTTGTGTTTCTCAGTTAAAGGGTTATCGCCACCAGCAGCTGAAATATGCTCCACCAGAAATGAGAAAGTCAGCGTCTTAACGTTGGCATGAATAAATATCGTGGCGCCGGGTGCCTCCCGGTGAGCCTTTGGTCAGCAGCCATGACTCGCGCTGGGGATTTACCGTTCTGACAGGTGATCACTTGCTGATTACGCCCCTCCGCTTAGGGGGATTCGCCACGGCGGTAGAAAATAACAACGCTAAGTGAAACAGATTTTAAATGAATTGAAGTCACACTTTATCGCCTTACCTGTCAGGGAATAAAAAGTCCGAAACTGCCCCAGCCTTGATGATCGGGGAGGCGTTTTGTTCTGAACACATGAGCTCAAGAATAACTTGTATCCGCCAGAAAATAATTGGGATATTTTTCAGTGAATTTCCGCCCACGATTCACGTGATACAGAGCCTTTCTGGTCGGTTATATCGGGATGCATACGGCGAAGACTTCGCTCAGAAGCTACCTGGCCACACCTCTGAAACCACCACAAAAATGTACCTTGATGAACGCGGTGAGAAAGCATATTTGATGCTCTGATTTTCTGTAAAAGAAATGTTAAGGTGCTTTTTGTTGTGATATAAGTGAAAAAGACCGGAATACGGAAATTCGGACAAATTTCGGAAAATTTCGGATTTGCAATCGTAACCCATTGATAAATAAGACAAATAAAAAGAGACCGAATACGATTCCTGTATTCGGTCCAGGGAAATGGCTCTTGGGAGAGAGCCGTGCGCTAAAAGTTGGCATTAATGCAGGCTAAGTCGCCTTGCCCTTTAAGAATAGATGACCGTGCCAGGTTTTCCAGTCTGCGACTAAAGTGGTCAGAAAATTGCGTCTGGTAAACGGTCCGGGAAAGAAAAAACCGCACGTTTTCATGATGAAAGCCTGCGGTTTTTTATTGGAAAACAGCCAGATATTTTTTGTTAACTAGCAGAGCGTTTGCGCACGTTCAATAAACGGCGCCAGACTCATTCTCTTGCCGGGCTGACCCGGTTCATCAACCCGAATAACGTCAATCGGCTGTCCGCTGGTTTTGCCTTCCGCTACCTGTTTTTCGGCAGCCTCGTTGAGCGGGTATTGCATTAGCGTACTGGGGTTAATGACAAACAGCGCATTGCCGGGACGGCAGGTCAACATCACCTCTTCCCGATTGAAAGCCCACTTGTCTTTGCCCATTTCAAAACGGCTGACGGTAATCACCTGTGGAGCGGCAAGCGCTGCAGAGGAGGCCGCCATTAACAGTAAAGAGAGCGCAATTTTCTTCATCATTGTATCGTTCGTATCAGAAAGGTTCCCAAGTCGCAAACAGGCTGACCGCCAGTAACACCAGCGCGCCAAGCACAACTTCAGCCTGCGTGGTGAGAATAAACCACTGTTGCGCCCGTCCCCCGTTCGTGGAAAGTCGTGGCACCAGAACATACCTGTTCACCAGTGCAATTACCACCATCAGCGCCACCAGCGCACATTTCGCTAACAGCATATCGCCATAGTCGGAATCCGAGATAAACGTTCCCTGAACCAGCCAGGCATTGATAATACCGGTAAGGATCACACCCGCCACGGCAAAATGCCCATAGCGCGAGAAACGCATCATGGTATCAATCGCCAGTTGTCGCCACTGGCCCTGCGTCAGACGCAGGCAGTAGAGGAATGGCAGCAGACCGCCAAACCAGGCAGAAGCGCAGAGCAGATGCACCGCATGATTAAACCGCTGCGCGACACCGGGCAATCCCGCGTGCATTGCCGCATGGCCGATACCCGCCAGCAGGATGAGCTGAAAACCCAGCAGGAACAGCAAAAAGCGCATACTGCGTGCAGGCTTCAGCAGGAGGACAACCAGCGAGAGCCACGCCAGAATAATTTGCCACAGCCAGAGGTTGCCAAAGCGCGTTCCCATTACCGCCAGCCAGACATCAGGCCGGAAAACATCCTGCCAGCCGCCAGCCATCAATCCGCCCTGCACCATCAGCATTAACGCTGTGCTGACAGCACTCACGGCGAGCGCAGCTCGCATGATCCTGCGAAAACGCCGCGACAGCAAAGGGCGCAGACGAGCTGGCGCCCACCAGCCACTGTACAGCGCACCACCAAATGCCACCATCAAAGTAGCAAAATGGATAAAGCGCAGTGCAACCCAGAAAGACGCCAGCATCATTTATTTCACACTGAAATGGTATTGCCCTTTCGTTTTGTGGCCGTCAACGGAAACGACGTGCCAGTCCACGGTATAGTTACCCGACGCCAGCGGTTGTTCGAGAGGAACCACCAGTTGAGTATTGTTTTTGCCATTCACGGTGGCCGGCCCGGTAGCGACTTTTGCCTGTGCTGGTCCGGTAAGCGTGAGGCCGCTGAAATTCGCTTCCACGCCTTCAGAGAAAGTCAGCATCAGCTCGCGGGGAGTCTCTGGCGCCTGGCGGTCAGCCGCAGGTGACTGGTTTTTCAGATGCGCATGCGCCAGCGCGCCGGTGGTGGTCAGCAGGCTGACCAGAAGGGCTGACGTCTGCAGCAGTCGCGATGTGGTGGATCCCATATTCTTCATTCCTTTTTGTTATACATGCCGGACAGAGAATAACCTCGTATAATGCGGGAGTCGAGACTCCCTTGCCCGGACTTGTTATTCTTCGCCACTCCGGGTAATTTCTGCGTCGTAAAAAGAGGAGAACGCTGTGTACGCGAATCTGGCAAAACTTCCCCAGGAAGAGATGGATAAAATCAACGTTGACCTGGCTGCCGCCGGGGTGGTGTTTAAAGAGCGTTATAACATGCCGGTTGTGGCAGAAGTGGTTGAGCGTGAACAGCCTGAGCATCTGCGCAACTGGTTTCGCGAACGGCTGATCGCGCACCGACTGGCATCTGTTTCTCTCTCCCGCCTGCCCTATGAGCCGAAAATAAAGTAATCCTTACTACCAGTTACGCTTTATCGACGCCGCTGCGGCGGCATTGCGTGAAGTGTTTTTCTTCCCTGAATTATCGCTGACCGGGCAAAAGCATGCCGAGGGTTGGCAAGGCGACATCATTCCTTTACGCTAACCCTTTTCAGGCCAGGAGTGAGCCATGCTGCGCGTTATTGATACGGAAACCTGCGGTCTGCAAGGCGGGATTGTCGAAATTGCCTCTGTGGACGTTGTTGATGGTGTCATTACCAACCCGATGAGCCATCTCGTGCGCCCGGACCGCCCTATCAGCCCGCAGGCGATGGCGATCCACCGTATTACCGAAGCAATGGTTGCCGACAAGCCATGGATTGAAGAGATCGTTCCGCATTATCAGGGCTGCGCATGGTATGTGGCGCACAACGCCAGTTTTGACAGCCGGGTATTGCCGGAGATGCACGGCGAATGGATTTGCACCATGAAGCTGGCGCGTCGGCTGTGGCCTGGCATCAAATACAGCAATATGGCGCTGTATAAATCCCGCAAGCTCAGCGTGACGCCGCCGCCCGGCCTGCATCATCACCGCGCGCTGTATGACTGCTATATCACCGCCGCTCTGCTCATCGACATCATGAATGTTTCCGGCTGGACGCCTGACGAAATGGCGGATATTACCGGGCGTCCGGGTCTGATTACCACCTTTAGTTTTGGCAAATACCGTGGTAAACCGGTTGCCGAAGTGGCGCAGGACGATCCCGGCTATCTGCGCTGGTTGTTCAATAACCTGGATCGGATGAGCCCGGAACTGCGCTTAACGCTCAGGCATTATCTGGGGGAATGATTATTCCGCCGCATGACCCGGCAGCGTCTCCTGCGCCAGCGCGATCAGAAAGGTATATTCCATTGCCACGCCTTCATAGCTTTTGAATCGCCCGGATTTCCCGCCGTGGCCGGAATCCATGTCCGTGCAGAGCAACAGCAGGTTCTCGTCCGTTTTTAGCTCGCGCAGCTTTGCCACCCATTTCGCGGGCTCCCAGTACTGCACCTGCGAATCATGCAGGCCGGTCGTCACCAGCAAGTGCGGATACGCTTTCGCCTCGACGTTATCGTAAGGGCTGTAGCTTTTCATGTAGTGGTAGTATTCCGCATTCTTCGGATCGCCCCACTCTTCAAATTCACCGGTAGTCAGGGGGATGGATTCATCCAGCATGGTGGTCAGCACATCGACAAACGGCACCTGGGCGATAACTCCCCGGAACAGCGATGGCCGCTGATTAATCACTGCCCCCATCAGCAGACCGCCCGCGCTGCCGCCCATGCCAAAACAGAGATCCGGATGACCATACCCTTGCGCCAGCAACGCATCGCAGACATCCAGATAATCATTGAAAGTATTTTTCTTGCACAGGAATTTGCCGTCTTCATACCATTTCTGACCCAACTCGCCGCCACCGCGAATATGGGCGATCGCGAAGACAAATCCCCGGTCAAGCAGACTCAGACGGCTGGTACTGAAATCCGCATCCATACTCGAGCCGTAAGAGCCATAGCCGTATACCAGCAGCGGATTGCTGCCTTTGCGAAAATGTGCTTTGTGATAAACCAGCGACACAGGCACTTCCACCCCATCGCGCGCATTCACCCACAGGTGTTCACTGCGGTAGACGCTGCTGTCAAACCCTTTCACTTCCTGCTGTTTCAGCACCCGTCGTTCGCCGGTATCCATATCCAGCTCAAACAGCGTGTCGGGCGTGGTCATCGACGAATAGCCATAGCGCAGGCGTGAGGTCTCCGGTTCCGGGTTGTAGGCAAGCCAGGTGACATAAGCGGGATCGTCAAAGGCGATACCGGTCACTTCGCGCGTTTTACGGTTGATTTGCCGCAGGCTGGTTAACCCTCGCTGGCGTTCTTCAACCACCAGCCAGTCGGTAAACAGCGTAAAGCCTTCCAGCATCACTTCATCGCGCGCGGGGATCAGTGTCTCCCACTGCCCTTCATCACGCACCGTGGAGCGGTACAGGCCGAAATTCTTGCCATCGCGGTTGGATCGCACATAAAAACGGTGCTGATAGTGGTCGAGGCTGTACTCATGATCTTTGCGTCGCGGGAGAAAAACTGTTGGCTGCGCATCCGGCAGCTCAGCGTCCAGCAGCAAAACTTCACTGGTCGTGGCGCTGGCTAAATAGATCAGCACAAAGTGGCGCGACGTGGTTTTATGCAGGCTGACGTAAAAAGTCTCATCATGCTCTTCGTACACCAGTGCATCACTCGCCATCGGCGTGCCGACGGTGTGCCGCCACACCTGATACGGCAGCAGCGTGACCGGATGTTTACGCACGTAATAGAGCGTCATAGAGTCATTGCCCCAGACCACATCCGGCGTGACATTATCCAGCAGTTCGGGATACCAGTTACCGCTCACAAGATTTTTCAGCCGCAGCCCGTATTGTCGCCGCGAAAGATAGTCTTCCGCCAGCGCCATAATGGTGTTATCGGGCGAAATCGCCATGCTGCCGAGGGTATAAAACTCGCTATGCGCGGCGCGCTGGTTGGCATCAAGAAGCTCTTCCCATTCCTCCCACTCCGCTTTAATCGCTGACTGTCGCTGATAGATGGCGTACTCGCACCCCGGTTCATAACGATACCGGTAGCGGTAACCGTTGCGGATATAAGGGGCAGAGATCTCCTGCTGCGGGATGCGGTCGACAATCTCTTTGAGCACCCGATCCTGCAGGGCACTCTGGGAATCCATCACCTGTCGGCCATAGTCGTTTTCCTGTTTCAGGTACTCAAGCACTTCCGGCTGCGAACGGGAGTCGTCACGCAGCCAGTAGTAATTATCGATTCGTGTGTCACCATGTAAAGTCATGGCGTGAGGGCGTTTTTTCGCTTTGGGTAACATCGCTTTGTACTTTTTATTCCACATCCTTTAAGGGTGGCAAAAGTCAGCGATGATGCAAGCGAAACATGTCACGGAACCGTTAAAGTGCCTGTTTTTGTTGCTGAAGATCCTGTTCGATGCTTGTACGAACGTCCTGCGGGATGTTTAACGCATCGCCAAGCGCGTTCAGATAACTGCGTTCCATAAAATGATCGATGTCGATGGCGGCACAACTGAGGAAGTAGAGTTCCAGCGCCTCCTCTTCATTCTGCACATCGCGCGCCAGCAGTTGCGGGTCGAGCGGTTGTTCGATGGCCTGCGCCACCAGCGCCCTGCCTTGCGCCTCAACACCCGCTTCGCGCATCTGTTGTTCAATCGCCGCACGCTCTTTGTCGTCAATGTGCCCGTCGCTTTTTGCCGCAAACACCAGTGCCAGGATCAAGCGCCCGGTACGCGCATCCAGAGAGGCGGGTTGAGCTTCAGGCACTGGTGCTGTCTGCGTAGCGCCGCCCATTCGATCTTTATATTTGTTCCACAGCACCGTTCCGGCAATCGCGCCACCGCCTGCCAGCAACGCACTGGTGCCATATTTCGCCAGCAGTTTGCGCGACGACTTGCTGGAAAGCAAAAGCCCTGCCAGCCCGCCCAGCGCACCAGGAACCAGCAGTTTGCTTAACCCCTGATCGCCACCGGTGGAGGCGGTGCCGCTGTTTTGCCCCAGTAACGACTGCAATTGATTTAACCAGTTAGACATTTTTCACCCCGAAATGGACAAACGTAATCCACAGAATAAACACGGACTTGTCAGGAAATGTCTGTTCCGGCTAAAGAAGCGCAAATAAGTCATGCCGTGGTCAGCAAGACAGACGCAAACGTTTTCGTCTATAATGCGCCATCGCTTTTTACCTCGGATAAACGTTATGACTTTATTAGGAACGGCGCTGCGCCCTTCAGCCACGCGCGTGATGTTGTTAGGTTCTGGAGAACTGGGTAAAGAAGTCGCTATCGAGTGCCAGCGACTGGGCCTGGAAGTGATCGCGGTCGACCGTTATGCCGATGCCCCGGCGATGCACGTCGCGCATCGTTCGCACGTCATTAATATGCTTGATGGCAACGCCCTGAAAGCGCTGGTTGAGCAGGAAAAACCCGATTTTGTCGTGCCTGAGATCGAAGCTATCGCCACCGATATGCTCATCGAACTGGAGGCGGCCGGGCAGAATGTGGTCCCCTGCGCCCGCGCGGCGAAACTGACCATGAACCGGGAAGGCATTCGCCGCCTTGCCGCCGAAGAACTGGCGTTGCCGACCTCCCCCTATCGTTTTGCTGACAGCGAAACCGCGTTCAGAGACGCGGTGGACGCGATTGGATACCCCTGCATTGTCAAACCAGTCATGAGCTCGTCCGGCAAGGGCCAGAGTTTTATTCGCTCTGCTGCGCAGTTGAGTGATGCCTGGCAGTATGCCCAACAGGGCGGCCGTGCCGGTGCCGGGCGCGTGATCGTTGAAGGGGTGGTGAATTTTGATTTCGAAATCACTCTGCTCACCGTCAGCGCCATTGATGGCGTTCATTTCTGTTCGCCGATCGGCCATCGTCAGGAAGATGGCGATTACCGTGAATCCTGGCAACCGCAACAGATGAGCCCGCTGGCGCAGGCGCGCGCCGAAGAGATCGCCCGTAAAGTGGTACTGGCGCTTGGCGGTTACGGCTTGTTTGGCGTTGAGTTGTTTGTTTGCGGCGACGACGTCATTTTCAGCGAAGTCTCCCCGCGCCCGCACGACACCGGTATGGTGACGTTGATTTCTCAGGATCTGTCAGAGTTTGCCCTGCACGTTCGTGCGTTTCTTGGTCTGCCCGTTGGCGGCATCCGTCAGTACGGGCCATCGGCGTCTGCCGTCATCCTGCCCCGGTTGACCAGCCAGAACGTTACCTTTGATAACGTGCAGGCGGCGGTTGGCGCTGGGGTGCAACTGCGTCTGTTTGGTAAGCCGGACATTGACGGTTCGCGTCGCTTAGGTGTGGCGCTGGCCGTGGCGGAAAATGCTGAGCAGGCGGTGGCGCTCGCCAAAACGGCGGCGGCGTCTGTGGTCGTGAAAGGGTAATAAAAACGCCCGGTGGCGCAACGCTACCGGGCTATTTGCGGAAACTTACTTCGCGCCGTCTACCGCTTCGCGCGCCAGTTTCGTAATACGATCCCAGTCACCCGCTTCCAGCGCATCTGCCGGAACCAGCCAGGATCCGCCGATGCACAGCACGCTTTTCAGCGCCAGGTAATCACGGTAGTTCGCCGGAGAAATACCACCGGTTGGGCAGAAACGGATGTTACTGAACGGACCGGCAATCGCCTGCAGCGCTTTCACGCCGCCGTTGGCTTCCGCCGGGAAGAATTTAAATTCTTTCAGACCGTAATCCATGCCCAGCATCAGTTCAGAAACGGTGCTGATACCTGGGATCAGCGGAATGGTGCCTTCCGTTGCCGCTTTCAGCAGCGGCTCAGTCAGACCCGGGCTGATGGCGAACTGCGCGCCAGCGTCCGTCACGTCTTTCAGTTGTTTGACGTTGGTGACGGTACCCGCACCGATGATCGCGTCAGGCACTTCTTTGGCAATGGCGCGGATCGCGTCAAGCGCACAGTCGGTACGCAGAGTCACTTCCAGTACGCGGACACCACCGGCAACCAGCGCTTTCGCCATCGGCACCGCATGTTCCAGTTTTTTCACTACGATAACCGGTACTACAGGCCCGTTGGTCAGGATTGCTTCTGCTGTTGTTTTCCAGTTTTTCATCAGAGTTTTTCTCTCGCCAGATCGATAATTCTTGTCGTCTTAAAACGTGATGCAGGTTGCACCCTGCTCTGCGCCGGACAGTTTTTCACGCAGTGCGCCAAACAGTTCGCGGCCGGTACCTGTGCGCGAGGCGCTCAGGTCAGGAATATGCGGCTGACGGGCAGCCAGTTCGGCGTCATCCACCAGCAGCGTCAGTTCGCCGGTCTGCCCGTTAACACGGATCATGTCGCCGTCGCGGACTTTGGCTAACAGACCGCCATCGTACGCTTCCGGGGTGACGTGGATAGCTGACGGCACTTTGCCTGATGCGCCGGAAAGTCGCCCGTCGGTCACTAACGCTATTTTGAAACGGCGGTCCAATAATACACCTAAAGGCGGCATAAGTTTATGTAATTCTGGCATGCCGTTCGCTTTTGGTCCCTGATGGCGCACCACGACGACACAGTCTTTGTCCAGCAACCCGGCTTCAAAGGCAGGCAGCACGTCATGCTGGCTCTCAAAGACCACCGCAGGTGCTTCGATAACCTGGTTCTCTACCGGCACAGCAGAGGTTTTCATCACCGCGCGGCCAAGGTTGCCACTGAGCACTTTGGTGCCGCCATGGTGTGAGAACGGTTTGTCGAACGAGGCGATGATGTCGCTGTCGAGCGAGGCAGCCGCCCCTTCGCGCCACTCCAGCTCGCCGTTGTTCAGCCACGGCTCCATGGTATAGCGTGACAGGCCAAAGCCCGCCACGGTGTTGACGTCTTCATGCAGCAGACCGCCTTTCAGCAGTTCGCGCACCAGCACCGGTACGCCACCCGCCGCCTGGAAATGGTTGATATCCGCCGGGCCGTTCGGATAGAGACGTGCCATTAACGGGACCACATCGGAAAGTTCAGAGAAGTCGTCCCAGTTGATGATAATACCCGCCGCGCGGGCCATCGCCACCAGATGCATGGTGTGGTTCGTCGAGCCGCCGGTCGCCAGCAGCGCAACGATGCCATTGACCACTACTTTTTCATCAAATAACTGACCGAGCGGCATCCATTCGTTGCCATTGCCAGTCATGCGAGTCACCTGACGCGCGGCGGCAGCCGTTAACGCTTCGCGCAGCGGCGCATCCGGGTGAACAAACGACGAGCCCGGCAGTTGCATGCCCATAAACTCGACGACCATCTGGTTAGTGTTCGCCGTGCCATAGAAAGTGCAGGTCCCCGGCGCGTGATACGACGCCGCTTCAGACTCCAGCAGCGCCATGCGGTCAACTTTACCTTCCGCATACAACTGACGGATGCGCACTTTTTCTTTGTTGGGCAGACCGCTGGCCATCGGGCCGGACGGAATAAAAATAGACGGCAAATGACCAAACGACAGCGCAGCCATCGCCAGACCCGGGACGATTTTGTCGCACACGCCGAGATACAGTGCGCCGTCGAACATGTTATGAGAAAGCCCCACTGCCGCCGACATGGCGATCACTTCGCGGCTCAACAGAGACAGTTCCATACCGTCCTGTCCTTGCGTCACGCCGTCGCACATGGCTGGCACCCCACCCGCCACCTGGCCGACGGCGTTCGCGCTGTGCAGCGCTTTACGAATGATATCCGGGTAGTGTTCGTACGGCTGATGCGCCGAGAGCATATCGTTATAGGAGGTAATGATAGCGATATTGTTACGCAGCATGCTTTTCAGCGCGGCTTTATCGTCCGGCTGGCAGGCAGCAAAACCGTGCGCCAGGTTTCCGCAGGCCAGTTGAGAACGATGCACCGTCGTCGTCTTCGCCTGGTGGATCCGTTCGAGGTACGCCGCGCGGGTCTCTCGCGAGCGGTCAATAATTCGCTTTGTTACGCGTAACATTATCGGGTTCATAGAAGCTCCTCAAATTTATCTGTCCGGGCTGCGGGATTAACAAGACAGTCAGTAATGTTTAACAATGCTGAAACGCTTGAATGCCGGAGCTCAGGGGCAAAATCGCTTCAGTCAGTGTAATAAAAAAAACTCCGCGGGGAAATCCACGCGGAGCTTATTAGTGCAAAAAATCACCGTTAATGTGTATCAGATCATGTTACCGGTAAAATAACACTTCTGAAGAAGCGAACTCTGGCTTACTCAAACTCATTCCAGGAACGGCCATCACGGGTGATCATCGCCACGGAAGCGACCGGCCCCCAGGTACCTGCCTGATACGGTTTCGGCGCATCCTGATCCGCCGCCCAGGCTTCGGTAATGGAGTCGACCCATTTCCAGGCCTCTTCCACTTCATCACGGCGCACAAACAGCGCCTGAATGCCACGCATGGTTTCCAGCAGCAGGCGCTCGTAGGCATCTGCCAGATGCGTCTGATTGAAGGTTTCGGAGTAGCTCAGATCCAGCTTGGTGATCTGCAGGTTATGTTTGTGGTCCAGACCCGGCACTTTGTTCAGCACCTGGATATCCACCCCTTCGTCCGGCTGCAGACGGATCGTCAGTTTGTTCTGTGGCAGATCCTGCCATGACTCTTTGAACAGGTTCAGTTCAGGCGTTTTGAAGTAGACCACCACTTCTGAACATTTGGTCGGCAGACGCTTACCGGTACGCAGGTAGAACGGCACGCCCGCCCAGCGCCAGTTGTCGATGTCAACACGAATGGCAACAAAGGTTTCGGTATTACTGCTCTTATTGGCGCCCTCTTCTTCCAGATAACCCGGCACTTTTTTGCCTTGCGCAAAACCGGTGGTGTACTGACCACGGACGGTTTTTTCACGCACGTTGGAGCGATCGATGCGGCGCAGCGACTTCAGCACTTTCACTTTTTCGTCACGGATGCTGTCCGCACTGAGATCTGACGGTGGCGACATCGCAATCATGCACAGAATCTGCAGAAGGTGGTTCTGAATCATGTCGCGCATCTGCCCGGCCTGATCGAAGTAGCCCCAGCGGCCTTCAATGCCCACTTCTTCTGCAACGGTGATTTCCACGTGATCGATCGTGCGGTTATCCCAGTTGTTAACGAACAAAGAGTTGGCGAAGCGCAGCGCCAGCAGGTTCAGTACCGTCTCTTTACCGAGATAGTGGTCGATGCGGTACACCTGGCATTCGTCAAAATACGTCCCTACCTGATCGTTAATTTCGCGGGAGGTTTCCAGCGAGGTGCCGAGCGGTTTTTCCATGACCACGCGTGCCGGTTTGGCGTTCAGTTTCGCTTCGCCGAGACCTTTGCAAATTGCGCCAAACGTGCTTGGCGGCATGGCGAAATAGTTAATGGTCACGCGCTCTTTTTGATCGAGCATTTTGCCAAGGCGGGAAAAGGCTTTAGTGTCATTGACGTCCAGATTGCAGAAATCCAGTCGGCCGCTCAGCGTATCCCATAAACCTTCATCAATTTTTTCCTTCATGAAGGTTTCCAGGGCTTCACGCACAACGTTGGTGTACGCGGCTTTATCCCAGTCTGCACGTCCGACCCCAATGATGCGAGTATCAGGGTGAATTTGCCCTGATTTTTCGAGTTGATACAGGGAAGGCAGCAATTTACGACGAGCCAGATCTCCCTTGGCGCCGAAAATGACCAGATCGCATGCCTGGGCTGTTTGCGTTACCGCCATGTCATTCTCCTTAGTTGATTTCCCGGCACTGACGCCAGGACTTCGTTGTAATTTTATTACGATGCACTGTACTGTGTTTACGTATTTCCCGAAACCCCATTCCGCGCTTTGCGATGCTAAAGCGCATCCTTTGAAAAAGTGCGCGCGCAGATTTCAGGCAAGTGGCTAATTTTGTTCGTTCTTTCGCCCTGAATATCGTCACTAAAACACGACTCTGATCAAGTAATGAAAAAAAACAACATTTCCGCTCGTTGTTCCTTACCTTTACCGTCTTCCGGGGGGTATATTCTTGCTAATTCGCATGACGATTTCACCCATTTCAGAAATCGCTTTAGTTGATGAGCGTTTAATAATGAACATGCTTGAAAAAATCCAGTTCCACCTTGAACACCTTAGCAAATCTGAACGCAAAGTGGCTGAAGTCATTCTCGCCGACCCGGCTCAGGCCATTCATTCAAGCATCGCCACCCTTGCATTGCAGGCTGGCGTCAGTGAACCCACGGTGAACCGTTTTTGCCGTAGCCTCGAAACCCGCGGTTTTCCGGATTTCAAACTGCATCTGGCGCAAAGCATCGCCAACGGCACGCCCTATGTTAATCGCAATGTCGATGAAGATGACAGTGTTGAAGCTTATACCAGCAAAATCTTCGAATCGGCGATGGCAAGCCTGGATCACGTTCGCCAGTCGCTGGATATGGGCGCAGTGAATCGTGCCGTTGACATGCTCACTCAGGCGAATAAGATCGCCTTTTTTGGTCTCGGCTCCTCCGCTGCCGTCGCACACGACGCGATGAACAAATTTTTCCGCTTCAACGTCCCTGTCATCTATTCCGACGACATCGTTCTGCAACGTATGAGTTGTATGAATTGCAGCGACGATGACGTCGTGGTGCTGATTTCCCACACCGGCAGAACCAAAAGCCAGGTCGAACTGGCGCAACTGGCAAGGGAAAACGACGCCATGGTGATCGCCATTACGTCTGCCGGTACACCGCTTGCCCGTGAGGCCAGCCTGGCCATTACACTGGATGTTCCGGAAGATACTGACATTTACATGCCCATGGTTTCGCGCCTGGCACAATTAACTGTTATCGACGTACTGGCGACCGGTTTTACACTACGCCGGGGGGCAAAATTCAGAGATAACTTGAAGCGAGTCAAGGAAGCGCTGAAAGAATCGCGTTTTGATAAGGAATTGCTGCTGCGCAGCGATAATCATTAAAAATCGAAAACCAGGTTGTAACTTATTTGTACATTCGGTTAAGTTCCTCCAGAGTTAACGTGGAGAACGAACCCGAATTCCTTTTCACGCAACACCAAAGTTGTATCAGTCAACGGAGTATTACATGTCCAGAAGGCTTCGCAGAACTAAGATAGTCACCACGTTGGGCCCGGCAACTGACCGCGACAATAATCTCGAAAAAATTATTGCGGCGGGCGCTAACGTAGTTCGTATGAATTTCTCTCACGGCACCCCCGAAGACCACAAACTGCGTGCTGATAAAGTGCGTGAAATCGCAGCCAAACTGGGCCGCCACGTTGCCATCCTCGGCGATTTGCAGGGGCCAAAAATTCGTGTTTCGACCTTCAAAGAAGGCAAAGTTTTCCTCAATATCGGTGATAAATTCCTGCTTGATGCCAGCCTCGGTAAAGGCGAAGGCGATAAAGAAAAAGTTGGCATCGACTATAAAGGTCTGCCAGCGGACGTGGTCCCTGGCGATATTCTGCTGCTCGACGACGGTCGGGTGCAGTTAAAAGTGCTGGATGTTCAGGGAATGAAAGTGTTCACCGAAGTGACCGTCGGTGGCCCGCTCTCTAACAACAAAGGCATCAACAAGCTCGGCGGCGGTCTGTCTGCCGAAGCGCTAACCGAAAAAGACAAAGCGGATATCCTGACTGCGGCGCAAATCAGTGTTGACTACCTGGCGGTCTCCTTCCCGCGTTGCGGCGAAGATCTTAACTACGCTCGCCGCCTGGCGCGCGATGCCGGTTGCGATGCCAAAATCGTCGCCAAAGTCGAGCGTGCGGAAGCGGTCTGCACCCAGGACGCGATGGATGACATCATTCTGGCCTCTGACGTGGTGATGGTTGCCCGTGGCGACCTCGGCGTGGAAATCGGCGACCCGGAGCTGGTAGGCATTCAGAAAGCCCTGATCCGCCGCGCCCGTAAGCTGAACCGTGCGGTGATCACCGCAACGCAGATGATGGAGTCGATGATCACCAACCCAATGCCGACCCGTGCGGAAGTCATGGACGTGGCGAACGCCGTGCTCGACGGCACCGACGCCGTCATGCTTTCTGCTGAAACCGCAGCCGGTCAGTATCCGGCGGAAACCGTTGCCGCGATGGCGCGCGTTTGCCTCGGCGCTGAAAAAATCCCAAGCATTAACGTTTCTAAACACCGTCTCGACGTTGAGTTTGATAATGTCGAAGAAGCGATCGCTATGTCGGCGATGTACGCAGCTAACCACCTGAAAGGCGTGACGGCGATTATCACCATGACGGAATCCGGTCGTACGGCGCTGATGACCTCGCGTATCAGCTCCGGCCTGCCAATTTTCGCCATGTCCCGCCATGAACGTACGCTGAACCTGACTGCCCTTTACCGTGGCGTGACGCCGGTCTTTTTCGACAGTGTTAATGAAGGCGTTTCTGCCGCGAACGATGCGGTGAATCTGCTGCGCGACAAAGGATATCTGATGTCCGGCGACATCGTCATCGTCACCCAGGGCGACGTGATGAGCACCATCGGTTCCACCAATACCACCCGCGTGATGACGGTTGAGTAACCCCTTCGCCGCCAGAACGAGAAAGCGCCCTGACGGGCGCTTTTTTATTTCTTCGGAAACAGCTCTTTGCGCTTGTAGGGCTCAATTTCACCCGGTTTGCGCGTTTTCAGCAATTTGAGGATCCAGGTGTACTGCTCAGGATGAGGAGTGACGAAAATCTCCACCTCTTCGTTCATCCGGCGGGCGATGGTGTTGTCATCCGCTTTCAGCAAATCATCCATCGGCGGACGCACTTCCACCGTCAGGCGATGGGTTTTACCATCATAGACAGGAAACAGCGGTACCACCCGGGCGCGGCACACTTTCATCAGGCGACCAATTGCCGGTAACGTCGCTTTATAAGTGCCAAAGAAATCGACGAATTCGCTGTGCTCCTCGCCGTGATCCTGGTCCGGCAGATAGTAACCCCAGTAGCCCTGACGCACCGACTGGATAAACGGTTTGATACCGTCGTTACGCGCATGCATACGGCCACCAAAACGGCGCCGTACGGTATTCCAGACATAATCAAAGACCGGGTTGCCCTGATTGTGGAACATGGCCGCCATCATCTGCCCTTGTGAAGCCATCAGCATTGCCGGGATATCGACAGCCCAGCCGTGCGGCACGAGAAAAATCACCTTCTCGTTATTGCGCTGCATCTCGTCGATGATCTCTTTGCCGCGCCAGTCCACGCGCCGCATGATCTTCTTTGGGTCACGCAGACCGAGCTCGGCCATCATCACCATCGCCTGCGGCGCGGTGGCGTACATTGCGTCGATCATCGCTTCCCGCTCCTGCTCGCTCTTTTCCGGGAAGCAGTAAAGCAGATTGATTTGCGCACGACGGCGTGAACTGCGGGCCAGTCGCCCGACCAGCGTACCTAACTTACCCAGCAGCGGATCGCGAAAGGATGGTGGCGTCAGCGCTATGCCCGCGAAGGCGGCAACGCCCAGCCATGAGCCCCAGAAGCGCGGATGCAAAAAGGATTTTTCAAAGACAGGAATAAACTCACTATTATTTTTTTTCGTTTCCATGCAGGTTCACAGTTGCGCCAGCAATTAAAGATAATGGGATAGTGTAGCGAGGTGTCCGCTATCGCACAAAACAAAAAGCCGGTGCGCGAAGGCACCGGCCTGAGAAAAGACAGGTTCTAATCGAAACGCAGCTGCGGCATCACCTCTTTCGCCTGCGCCAGGTAGTCGCGGCGATCGGCGCCGGTCAGCCCTTCGGTGCGCGGCAGTTTCGCCGTCAGCGGGTTGACAGCCTGCTGGTTGATCCACACTTCATAATGCAGATGCGGCCCCGTCGAACGCCCGGTGTTACCAGAGAGCGCGATGCGGTCACCACGTTTCACTTTCTGACCCGGTTTCACCAGCATTTTACGCAGGTGCATATAACGCGTGGTGTAGGTACGACCGTGGCGGATAGCAACATAATACCCTGCTGCGCCACTGCGTTTCGCCACTACCACTTCACCATCACCGACAGAAAGCACCGGCGTACCTTGCGGCATCGCGAAATCAACGCCACGGTGAGGCGCGACGCGGCCCGTTACCGGGTTCTGGCGACGCGGGTTAAAGTTCGAGGAGACACGGAACTGACGCGCGGTCGGGAAACGGAGGAAGCCTTTTGCCAGCCCGGTACCGTTACGGTCATAGAACTTGCCATCTTCAGCGCGGATAGCGTAGTAATCTTTGCCCGCAGAACGCAGACGTACGCCCAGCAACTGGCTCTGTTCACGTTTGCCGTCCAGCATTTCGCGGGACATCAGTACCGAGAACTGGTCGCCTTTTTTCAGCTTGCGGAAATCCATCTGCCATTGCATGGCTTTGATCACCGCGCTCACTTCACTGCTGGTCAGGCCCGCAGCCCGTGCGCTGGCGACAAAACTGCCGCCGACGGTACCGTTCAGAGTGCTGTTAACCCAGTCACCCTGCTGCATTTCGCTGCTCATTTTGAAACCGGTCGCGGTACGATCATACGTGCGGGTTTCACGGCGGGACATTTCCCAGGTCAGACGCTGCAGATCGCCGTCGGCGGTCAGCGTCCAGGAAAGCTGTTGACCAATCTTCAGGTTACGCAGATCTTTATCGGCACTCGCCAGTTGGGTGATATCACCCATATCAATACCATACTGATTCAGAACGCTGCTTAACGTATCGCCGGTTGACACTACATATTCATGCACACCGGCTTCGCTGGCGATTTTGTCGTCCAGCTCATCCTGGGGAATGGCTTCGTCTTCCTGGGCGGACTGATCGATAGGTTCACTGGCTTCGGGCAACAGCGAGCGGATTTCGTTGGTTTCCAGCTCAATGGTTCTGACAATCGGTGCGGATTCGGGATGGTAAACATAGGGTCGCCATACGGCGACCGCTAAAGTAAGAACGGTAAGCGACCCCAGCATTACGCGGTGAGGTCGCGGCAAGTTATTAAATGCCAGGGCGACAGAGCGGGCTATCTGTTGCACGTATTCACTTCCTCATTAATCTCCCTTCAGGCAGCTCGCATACTGGTTCGCCAGTTGGGTAAGAAACTGCGCGTAGCTCGTTTTACCCAACGTGATACTTGTTCCAAGAGGGTCTAAAGTTCCCATGCGCACGGACGTCCCTCTGGCAACAGCTTCTATGACGGCTGGCCTGAATTGTGGCTCAGCAAAAACGCAAGTCGCTTTCTGCTCAACCAACTGTGTTCTTATTTCGTGTAAACGCTGTGCACCAGGCTGTATTTCCGGGTTGACGGTAAAGTGACCAAGCGGGGTCAAACCGTAGTGTTTTTCGTAGTAGCCATAGGCATCATGAAAAACGAAATACCCTTTTCCTTTCAGCGGCGACAGCGCAGCAGTAACCTGTTTATCGGCGCGAGTTAAATTATCTTCAAACGCTTTCAGGTTTTCATCGAGCCGTGCTCGACTTTGCGGCATAAGTTCCACTAATTTGTCGTGGATTGCAACCGCTGAGAGGCGCGCTATCTCTGGCGAGAGCCAAAGATGCATGTTGTAGTCGCCATGATGGTGATGCTCGTCACTTTTTTCATCCTGCCCGTGATCGTGTCCGTGATCGTCATCGTCGTCATCAACGCCTTTTATGAGTAACGGTTTCACGCCATCGAGGTGCGCAATCGTTACCTTCTTGTTCGCCGCAATGCTTTGCGTTGATTTATCCATAAACGCTTCCATCTCCGGACCAATCCAGACCACTAAGTCTGCATTTTGTAAGCGTTTTACATCAGACGGGCGAAGTGAATAATCATGCTCGGAGGCGCCATCAGGAAGCAGCACCTGCGTCTCGGTAACGCCGTCTGCAATGGCTGATGCGATAAACCCTATTGGCTTAAGTGATGCTACGACGGCAGCGTTTACCGGCAGGCTCGCACCAGCCAATAACGCAGCAGAAATGCCTGCGCAAAGAAGCGTATTTTTATGTAACATAATGCGTCTACTATTCGTATTGTGTGTGGGAAATGTGATATTATAACATTTCCATTCGAGCGCAACCCTTTTATTGAAATGACGAATCTTGTAACGCTGGACAACGTCTCGGTCACTTTTGGTCAACGACGCGTGCTTTCTGACATTTCCCTGGTGCTAAAACCGGGGAAAATTTTGACTCTGCTTGGCCCTAACGGCGCCGGGAAATCGACGCTGGTGCGTGTGGTTCTTGGACTCATTACGCCGGATGAGGGTGTGGTGACACGTGAAACTACACTGCGCATCGGTTATGTGCCGCAGAAACTACATCTCGACGCCACGCTGCCACTGACCGTCAGCCGCTTTTTGCGTCTGCGCCCCGGTACGCGCAAAGCGGATATTCTCCCTGCCCTCAAGCGCGTACAGGCGGGTCACCTCATTGATGCTCCGATGCAAAAGCTCTCAGGCGGTGAAACGCAACGTGTACTGTTGGCGCGGGCGCTGCTGAATCGCCCGCAGTTACTGGTACTTGACGAACCCACGCAAGGGGTTGACGTCAACGGCCAGGTGGCGCTGTACGATCTCATCAACCAGTTGCGACAGGAGCTGGACTGCGCGGTGCTGATGGTCTCCCATGACCTGCATTTAGTGATGGCGAAAACCGATGAAGTGCTGTGTCTTAACCATCACATCTGCTGCTCCGGCACGCCGGAAGTGGTCGCGCTGCATCCGGAGTTTATGTCGATGTTCGGCCCGCGAGGCGCTGAGCAACTGGGCATCTACCGCCATCATCATAATCATCGTCATGATCTGCAAGGTCACATCATTCTGCGTCGGGGAAATGGTCGTCCATGATTGAATTATTATTCCCCGGCTGGCTGGCCGGGATTATGCTCGCCTGTGCGGCAGGTCCGCTTGGCTCGTTCGTCGTGTGGCGCCGCATGTCGTACTTTGGCGATACCCTCGCGCACGCCTCGTTGCTGGGCGTCGCTTTCGGCCTGTTGCTGGATGTAAACCCTTTCTATGCGGTGATTGCCGTCACCCTGCTGCTGGCCGCCGGTCTGGTCTGGCTGGAGCGCCGTCCACAGCTCGCTATAGATACTTTACTGGGGATTATGGCGCACAGCGCGCTGTCGCTGGGTCTGGTGGTGGTGAGCCTGATGGCCAACGTGCGGGTCGATTTAATGGCCTACCTGTTTGGCGATCTGCTGGCCGTCACGCCGGAAGATTTGCTCTCTATTGCGCTGGGCGTGATAGTGGTGGTGGGCATTTTACTGTGGCAATGGCGCAATCTGTTGTCGATGACCATCAGCCCGGACCTGGCGTTCGTTGACGGTGTAAAGCTGCAGCGCGTAAAACTGCTGCTGATGCTGGTAACGGCATTGACCATTGGCGTGGCGATGAAGTTTGTCGGCGCGCTGATCATCACGTCGCTGCTGATTATTCCTGCGGCGACCGCGCGGCGTTTTGCTCGCACACCTGAACAGATGGCCGCGGTTGCTGTGGGTGTGGGCATGATTGCGGTAACCGGCGGCTTAACCTTCTCGGCGATTTATGACACGCCAGCAGGACCGTCAGTGGTGCTCTGCGCGGCGCTGTTGTTTATTTTCAGCATGATGAAGAAAACCGCACAGTAACGGGTATTTCCCCGGTGGCGCTACGCTTACCGGGGCTACAAAAACCATTGCTGCTTATGGCAATTCCGGTGGTTTAATACCGAAGTGATCCCACGCCCGCACGGTTGCCATGCGCCCGCGCGGCGTGCGCTGCAAAAATCCCTGCTGGATCAGGTACGGCTCCAGCACATCTTCAATGGTTTCACGCTCTTCGCCAATCGCGGCGGCGAGGTTATCCAGCCCGACCGGCCCACCGAAGAATTTATCAATCACCGCCAGCAACAGCTTGCGGTCCATGTAGTCAAACCCTTCAACATCAACGTTCAGCATATCCAGCGCCTGAGATGCAACGTCCAGCGAGATAGTGCCATCATGACGAACCTCGGCGTAATCACGCACGCGGCGCAGCAGGCGGTTCGCAATACGCGGCGTACCACGGGAACGGCGAGCCACTTCCAGCGCACCCTCTTCGCTCAGCTCCAGCCCCATATAGCGCGCGCTGCGGCCAACAATATGCTGCAGGTCCGGTACCTGATAAAACTCCAGCCGCTGGACGATGCCGAAACGATCACGCAGCGGCGACGTCAGCGAGCCCGCGCGAGTTGTCGCGCCAATCAACGTAAACGGCGGGAGATCAATTTTAATGGAGCGCGCCGCTGGCCCTTCGCCAATCATGATATCGAGCTGGTAGTCTTCCATCGCCGGATAGAGCACCTCTTCCACCACCGGGGAAAGACGGTGAATTTCGTCGATAAACAGCACGTCATGCGGTTCAAGGTTAGTGAGCATCGCCGCCAGATCGCCCGCTTTCTCCAGCACCGGGCCTGACGTGGTGCGCAAATTCACGCCCATTTCATTGGCGACAATATTCGCCAGCGTGGTTTTTCCCAACCCTGGTGGGCCGAAAATCAGCAGATGATCGAGCGCATCACCACGCAATTTCGCCGCCTGGATGAAAATCTCCATTTGTGAGCGAACCTGCGGCTGGCCGATATACTCTTCAAGCAGCTTAGGACGGATGGCGCGATCCACCACCTCTTCCTCGCTGGTACTGCCTGCTGTGACCAGGCGGTCTGCTTCAATCATCCTTTACCTCACAACGCGGCGCGGAGCGCTTCGCGGATCAGGGTTTCACTGTTGGCGTCCGGTTTCGCAATTTTGCTCACCATCCGACTGGCTTCCTGAGGTTTATAGCCCAGCGCAACCAGCGCGGCAACCGCTTCCTGTTCCGCGTCGCCATCGGTGGCGCTGGCCGGTGACGTCAGCACCAGATCTGCCGCCGGGGTGAACAGGTCGCCATGCAGGCCTTTGAAGCGGTCTTTCATTTCGACAATCAACCGTTCCGCCGTTTTCTTGCCGATGCCCGGCAGTTTCACCAGTGCCGCCGCCTCTTCGCGCTCAACGGCGTTGACGAACTGTTGCGCCGACATGCCGGAGAGAATAGCGAGCGCCAGTTTCGGGCCGACGCCGTTGGTTTTAATCAGTTCGCGGAACAACGTGCGTTCTTGTTTGTTGTTAAAACCAAACAGCAATTGTGCATCTTCACGCACCACAAACTGGGTGAAGATCACCGCCTCTTTGCCAACGTCAGGCAGTTCATAAAAACAGGTCATTGGCATATGGACTTCATAGCCCACGCCTCCCGCTTCGAGTAACACCAACGGGGGTTGTTTTTCAAGAATGATGCCTCTGAGTCTGCCTATCACATGACGCTCCTGAACCTTAAAAGAGTAACTGCTGCCATAATAAAAAAAGGCTGGATAGATATCCAGCCTGATTTGTTATTATCTTAACCGCCCTCGCGCCAGATTTAACCGCGTTTCACTCATTTGCATCGCGTTCTGGCTGACGTGACAGTGGGTGATGGCGATGGCCAGCGCATCGGCGGCGTCTGCCTGCGGATTGGCGGGGAGTTTCAGCAGAGTACGCACCATGTGCTGCACCTGGCTCTTCTCTGCCCCGCCCGTACCGACCACCGTTTGCTTCACCTGACGCGCCGCGTATTCGAACACCGGCAGATCCTGATTCACTGCCGCGACGATAGCCACACCACGCGCCTGCCCGAGCTTCAGCGCCGAGTCGGCGTTTTTCGCCATGAACACCTGCTCGATAGCAAAAATATCAGGCTGAAACTGGGTAATGATTTCCGTCACGCCCGCGTAAATCAGCTTAAGGCGGGACGGTAAATCATCGACTTTGGTACGAATACAGCCGCTACCGAGATAGGTCAACTGGCGGCCCAACTGGCGGATCACGCCATAACCGGTGACGCGCGAACCCGGGTCAATGCCGAGAATAATTGCCATCACGCGCCTCCGGTTAGCGACTTATGCAGCAGCATTATAATGTTGCGGCAACTTCGTCGGAAATTTCACCGTTATGATAAACTTCCTGCACATCGTCACAGTCTTCCAGCATATCGATGAGACGCAGCAGTTTCGGCGCGGTTTCCGCATCCATGTCCGCTTTGGTGGACGGGATCATCGACACTTCCGCGTTATCGGCTTTCAGACCAGCGGCTTCCAGCGCATCACGCACGGCACCCATTTCTTCCCATGCGGTGTAGACGTCAATAGCGCCGTCATCAAAGGTGATAACATCTTCTGCACCCGCTTCCAGTGCCGCTTCCATGATGGTGTCTTCGTCGCCGGCTTCGAAAGAGATCACGCCTTTTTTGCTGAACAGGTAAGCCACTGAACCATCCGTGCCGAGGTTGCCGCCACACTTACTGAACGCATGACGCACTTCCGCCACAGTACGATTACGGTTATCAGACAGGCATTCCACCATCACGGCGGTGCCGCCAGGGCCGTAACCTTCATAAATGATGGTTTCCATGTTCGCGTCTTCATCACCGCCGACGCCACGCGCGATGGCGCGGTTCAGAGTGTCGCGCGTCATGTTGTTCGCCAGCGCTTTATCGATTGCCGCGCGCAGACGCGGGTTAGAGCCAGCGTCACCGCCGCCCAAACGCGCTGCTGTTACCAGCTCGCGAATGATTTTGGTAAAGATCTTACCGCGCTTGGCATCCTGTGCCGCTTTGCGGTGTTTGGTGTTGGCCCATTTGCTATGACCTGCCATAAGTTTTCCTCAAAGAGCGTGCCTTCTCAGGCAGCGTTAATTACAAATTCTTCAATCGCCTGCCGGTTGCTCCACGACTTGGTCATGGCGGCGGCGTCTACCGCGTCGACCCAGCGGTAAGCCAGATGCTCGCTAAACACGATTGACCGTTCGTGAGGCAGCGCAAGACAGAACCACGATTCCGTATTGCGCTCAATGCCCGGCGCGTAGCGATGACGTAAATGTGAAAAAATCTCGAACTCCACCGTGCGCTGACAGTCAATTAAGGCCAGTGGCTCGGACGTCACGTCAATGGCGACCTCTTCCTTTACTTCACGCGCGGCGGCCTGCAACGCGGTTTCCCCCTCTTCCAGACTGCCGGTGACCGACTGCCAGAATTCAGGATCGTCGCGCCGCTGTAGCATCAGCACCCGTTTCGTGTCCTGCGCATAGATAACAACCAGAACCGAAACGGGACGCTTGTATGCCATATCAGTTATTCTCTGCCTTTTTAATCACTTCAATGCCCAGTTCGGCCAGCGCCGTCGGGTTGGCAAAGCTCGGTGCTTCGGTCATCAGACAGGCCGCTGCCGTCGTTTTCGGGAAAGCGATAACGTCGCGGATGTTGTCTGTGCCGGTCAGCAGCATAGTCAGACGGTCAAGACCGAATGCCAGACCCGCGTGCGGCGGCGTACCAAACTTGAGCGCGTCCAGCAGGAAGCCAAACTTCTCACGCTGTTCCTGCTCATTGATACCAAGAATACCAAACACGGTCTGCTGCATCTCACCGTTATAAATACGTACGGAACCGCCGCCCACTTCGTAGCCGTTGATGACCATATCGTAAGCGTTCGCCACCGCATCTTCCGGCGCGGCTTTCAACTCGGCGGCGGTCATGTCTTTCGGTGAAGTGAACGGGTGATGCATCGCGGTCAGGCCACCTTCGCCGTCGTCTTCGAACATCGGGAAGTCGATGACCCACAGCGGCGCCCATTTGCTTTCGTCGGTCAGGCCCAGGTCTTTACCCAGTTTCAGACGCAGCGCGCCCAGCGCATCGGCAACCACTTTTTTGTTGTCCGCGCCGAAGAAAATCATATCGCCGTCCTGCGCGCCAGTACGCGCGAGAATGGTTTCCACAATCTCAGCGTTGAGGAATTTCGCCACCGGGCTGTTGATCCCTTCCAGACCTTTCGCGCGCTCGTTGACTTTAATATAAGCCAGACCTTTCGCGCCGTAGATCTTGATGAAATTGCCGTAGTCGTCAATCTGCTTACGGCTTAAGCTGGCCCCGCCCGGTACGCGCAGCGCAGCGACACGGCCTTTGGCATCGTTCGCCGGACCGGCAAACACGGAAAATTCGACATTTTTCAGCAGATCGGCAACATCCACCAGTTCCATCGGGTTACGCAGATCCGGTTTATCAGAACCGTAACGACGCTCAGCTTCAGCAAAGGTCATTACCGGGAAGGCACCCAGATCCACCCCTTTGATTTCCAGCCACAACTGGTGAATCAGCGCTTCCATCACTTCACGCACTTGCGGCGCAGTCATGAAGGAGGTTTCCACATCGATCTGGGTAAATTCTGGCTGACGGTCAGCGCGCAAGTCTTCGTCACGGAAGCATTTTACAATCTGATAGTAGCGGTCAAAACCCGACATCATCAGCAGCTGTTTGAACAACTGAGGCGACTGCGGCAGCGCGTAGAATTTGCCTTTATGGACGCGTGAAGGCACCAGATAGTCGCGGGCGCCTTCCGGCGTCGCTTTGGTCAGCATCGGAGTTTCGATATCAAGGAAACCGTGGTCGTCCATAAAGCGACGTACGAAACTGGTGATTCTGGCGCGGGTTTTCAGGCGTTGCGCCATCTCCGGGCGACGCAGATCCAGATAGCGGTATTTCAGACGCGCTTCTTCGGTGTTGATCTGGTTTGAATCCAGCGGCAGCGGCTCGGAACGGTTGATGATGGTGAGTTCAGTCGCAAACACTTCGACTTCACCGGTCGCCATATCGCGGTTGATGTTTTTCCCGTCACGGGCACGGACGGTACCGGTGATCTGGATGCAGAACTCGTTACGCAGTTCGGACGCTCGCTTAAACACATCTTCGCGATCCGGATCGAAGAACACCTGAACGATACCTTCGCGGTCACGCATGTCGATAAAAACAAGGCTTCCGAGATCACGACGGCGGTTGACCCAACCACATAGCGTCACCTGCTGCCCGACGTGGGACTGACGCAGCTGTCCGCAATATTCTGTACGCATGAGAGTTCCCTTAACTTAGCCGCAGGCCGATTGTCGCCTGCCTCGCAGGCACTACTGTCGCAGCTTTAGCTGAATGTCACAACTGGATGAAAAAAGGGGGCTATTATACTGGAAATTCTGCCGTACGATAAGTGCATCACGCACCAGACGCGCGTTTGCTGTACGCTTGTTGCGCGTTCTCACAAAAATTAACAAAATTTGTTGCGTTGACCGCCCGCCTCTCAGCGTAAGGTGAAGCCTCAAAATTCTGATGCTATGGAGATAACGATGTTGAAACTGAACGCAAAAACCACGGCACTGGTGGTCATTGATCTCCAGGAAGGGATTCTGTCGCACGCGGGTGGGCCACATTCCGCCAGCGAGGTGGTGACGAACGCGGCAATACTCGCGGCGAAATGCCGCCGTCAGGGCTCGCCGGTGGTGCTGGTCCGCGTCGGCTGGTCTGCGGATTACGGCGACGCACTGAAACAACCGGTCGATGCCGCTATGCCTGCAAACGCCTTGCCCGACAACTGGTGGGTTTACCCGCCGGCGCTGGGAAAACAGGACAGTGATATTGAAATCACCAAACACCAGTGGGGCGCGTTTTACGGCACTGATCTGGAACTGCAACTGCGCCGACGCAGCATTGATACGATTATTCTTTGTGGCATCTCAACCAGCGTGGGTGTGGAATCCACCGCGCGCAACGCCTGGGAGCACGGCTTCGCACTGGTCATCGCCGAAGATGCCTGCAGCGCAGCATTGGCGGAACAGCATCAGCATACAATGACCCACATCTTCCCGCGCATTTCCCGCGTGCGCAGTACAGAGGAGATCCTCGCGGCGCTATGATTTACATTGGCCTGCCGCAATGGTCGCACCCGAAATGGGTGCGGCTCGGCATCACCAGTCTGGAAGAGTACGCCCGCCACTTTAACTGCGTGGAGGGCAATACGACCCTGTACGCGCTACCAAAGGCGGAAATCGTTGCGCGCTGGCATGAACAAACCACGGATGATTTTCGCTTCTGCTTTAAATTTCCGGCCACCATCTCCCACCAGGCCTCGCTGCGCCATTGCGACGATCTCACCGCGGAGTTTTTCGAGCGCCTGTCACCACTGGCGGCGCGCGTCGGCCAGTACTGGCTGCAGTTACCCGCAACCTTTGGCCCGACCGATCTCCCTGCCCTGTGGCATTTTCTCGACACGCTGCCAACAATGTTCACTTACGGCGTGGAAGTCCGTCATCCGCTCTTTTTTGCCAAAGGCGAAGCGGAGAAAGAACTGAACCGCGGCCTGATGCAGCGAGGCGTGAACCGGGTGATTTTAGACAGCCGCCCGGTGCACAGTGCCATTCCGCACAGTGAAGCCATTATTGCGGCACAGCGTAAAAAACCGAAAGTGCCCGTGCATGCTATCGTGACGGCGCAAAATCCGCTGGTGCGCTTTATCGGCAGTGATGACATGACGCAAAATCGCGAACTGTTTGCCGTGTGGCTGAAAACCCTGCCGCAGTGGGCGAGCACCACCACACCTTATCTGTTTCTGCATACGCCGGACATCGCCCAGGCGCCAGAACTGGTCGATACGCTGTGGCACGATCTCCGTACAGCGTTGCCCGACGTTGGCGCCGCTCCCGCGATCCCGCAGCAATCTTCGCTATTCTGATATATGATAGTGACAGCCATCTGTGGGTATTAAAAGGAAGTTTGTATGGTAAGCGCGCTGTATGCCGTGTTGGGTGCGTTGCTGTTAATTAAGTTTTCATTTGATGTGGTTCGCCTGCGTTTTCAGTACCGGGTTTCCTATGGTGACGGCGGCTTTAGTGAGCTGCAAAGCGCCATTCGCATTCACGGCAATGCGGTGGAATATATCCCTGTCGGCCTTATTCTGCTGCTGTTTATGGAGATGAACGGTGCTGAAACCTGGATGGTGCACATCTGCGGGCTGTTACTGATCGCCGGACGCCTGATGCATTATTATGGCTATCATCACCGGCTGATCCGCTGGCGTCGCTCCGGTATGAGCGCCACCTGGTGCTCGCTGTTGCTGATGGTGCTGGCAAACCTCTGGTATATGCCGTGGGAGTTGGTTTTCTCCTTACGTTAGCGCACAATACGCCGTTTTTGATTTTTCGGATCACATGTTATGTCCAACCGCGATACGCTTTTTTCTGCGCCGATTGCCAGTCTGGGTGACTGGACCTTCGACGAACGGGTCGCTGAAGTCTTCCCTGATATGATCCAGCGCTCCGTGCCGGGTTATTCCAATATTATCTCGATGATCGGCATGCTGGCCGAGCGCTTCGTGCAGCCGGACACGCAAGTGTATGATCTGGGCTGCTCGCTCGGCGCCGCCACACTGTCGGTGCGCCGTAACATTGCCCATCCTGGCTGCAAAATTATCGCGGTAGATAACTCTCCGGCGATGGTGGAACGCTGCCGTCGCCATATTGACGCATACAAAGCGCCGACCCCAGTGGAGGTGATTGAAGGCGATATTCGCAATATCACCATCGAAAACGCTTCCATGGTGGTACTGAACTTTACGCTGCAGTTTCTGGAGCCTGCTGAACGTCAGGCGCTGCTGAATAATATCTGGCGTGGGCTGAATCCGGGCGGCGCGCTGGTGCTGTCGGAAAAATTCAGTTTTGAAGACCGTACCGTCGGCGAGTTGCTGTTCAACATGCATCATGATTTCAAGCGTGCCAATGGTTACAGCGAGCTGGAAATCAGCCAGAAGCGTAGCATGCTGGAAAACGTCATGTTGACCGACTCCGTGGAAACGCACAAAGCACGGCTGCATAGCGCCGGGTTTGAGCACAGCGAGCTGTGGTTCCAGTGTTTTAACTTTGGCTCACTGGTGGCGCTGAAAGCCGGGGACGCGACATGATCGAGTTTGGCAACTTTTATCAGCGTATCGCCAAAAGCCCGCTGTCCCACTGGCTGGAAACCCTGCCCGCGCAGATTGGCGAGTGGCAGCGCGCATCACTGCACGGTCAATTTAAACAGTGGACTAATGCGGTTGAATTTCTGCCGGAGATGAAACCCTATAAGCTCGATCTGCTGCACAGCGTGACGGCAGAGAGTGAAACGCCGCTCAGCGAAGGTCAGCAGTTGCGCATCGAAAAACTGTTGCAAAACCTGATGCCGTGGCGAAAAGGGCCATTTTCATTATATGGCGTGAATATCGATACCGAATGGCGTTCCGACTGGAAATGGCAGCGCGTCCTGCCGCACCTTTCTGACCTCAGCGGCCGCACTATCCTCGATGTCGGCTGCGGCAGCGGTTATCACCTGTGGCGAATGATTGGCGCGGGCGCGCATCTGGCGGTGGGTATCGACCCCACGCAGTTATTTTTGTGTCAGTTCGAAGCGGTGCGAAAACTGCTCGGTAACGATCAGCGCGCGCACCTGCTGCCGCTGGGTATTGAGCAGCTTCCGGCGCTGAATGCCTTTGATACCGTCTTTTCGATGGGCGTGCTCTACCATCGCCGTTCTCCCCTCGAACACCTCTGGCAGTTGAAAGATCAGTTAGTGAACGAAGGCGAGCTGGTACTGGAAACACTGGTCATCGACGGTGATGAAAACACGGTACTGGTGCCGGGCGAGCGCTATGCCCAGATGCGCAACGTGTATTTTATTCCGTCCGCCCCGGCGCTGAAAAAGTGGCTGGAGAAATGCGGGTTTGTTGATGTTCGTATTGTGGATATGTGCGTGACCACCACCGAAGAACAGCGCAAAACCCCATGGATGACCACCGAATCTCTGGCCGATTTCCTCGACCCGAACGACAGTTCAAAAACCGTCGAAGGTTACCCCGCTCCACTCCGCGCCTTATTGATTGCCAAAAAACCATAAGCGCAGATCCCAACCGTCGGCGGCGATGTCAGTTTGTTCACGGCAAGCGCGCAGGCCCCGGAGCGTACATGAAGTACGTGAGGACGCCGAGCACATCCCGGGGACAAAATGACGAGTGAGCCAGGTTGGATGACGGAGAAAAAAAGGCCCCTGTGTAATTGGCAGGGGCCTGGTACAAGCAAGCATCATATTGGGCGACATGATGCGCGGTAAAAATCGTTTATTCAGTGTCGTAGCGGGCCACAATCGCCTTCATTTCCGCCACGGTTTCGCCATTGACGGCAAAGCGAGAGTATTCATCGGCATTGGGGTCAGTGGACATCGAGAGGCCTGGATTGCGGTAACGCATTACCGATGAAACCCAGTGTCCTGCGGAGCTGTGCACCTCTTTCACGCCTGCGTCCAGAAATAACGCAAGGTTACTCGCCCGCACGCCAGCACCCGCCATAATGATTGGAGCATCATCATGGGCAATTAGTTCCCGAATTAATTTGAGTCCTTTCTCAGCGGACGATTGCTGACCAGAAGTCAGTATGCGCGCCACGCCTAATTCTTTTAGATTTTCAAACGTTTGCTTTGGGTTCGAGCACATATCAAAGGCCCGATGAAAAGTGACTGCCAGTGTTCCCGCTGCCGCCATTATTTGCCGCATACGTGTCATATCGACATTACCGTGTGCATCAAGCACCCCCGTCACCAGACCGGGATAACCCAGTTCGCGTACCGTACGGATATCCGCCAGCATCGCCGCAAATTCGCCGTCGGTATAGCAGAAATCGCCACCACGTGGACGAATAATCGGATGTACCGGGATCGTCACCTTCTGCCGGACCGTTTTCAGTACGCCATAAGAAGGAGTTAACCCACCCTCCTGCGGGGCCGCGCAAAGCTCAACGCGATCAGCTCCCTTTTGTTGCGCCGTGACCGCACATTCCATGCTGTAGCAACAAATCTCCAGCAGCGCCATGGTCGTCTCCTTTTTGCTCATGCTGTGCTCAGAAAGCTCATCATCTTGCCACGCTTGTGGCGGAGGGACATCGTGTTACTTCACATTGTCATTACAACTGCTGTTCACTGGCGATAATCTGTTCAATTGACCACGGATGAAACTTAATGGTGACGTTGCCATCGGTTACAGCAAGCGTCGGGTTAGGCAGACGCTCATGCTCCCCTTTCGGCGAGCTGGTTTTCACCACAATCCCTGGCTGGCTGAGGCCTTCATCGGCAAGCAGCGCCAGCGCGCGGGCATTCAGCGTTGCCGGGTCGCCTGGCAGGACGATTTCGATATGCTCCCATCCTTCGTGCGGATAGCGTTTCTCACCTGGCCACGGCAGTTCCACTACCTCAAAGCGCCAGTGCGCGACACACACCGGCGTCGCCAGTTTAAACAGGCAAATCGGGCGGCCATTAATGATATTTTCCGAAAGCAGCGTCCCGCACTGCTCAAGCCCTGCACGCCAGCGTTCCGCCGTAGCGTTCTGGTGGCAACGCAGAGAAATGTGATCAGCTTCAAGCGGTGCGATATCCAGCCCAAGCCGGGTGGAAAGATCTGTTAACGCCTGAGTGAAACGGGGTAAATCTGCGGAAATATCATGCAGTTCCACAATGCTCTGCCATGCGGTCATTTTCGTCTCTGTCATTGGTCGGGAAAGCGCTAATTTACCAGGTTACGACGGGTGAACCAACCGTTGAATGTCGTGACTGGCAGATGAATGGTTATTCGTTAAACGTGCGGTGAATTTCCGGGCGTGCGGGACCCTGCTCAGTGCTGACGGCACAGGTCAAATGCAGTATACTCCCGCCTTAATTTATCCACACCCCGGCGCAGCCCGTCTCAGGGTTTAGCGCGACAAACGTAAGGTATTCCGGTGAATATTCAGGCTCTTCTCTCAGAAAAAGTTAGTCAGGCCCTGATTGCGGCAGGTGCGCCTGCCGATTGCGAACCGCAGGTTCGTCAGTCAGCAAAAGTACAGTTTGGCGACTACCAGGCCAATGGCGTGATGGCAGTTGCGAAAAAACTGGGCATGGCGCCGCGACAACTGGCAGAGCAGGTACTCACCCATCTCGCCCTCGACGGTATCGCCAGCAAAGTGGAAATTGCAGGCCCGGGTTTCATCAATATTTTTCTTGATCCAGCGTTTCTGGCGACGCACGTCAATGAGGCGCTGAAATCCGATCGTCTCGGCGTGACAAAACCTGAGCCGCAGACCATTGTCATTGACTACTCTGCGCCAAATGTGGCGAAAGAGATGCACGTTGGCCACCTGCGCTCCACCATTATCGGCGATGCGTCCGTGCGTACGCAGGAGTTTCTCGGTCACAAGGTGATTCGTGCGAACCACGTTGGTGACTGGGGTACCCAGTTCGGCATGCTGATCGCGTTCCTCGAAAAACAACAGCAGGAAAACGCCGGTGAGATGGCGCTGTCAGATCTCGAAGAGTTTTACCGTGCCGCAAAAAAACACTATGACGAAGACGAAGCCTTTGCCGAACGCGCGCGCGGTTATGTCGTGAAGCTGCAGGGCGGTGACGAATACTGTCGCGAGATGTGGCGTAAGCTGGTCGACATCACCATGTCACAAAACCAGATCACCTATCAGCGACTGAATGTGACGCTGACCCGTGACGACGTGATGGGTGAAAGCCTGTATAACCCGATGCTGCCGGGCATCGTGGCGGATCTGAAAGCCAAAGGTCTGGCGGTGGAAAGCGAAGGCGCAACCGTGGTCTTCCTTGATGAGTACAAGAACAAGGAAGGTGAACCGATGGGCGTCATCATCCAGAAAAAGGATGGCGGCTACCTCTATACCACCACTGACATCGCCTGCGCCAAATACCGCTATGAAACGCTACATGCCGATCGCGTGCTCTATTACATCGACTCCCGTCAGCACCAGCACCTGATGCAGGCGTGGACCATCGTGCGCAAAGCGGGCTATGTTCCGGAGTCTGTGCCGCTGGAACACCACATGTTCGGTATGATGCTCGGCAAAGACGGCAAGCCGTTCAAAACCCGCGCGGGCGGTACCGTGAAGCTCGCCGATCTGCTGGATGAGGCGCTGGAGCGCGCCCGTCGTCTGGTGGCGGAGAAGAACCCGGACATGCCTGCCGATGAGCTGGAAAAACTGGCCAACGCGGTCGGTATCGGTGCGGTCAAATATGCCGACCTGTCAAAAAACCGTACCACCGATTACATTTTTGACTGGGATAACATGCTGGCGTTTGAAGGTAACACCGCGCCGTATATGCAGTATGCCTACACCCGCGTGCTGTCGGTTTTCCGTAAAGCAGAAATTGAAGAGCGTGCGCTCGTTAACGCCCCGGTGGTGATTAACGAAGATCGTGAAGCGCAACTGGCTGCGCGTCTGTTGCAGTTTGAAGAGACGCTGAATGTGGTAGCGCGCGAAGGCACGCCGCATGTGATGTGTTCTTATCTGTACGATCTGGCGGGTCTGTTCTCAGGTTTCTACGAGCACTGCCCGATCCTCAGCGCCGAAAGTGAAGAGATCCGTAACAGTCGCCTGAAACTGGCGCTGCTGACGGCGAAAACCCTGAAGCTTGGACTGGATACGCTCGGTATCGAAACCGTCGAACGGATGTAAAACATGGGTAGCCCCGGTAAGCGTAGCGCCACCGGGGAAAATGCCTGATGGCGCTTCGCTTATCAGGCCTACAAAACCACAACGATCACATCCGTCAGAAATACTTCCGCAAATACTCCGTCAGACACAAAATCGCCATCGCCTGACCGTACGGCATCGAGGTCAGCGGGATCTGGCGATAAAACTCAAGATCGCTGCCCATCCCGGTGCCAAACGACGTCTGCATCAACTCTCCTTCCGGCGAAATATTACGCACAATGCCGCGTATCGCTTTCTCCGCTACTTCAGCGTATTCCGCCGGGATATAACGCTTGCGCACCGCCTTGAGAATGCCGTAGGCAAATCCAGCGGTGGCGGAGGCTTCGAGGTACGAATCCGGATCGTCAAGCAGCGTATGCCATAACCCGCTGTCGTGCTGGCAGGTTGCCAGCGCCGCAATCTGCGCGTTCAGCACCTGTACCAGATAGCGGCGCACGGCGTTATGCCCCGGCAAATCCACCAGTTCGAGGAAATCCGGGATGACGATGGTCAGCCAGCTGTTGCCCCGCGCCCAGCGTGCACGGGCAAAGTTATGTCTGCCGTCGTAATTCCAGCCGTGAAACCAGAGTCCGCTCTCCCTGTCCATCAGGTTCTGCACATGCAGCAGGAACTGATACACCGCTTCTTCGACGTACGCCGGGCGGTTCAGTAATTTGCCGATCTTCGCCAGCGGCAGGACCGTCATCATCAGCGTGTCATCCCACATCTGCTGATGATTTTCTTCAGCCAGCGTAATGTGCTGCATGCCGCCAGCGTCGGTGCGCGGCATGTCATGCAGTGCCCACTCCGCCCAGCTTTCCAGCCACGGCAGAAATGCCGGATTTCGCGTCTCTTCGTAGCGATAAGCGAGCGTCAGAAACGGCGCCATCGTATTGACGTTTTTAGTGGTCGCGCCTTCGGCAAAGCGGTCAGCAAACCAGTTATCAATAATGTCACGCATCGTGGCATCGCCGGTCTGCTGGTAATACTGCCAGATCCCGTACAGCCCGACACCGTGCGTCCATTCCCAGCCCGCCCAGCCTTTGGTATCAATCACGCGCCCGTCATCCAGCCGCAGTAAAAACGCCCCGGTCTCATCTTTAATGTTGACCAGATTGTGCGTCACCTTCCGGATCAGCGCTTTTAACTCATCGCGGGCGATGAAATGCGTCGGCTGACGCAACAATGGGCTCTGTTTGACAGGCCAGACCTTCATAGTATTTACCTCAGTTATAGGACGTATTCAGTTGGCTTCACCTGCCCGAGCGGCGGTGCAGCAGGTTTTTTGCGGTTCAGATAGCCGATGTTGTTGTTACCCCACAGGCACTCATAAGGCATACCCGCCAGCATTTCGACCGTGGCGCGCGCCTGCGGCGTGGCGCTTTCCGGCATCGCCCGCCCGGACTGGCGCATCTTCGCCGTCTCGTCGCGCAGCACGCTGTGAGTCTGCAGATTGAGTCGGAAACGCAGTGAAACCAGGAAACCGCAGAGCAGCACAACGATAGTGCCGACGCTCAGGATCAGCAGGATGGTGTGGCTCACTTCCGCGGGCTGTGTTTTCTGCCCGCTGACGAAACCAGAAAGTTGCATGATGATCCCCACCAGCATCACGGCGCCTGCCTGCGAGGCTTTGCGGGTCAGCGTCATGATGCCGGCAAAAATCCCTTCACGGCGCTGACCAGTGATCACTTCATCAACATCAGCAATGTAGGTGTAGGTATTCCACGGCACATAGTTGATACCGCCGCGACCCAGCCCGGCTACCGCCGACACCAGCAGCAACAGCGAGTAGATATCGCTCATTCCGGCATACCAGAGCGCCGCGTAGGAGAACGAGCTCAGCCCGAACAGCACCACCACCATCCGGTAAGATGGCGCTGGCCCAAAACGAATACAGAGCGGGATCATGGCGATCACAGCGAGAAACTGGAAGATAGCCATCGTGCCCAGCAGATTCGAGGCGACGGACGCTTCCTGCATCAGAACAAACACCACGTAGTAGGTAAATACCGCGTTGAACACATCCTGCGCGATGTAGCCGCCCAGATACATGCCGAGATGCTGGCGGAAAATACGGATGCGCAGCGTCGAGGAAAGCTCGATGATCAGCCGGTTGAGGCTTTGCGCCAGCGTCAGGTTTTTCTTCTCTTCATCCGCCCGTATCGCGGCTTCGGTCCATTCCTCACGCGGGCGTTCCCAGGTAAAGAACCAGACAAACGTCAGCATCAGCGCGCACAACACGGAAAAGACCAGACTGGCGTAAAAGAACGAGATGGCGTTGTCTTTGCCGAGCAGCGTCAACAGCACACCTGGCAGGAAAGAGGCCAGGATCGCCGACATCTGCGCCATTGAGATCCGCGCGCCAGAGAATTTGGTTTTCTGCTTAAAGTCATCGGTCATTTCCGGCACCAGTGTTTCGTAAGGCACCAGAATCATGGTGTAAACGATGTCAAACAGCAGGTAGGTCAGTAAGTAGTACCAGAACCCCATGTCGCCGACCCACATCAGCGAGTAGCTGAAGACGCAGGGAATACCGAGCAGGATAAAAAACTTACGCCGACCGAAGCGTTTACCGAGCCAGGTTGAACCAAAGTTATCCGTCAGAAAGCCCATCAGCGGGCTGACGACCGCATCCAGCACACGAGCGGTGGCAAAAATGAACGTCGCCTCGATGGGCGAAAGACCGCAAAAGGTGGTGTAAAAATAGAGCAGCCATGCGGCGGTAAGCGCGGTGGTCCCCGCGCCAAGGAAGTCGCCCGAGCCGTAGGCGAGATAATTCGCTAAACCGATTTTTCGTGTTTTCATTGCCGTAACCCTGTCTCTTAGTGGCGATCCTCCGGCCATCCGGCGGTCCTTAGGGGCACTTACACGGCTACAGTAAAAGCATGAGCAGCGGGAAACCTTTCCGATTTTGCCACGGCGCGCGACGAGGTGGCAGAAATGCAAAGAGTGGGATTACGCGCTTCACTGATTTATAAAACAGCGTTTCTTTTGTATCAAAAGAAAGGACCAGAAATGAGATCGCGTCGGCAGATGACTCGGCCGAACGGTGAGAAAAGCGGCGATTAGCGGTAGTTGACGATGACCTGATTGCTGCGCACTTTCAGCGCCGGGATGAGTCGCCCGCCGCCGGGCACTTCCCAGATAAAACGCAACGACTCGCCAGCAAAGATATTGTTAAAACCACGGGTGGTGCCGCTCTGCCCGTCAAGCTCAACACAGCGGGTTTGCGTGCATAGCCGCACCCGCAGTCCGGCCGGCGTAGGGCCGATGAGTTCATAGCGCCAGGCCACGACCGTCATTAACCCTTCCACTGGTGACGATGGCACAAGTACCTTTGACGACGCCGACTGCCCGCGCCAGGTAAGCGTGATACCCGAACTACTGGCCTGCCACGCCCCTTCCCCCGCCGCCTGTACGCACAGCGGGAGCAACAGCAAGGTGAAGAGTTTACGCATTATTTTCCTCCGATGGTGGCGGTCATGCGGATGTTACGGTTGTCGGACAGTTCGAGATTCGACAACACCACCAGTTGCGGCAGGCTGCGGCGCAGGAAGCGTGCCAGCAGAGGACGCAGTGCATGGTTCACCAGCAGTACCGGCGGCGCGCCCAGCATCTCCTGTCGTGTTAAAGCTTCGGACGTCTGTGCCAACAGGCGATCCGCCAGCCCCGGCTCCAGCCCACCGCCACCCTGCAACGCCTGCAGCAGCAGACGTTCCAGCGCGGTATCCAGACCGATGACCTGCACTTCGTCGTTGCCCGGGAACCATTGCTGGGTGATCGCACGGCCCAGCGCGACGCGTACCACGGAGGTCAGCTCATGCGGATCGGTCTGAATGGGTGCATGTTCCGCCAGCGTTTCCAGAATCGAGCGCATATCGCGAATCGGCACTTTTTCATCCAGCAGGTTTTGCAGCACCTTATGCAGCGTGGTCAGTGTGATGACACCCGGCACCAGATCTTCGGTCAGCTTCGGCATCTCCTGCGCCACGCGATCCAGCAACTGTTGCGCCTCCTGACGACCAAACAGTTCGGCAGAGTGCTGGCTTATCAGGTGGTTAAGATGTGTCGCCACCACGGTACTGGATTCCACCACCGTGTAGCCCTGGATTTGCGCCTGTTCTTTCAGCGCGCTTTCAATCCAGATCGCCGCCAGCCCGAACGCCGGATCGACCGTAGGTTCACCCGGTAACGTACCTGCCGCGGTGCCCGGATTAATGGCCAGCCAGCGGCCCGGGTAAGCGTCTCCGCTACCAATCTCCACCCCTTTCATCAGGATGCGATAACGTGCCGGCGGCAGATCCATGTTGTCACGAATGTGCACGACCGGCGGCAGGAACCCCATCTCCTGAGCAAATTTCTTCCTGATGCTGCGAATACGCCCCAACAGTTCTCCGTCCTGCTGAAAATCGACCATCGGGATCAGGCGGTAACCCACTTCCATACCGAGCGTATCTTCCAGCTGGACGTCTTTCCACGACGCTTCAACCGCCTGACCGTTTTCCGGCAGTACGACCGGTTGCGGCTGCGACGGTGCGACCTGTTCGCGGCCACGAAGCCACCAGGCAAGGCCCAGCAGTGCGGCAGTGAACAGCAGGAAGACAAAGTTTGGCATTCCCGGCACCAGGCCGAGCAGACCGAGAACGGCGGCGCTGAGCAGCATGACGCGCGGGTTGTTGAACAACTGTCCCACCATTTGCTCGCCGACATCCTGCTCGGTGCTGACGCGGGTAACGATAACGCCCGCGGCAGTAGAGATGACCAGCGCCGGGATCTGTGCCACGAGACCGTCACCGATGGTCAACAGCGTGTAGGATTCCGCTGCCTTCGCCAGCGGTAGATCATGCTGCAGAACGCCGACCAGCAAGCCACCGAGAACGTTGATCACCATAATCAGGATCCCGGCAATCGCATCGCCGCGCACAAACTTACTCGCACCGTCCATGGAGCCGTAAAAGTCCGCTTCCTGGGTGACGTCTGAACGGCGTTTTTTCGCCTCATCTTCCCCAATCAGACCAGCGTTAAGGTCGGCATCGATCGCCATCTGTTTACCCGGCATCCCGTCAAGGACAAAGCGCGCCCCCACTTCCGCGATACGCCCGGCACCTTTGGTGATAACCATAAAGTTGATGATGACGAGAATAATAAAGACCACGATACCGATGGCGAAGTTACCGCCTACGAGGAAGTGGCCGAAGGCTTCCACCACCCTGCCCGCTGCTGCTGCCCCGGTATGACCGTCCATCAGAATGATACGGGTCGAGGCAACGTTCAGCGACAGGCGCAACAGAGTAGTAAACAGCAGGATGGTCGGGAACGCCGCAAAGTCCAGCGTCCGCTGGGTAAACATCGCCACCAGCAGCACCATGATGGACAGCGCAATGTTGAAGGTAAACAGCAGGTCAAGGACGAACGCTGGCAGCGGCAGCACCATCATTGACAGGATCAGCAGAATCAGCACCGGTCCGGCAAGAACCTGCCATTGCGTCGATTTCAGATTTGCGGGCAGACGCAGCATTGCGACCAGATTAGCCATCAGTTTCCTTCTCATTCAAAAAATCCAGTGCGGCGGGCACCGGCAGGTTTTCAGGTTTTTTCGGCGCGGTTCCGCCAGCCAGACGCCAGCGTTTCAGTTGCCATACCCAGGCCAGTACTTCCGCCACAGCGGCGTACAATTGCCCCGGAATTTGTTGTCCGATTTCCGCATGACGAAACAGCGCACGCGCCAGCGGCGGCGCTTCCAGTACCGGAATACGGTTTTCGCCGCCGATCTCACGGATGCGCAGCGCCACCAGTCCGGCGCCTTTCGCCAGCACTTTCGGCGCACTCATTTTGTTTTCGTCATACTGTAACGCGACCGCGTAATGGGTCGGGTTCGTTACGATGACATCCGCTTTCGGCACATCCGCCATCATTCGGCGTCGTGCTGCGGCGCGCTGCATCTGACGAATGCGACTCTTCACATGCGGGTCGCCTTCGTTCTGTTTAAATTCGTCGCGGATATCCTGGCGGGACATGCGCAACTTTTTCATATGGCTGTAGATCTGCCAGAACACGTCAAATCCCACCATCGGCACTATTCCCAGCGCCACCAGCAGCGTGCACAATCCGACCAGATTCAGCGCATGCCCCATCGCGTTCATAGGGGATTCGCTAACCAGACGCATCATGTCCGGCCAGTTGGTCCAGAGATACAAAGCCGTTACGCTACCAACTAACAACGATTTCAGGATCGCTTTCAGTAGCTCAGCGAACGTCTGCGCAGAAAACATGCGCTTGATGCCCGGCAGCGGGTTTAATTTATCCAGTTTCAGCGAAAGGGATTTAGGGCTGAACACGATGCCGCCAAGCAGCATCGGCGCGATAATAGCCACCACCACTACTCCGACAATCAGCGGCAGCAGCGCAATCATGGCTTGTTTAACCAGCAGAATGATTTGCCCGAGGATGAGATTGGGGTCGTTGACGATACTGTGATCGAAATGCAAACCCGACGACAGCAGCCCCGCCAGACGACGCGCCAGCGACTCGCCACCGATCCAGATGACGCAAACCCCCACCAGCAGAATCAACATCGAGGTCAGTTCGCGGGATCGGGGGATCTGCCCCTCCTCACGGGCCTTGTCCAGCCGTTGGGGTGTGGGGGCCTCTGTTTTGTCCTCGTTATCTTCTGCCACGCCAGCGTTCCGCGCTACTATCCATGTTGCCCATGATGCCAGAGCGAACCCGGGCCAATGGCCGGAAAAGAGGACAGAAACGGGGTTTATGCGTGGTATTGCGATGACAGACACCCTGCCAGGGTGTCTTGATCGTTAATGACCAGAAAACTGATCATTTCTTTTTATATATTCATATTAATTAATAATCCTCAATAATATATTTGGTGCAAATTAAAAACAACTGTCACGCATTATTCATTTTTATCCTCATGTGTACTTTTATTTAGACTTCATTTGTGTATACTCGCCAAAAGTTAACAAACCAAGATTAATTAATAGCTCTTAAATGCAGGAGCGTATTTTATTCCGGAGCACCCAAATGACATTTCTAAAGTACATACCCGCGGCATTAACTATTGCGTTATCAATACCTGTATTTGCCGATGAAATGAATGCTGGCACTGTTCATTTTACAGGTGAAATTATTGAACCAAGTTGTGTCATTGAGGGGAATGATGGAACGGACAATAATGTTCCCCTCGGCACCTATCCAACGACCCTGTTTGCTAATCCGGGCGATGAATCCTCTTATGTCCCTTTTACCATTGAGCTGAAAGACTGCCCGCTGCAAACGACCGGATTGACCAGCATCCAACTCACTTTTGAAGGGCCGACTGTTCCGTCCAGTAATGCTGATTTGCTTACCGTCGGCACCGATGTTGGGATCACGGCGGCGACCAATATTGGTGTTGCTGTCAGCAAGATCAACCAAACCGATACACTCCTGAAGATGGATGGTTCAGAAGGTCAGGTTGCCATTGATCTGCCCACCGTCGCAGGTAACAGCATTCGTCAGCAATTCGTTGCGCGTTACCGTGCTTTTGCCATACCGGTTGATGCCGGCCCGGCTGATGCTGATATGGCGGTGAATATTCTTTATCGCTGACACATATTAATTATTGCTACACAAATTATTTAATAAATTTTAAAACATGATCTGTCTCACCGCGGATCATGTTTTAGTGTTTTAAGGCAAGGAACTATTTATGCATCGAATTTCATTGATGATGTTATTCGTTCTGTTAACACTTCCTTCTATTAATTACAGTATGGCAGCAGGAATACAGATCGGTAAAACACGGGTCATTTATGATGCGCAAAAAAAAGAGGTTGCGCTGCCACTGATAAATAAGGGTTCTGAATTACCGTGGCTAATTCAGTCCTGGGTGGATAGTGGCGACGGTAAGACGCGAGGGCCGTTTATTGTTACCCCACCATTGTTCCGCCTTGATGCCCGGACGGAACAAAGTCTGCGCATCGTCTGGTCTGGCGGCGCGTTGCCGCTAGATCGCGAATCACTTTTTTTCATCAACGTTCGAACCATTCCTGCCAGTGATAAAAATGACGACGATAAAAACGTGCTGCGGTTGATCTATAAAACACGCCTCAAGCTGTTTTATCGCCCCGAAGGGTTGCCCGGCACACCAACAGAAGCCTGTGAACACCTGCAGTTTTCCCTGAACGGCACGATGCTACAAGTGAGCAATCCGTCTGCTTACCACATTGTCTTCGATTCGCTGTACGTCAGTGATCGCTTGCTGCCGAATGCAGATACTGTGGCGCCGAAAAGCACAACGTCGCTGCCCGTACCTGCTGCCATCAGTTCGCGTAACGTCGCCTGGCGATGCATTACCGATTACGGCAACGCGTCAGAAAAATTTCGCGGCCAAATGGATAATGGATAACTCGCACCAATGATTATTCATCCGGTCTCGCCCTTTCACCGTCGTCCATGGCGCGTTTCTGTTGCCCTCTGCGGTGTCATCGCGCTGGCTGCAGAAGACGCACTGGCGCGTGATTTCTATTTCTCCCCGACGGCACTGGAAGGTGGAACCCAGGTAACCGATTTATCCATTTTTTCCAACCCAAACGCGCAGTTACCAGGCAACTACCCCACCACGGTGTTGCTGAATAATCAGCGTCTTGAAATGCGCACGCTTAGCTATCTGAACGGGCTGGATGGCGCGCTGGTCGCACAGATTACCCCCCTCATGCTGCGGCAATGGGGGGTAAAAGTGGATGATTACGCGGAACTGGCGGCGCTGCCGGCTGGTGAACCGTTGCCTGAACCATTGGGGCACTACATTCCTGCCGCCGACAGCCGTTACAACTTCACGACCCAGACGCTGAATCTAAGCCTGCCACAGGCGGCAATCCATGCACTGAGTGCAGGATATGTTGATCCTTCGCGCTGGGATGATGGAGTACCGGTATTGTTCACCGATTACGCCTGGAGTGGACGCGAAAACCACAGCGACGGTGCTGATGATAACAGTCAGTACATTAACTTGCGCAGCGGCGCTAACCTCGGCGGCTGGAAAATACGTAATTATTCTGCCTGGAATCAGACATCAGACGAGCGTCACTGGCAAACCATTGGCAGCTGGCTACAACACGATCTACGTTTTCTGAAAGCCCAGTTTATTGCAGGGCAAAGCAGCACGCGCGGCGATGTGTTCGACAGCATGCAATATGAAGGCGTCAATATCGCCTCTGACGAGGAAATGCTCCCGGTCAGCGAGCGAGGTTTTGCACCGGTGATCCGCGGGACAGCGAACTCCAATGCGGTCGTCACGGTTAAGCAAAACGGCTACATCATTTATCAGAAAAACGTCGCACCAGGGGCGTTCGAAATCAGCGATATTTATGCCTCGACCAACAGCGGCGATTTGCAGGTCAGCGTAAAAGAAGCTGATGGTTCCGAACACTATTTTACTCAGCCATTTTCCAGCGTCGCGTTGATGCAGCGCCCTCATCACTGGCGCTTTGAAACCACGGTCGGACGCTATCGCTCACAAGAAGGCAGCGACGATCGGGAACCGAAATTTATCCAGTCCAGTGCTATTTATGGTCTGAATAATATCGCTACGTTGTATGGTGGTCTGACAGTAGCCGAAAACTACACGTCGCTGGCTTCCGGAATGGGGATCAACCTGGGGCGTTTCGGCGCGCTATCGCTTGATGTCACCGCCGCGCATACCGAGTTAGCACATAACGAAAGCAGCGATGGTCAGTCGTGGCGACTGCTCTACTCCTCCAGTATTGACGCTACAAACACGCACCTGACGCTGGCCAGTTATCGCTATTCAACGCGCGGCTACTATTCATTTGCTGACGCCAACCATGCAAGTGAGGATCAAGATGACTGGCGCGATGATTACAACAAGCGCAACCGTATTCAGTTCAGTATCAGCCAGCCTTTCACTAACGGCAGCGTTTATCTGAACGGCTATCAGCAGAATTACTGGGGAACCTCGCGCAAAGAGCGCAGCCTGTCTGGCGGAATGAGTTATCAGTACGCGGGTATCAGTTACCACCTGACACTCACCCGGGCCGAAACCGACAGCGGCGAAGAAGATCGAATGATCGCCTTTGGCGTCAGCATTCCGCTTAATCGCTGGCTTGCCAATAGCTGGGCGAGCTACTCGATAAGCAACAGCAAAAATGGTGGTACGCAACAAAATCTGGGGCTAAGCGGCACGCTATTGGAAGATCGCAGTCTCAACTATAGCCTTCAACAGAGTCACAGCGACCAGCAGCCGGGCGACAGTAGCAGTCTGTACAGTACCTGGCGATCACCCTTTGGCAACCTCAGCGCCGGGTATTATTCCGCGCAAGGAGGTGATCGGCAGATAAGCTATGGTGCTAGCGGTGCTCTTGTCGTGCATCCACATGGAGTGACACTGTCACAACCACTCGGCGATCAGTTTGCAATAGTGGATACTGATGGGGCGTCAGGTCTGCGGTTTCAGAATCAGTACGGCATTCGTACCGACTGGGCAGGCAATGCCATCATCCCGTCACTGACTGCTTATCAGGAAAACCGTATTGGTATCGACACCACCACGCTGCCGGACGATGTGGACAGCAACAACACAGCGATAACCGTCGTTCCGGCGCGCAATGCCGCTGTACGCGCGCACTTTAACACACAGATTGGCTATCGCGTGCTGATGACGCTGTCCCTCCCTGACGGTCAACCCGTTCCCTTTGGCGCTATCGCCAGCGCCAACGATGCACAAAGCAGCGGCATTGTTGACGAAGGCGGCATGCTTTATATGGCAGGCGTCGCCGAAAATACCATGGTCACCGTCAAGTGGGGCACCGACTCACACAAGCAGTGCCATGCCGACATCCACATTCCCGCCAGTAGCGCCCCTGTGCGCATCAAAATAGTCACGGCGGTTTGCCGTCAGGAAGGACAATGATGATCTCTGTTCCCCGTATCCTTATCGCCATACTCTTCATACTGAGCAATGTTTCAGCTCAGGCGGCCACTATCTTGCGCAACTGTTTTACCGCACCCGGCACTTACCAGGCCACGATCGATCGTGAATTTAGCGCGAGTGAAAATAGTACGGGCAAGACAATTCAACTCGACGGGCATCAGGTCGGTGCAGGTCAATCCATCACCGCCCAGTGCGACTGTCCGGGAACGATGACCGCATCGAGTACCGTAATGGGATTCACCTTTGCTGGTAGCCCACTCTCTGCGGGTAGCCGGGCCGGATATGGTTATCTGACGGAGAATATCGACATCGACATCGATGCCTATACGGATGCCATTCACTCCCCTGATGGCAGCGGGTTATATGCCATCGCTATTGATAGTTACCCCACGACTGTTCCGGTCAGCTCTATGGAGTCGTTAACCTCAAAGGAAAGTAACGAAACCGTCTGCCGATCCGGCACGCAGCCAGTGACAGGTACGCCTTCCAGACAGTTTAAATGGAATATCCTTTCCACTCGGCTGTATATAAAATCACCTATTCTCGGACAGGAGACCATTCCATCCACCCTGGTTGAGCAAAGCTCCGCTTGTCTTTATTTCGGTAACGGCATGTGTACCTCCGGCGATGCCCAGCCGGTGGCTAACATCTGGCTTTCCGGCAGCCTGAGTGCGCCGCTGAGCTGCACTATCAACGCCGGCAGCACCATCGATGTGGATTTCGGCGCGATTGCCAGAAGCAATTTTACTACCGCGGGTGTACCGCCCGTTGGATTTACCCTCAAAGCCGTGGACATTAACTTTCATTGTGATAACGCGGCGGTCAGTAACTATCAGAAAATCAAGCTGACACTGACTGCCGATCAGGGCGTCAGTGATCCCGGCGACGGGCTGATTGCAAAAATGGTGAGTCGCGATGACATCGGCGTGCGGATGTATGACGCGAACAGCAACAGCGTGGGTCTGGACGGCACAGTGGCCTTCCCGATCGTGCTTGATTCGCAGGGGAATGGCTCGATAAAAATGCAGGCCGCACCCGTCGCCACCACCGCGACACCGCCAGCAGCGGGATCGTTCGAAGGCAACGTCACCGTCAAACTGGATTTACGTTAGAAAAACAGATGGCCCTCACGGGCCATCTGCCGGTCAGAAACCGAGACTGTCGAGCAGGTCGTCGACCTGATCCTGGCTTGCCACCACACCGGCTTTTGAGGTATCCATTTGCGGGCCGTTAAGCAGGCTTTCGCTTTCGCGTTTGCTACGTGCAGGCTTCTCAGGCATGTTCTCCAGTAACACCATCAGGAGCTGACGTTCAATTTCCTGAATCACGTCCATCATGCGCTTAATTACCTGCCCGGTCAGGTCCTGGAAATCCTGCGCCATCATGATTTCCAGCAACTGGGCGTTAGTAAAACTGGTATGTTGCGGGACATCCGCCAGGTACTTGCGCGTGTCGGTAACCAGTTCACGTGCATCTGCCAGCTCAATCGGATTTTCGAACCATTCATCCCAGCGTCCGGAAAGCGCTTTAGCGTCCTTTTCCATCTGGTTCTGATGAGGCTGCGAAAGCTCAACGCAGTTCAGTGCGCGTTCCGCCGCCTGAGCGGTCATCTGGACAACGTAGTCCAGACGGTCGCGGGCATCCGGGATCGCCTCTGCGGCTTCAGCAATGGCCTGATCCAGCCCCAGTTCGCGCAGGCTATCGCGCAACATGCGGGTCAGACTCCCGATGCGCGCGATAATATCCGCAGCGGAATGTTCTTCTCCTGGTTTAATCGCGGGTTTCGTCATCGTCATCGTCTCGTCCTCACATGCCGAGTTTCTCGAAGATTTTGTTGAGCTTTTCTTCCAGGGTCGCTGCGGTAAACGGCTTCACAACATAGCCACTGGCGCCGGCCTGGGCTGCGGCGATGATGTTTTCTTTCTTCGCTTCCGCAGTCACCATCAGCACCGGCATGTTCGCCATTCCGCCGTCGGCACGAATGGTTTTCAGCAGGTCGAGGCCATCCATGTTCGGCATGTTCCAGTCAGAGATGACAAAATCAAAACCACCTGCCTGCAGTTTGTTCAGGGCGTCAACGCCGTCTTCTGCTTCTTCAACGTTGTTGAAACCCAGCTCTTTCAGCAGGTTGCGCACGATCCGACGCATGGTGGAAAAGTCATCCACAACCAGAAACCTAAGCTCTTTATCCGCCATAAAACTCCACTCCTCTTAAATACGTATTGCCTGTCCGGCACTGATTTTCGCCAGCATCTGCTGGCTTACCTGGCTAAGATCGACCACTTCGCTAACGCCACCCATGTTGATAGCTTCGCGCGGCATGCCGAACACCACACAACTTGCTTCATTTTGCGCAATCGTCCAGGCGCCAGCCTGGTGCATTGCTGACATGCCAGCAGCGCCATCGTTGCCCATCCCGGTAAGGATCACCCCCACCGCGTTGCGCCCCGCGTGTTTCGCCACTGAATGAAACAGCACATCGACCGCCGGACGATGCCGGTTCACCGGCGGTCCGTCGTGAATTTTGATTTGATAGTTCGCCCCGCTACGCGCCAGCTCCATGTGCTTGTCGCCCGGTGCAATGTACGCATGACCAGGCAGAACACGCTCGCCGTCTTCCGCCTCTTTGACAGTTATCTGACATAGCTTATTGAGCCGTTCCGCAAACGAGCGGGTAAACCCTGGCGGCATATGCTGTGTTATCAGGATCGCCGGGCTGGTCAGTGGCATCGGTTGCAGGACGTGGCGAATCGCCTCGGTGCCCCCGGTTGATGCGCCAATCGCAATCAGCTTTTCCGAACTCAACAACGGCCCCGCTTTTAACGTGGCAGGCGCGGCCATCGATTTATGGGTGATTACCTGCGCCCGCGACGCCGCACGCACTTTCTCAGCAATCATCTCGCTGTAAGCCAGCATCCCTTCGCGAATGCCGAGCTGCGGTTTGGTCACGAAATCAATCGCGCCCAGCTCCAGCGCCCGCAACGTGACTTCCGATCCTTTACCGGTCAGTGACGAGACCATCACCACCGGCATCGGTCGCAAGCGCATCAGTTTTTCAAGGAAGTCCAGACCGTCCATGCGCGGCATTTCGACATCCAGTGTCAAAACATCCGGGTTAAATTTTTTGATTAAATCCCGGGCAACCAGCGGGTCTGGTGCCGTCGCAACCATTTCCATGTCACTGTGGCTATTGACAATTTCCGTCATGATCTGGCGCATCAGCGCGGAATCATCAACAGACAACACCCTGATTTTACTCATGCTCTATCCTTACTCAGCGCGTAAACCGTCTGCCCACGCAGGCTAAACTCGCGCACGAGGTGGCTGAAATTCTCCGAGTGCCCGGCAAACAGCAGGCCGTCGGGCTTAAGTAATGGGACAAAACGGCGGAGGATCTCCTGCTGCGTCGTTTTATCGAAATAAATCATCACGTTGCGACAAAAAATCGCATCGAATGGTCCCGGTACGTTGTAGTTCCTGGAGAGCAGATTCAGCGTGGCAAAATCCACGTAGTTCGCCAGTTCCTGTCGTACCCGTACCAGCCCGGAATGCGGGCCGGTTCCGCGCATGAAATAGTTCTGTAGTTGCTGTTGTGACAGCGTCTTCAGCTCCTCATGGCGGTAAATACCACTTTGCGCCTTTTGCAGCACTTCGGTGTCGATATCGCTGGCAAACACCCGCCAGCGCCCCGGGGCAGTCCCCAGGGTGTCAGCGAGCGTTATGGCAATGGAATACGGCTCTTCACCGGTTGATGCCGCCGCGCTCCAGACGCGATACTCTCCCCCGCGATGACGGCGAGCATGCTCCGCCAGCGCCGGAAAGTGGTGCGCCTCACGAAAGAACGACGTCAGGTTAGTGGTTAACGAATTAATAAACGCCTGCCACTCCGCATTATCCGGGTGCGATTCGAGCATGCTCAGATAGTGGCCGAAGTCATCCAGCCCGAGCGCACGCAAGCGCCGCACCAGGCGGTTGTAAACCATATCGCGCTTGTGATCAGCCAGCACGATACCTGCGCGCTGGTAGATCAGTTGGCATATCCGGCGAAACTGCGCGTCGGACAGCGCCAGGCGCTGTGTCATCTGCATAAGTAACGACGATTGCCCTGCGGGCAGAGATGATGTCATAGCGCCTTCTTAATCCCATTCAGGAAACAACAGGTACAGCCTCAGCCATAACGTCTTGCTGAGTCACTTTCCTTTCTTCAATCTCAAACACTGACACCAGTGAGGTAAGGTGATCGGCCTGACTTGCCAGTTGTTCTGTTGCTGCCGCCCCCTCTTCCACCAGTGAGGCGTTTTGCTGCGTCACCTGATCCATCTGGCTGACAGCCTGCGCCACCTGCTCAATGCCACGGCGTTGTTCATCAGACGCCGAGGCGATTTCTCCCATAATGTCATTCACCTGAGTGACAGAACGCACAATCTCCTGCATTGTGCTGGCGGCCATATCCACCCGTTCAGATCCTTCCTGCACGCGTGATACTGACTCCTCAATCAGCGTTTTAATCTCTTTTGCTGCCTGAGCGCTTCGGCTGGCCAGGTTGCGCACTTCCCCGGCAACGACCGCGAAACCGCGCCCCTGCTCCCCGGCACGCGCGGCTTCCACCGCCGCGTTCAACGCCAGGATATTGGTCTGGAAAGCAATACCGTCAATGACGTTGATAATGTCGCCAATTTTGCGTGAACTGTTGGCGATATCCTGCATTGTCTCTGCCACATGCGACGTCTGTTGACCACCGCGCTTCGCGGTATCTGCCGCGCTGCTGGCAAGCGTCGACGCCTGACGGGCGTTATCGGCGTTCTGCCCGACAGTCGCTGTCAATTGCTCCATACTGGCCGCCGTTTCCGCCAGCGATGCTGCCTGCTGTTCAGTACGTGATGACAAGTCGTTGTTGCCCGCGGCGATTTCCGAAATACCGGTATGCATCGCGTAGCTGCCTTCACGCACCTGGCTGACCGTATCGCGCAACGCACCCTGCATCGCTTTCAGCCCGGCAAAAATCGCCGAAATCTCGTTTTTGCCATACACCGCGATCGGCCGCGCCAGGTTACCTTTGGCGATGCTTTCAAAGTGGCTGCTGATAATGGTCAACGGGACGACAATCATCCTGCGCGCCCACCACAGCGAGGCAGTCGTCACCAACGCCGCCAGCACCACCACCAGAATGAAGCCCATAGCGGAACGGTGATAATTGGTTTCCCCTTCACGTCCGGCTTTCTCCACAAACAGATTGATGTGGTTCTGCCAGGCATTAAAGTTGGCATCAAACGCGGCCTGCGATTTATCCACTGGCGCGGTCATAAAATCAGAGAGTTGGTTGTTCTCAAGCCAGGTGACCTGATGCTGAAGATCGTCCTGCCACTGACGGTAGGTGGCTTGCGACCCTGCCATCAGTTTCTGGCCTTCCGCGTTCATCGCCGGAACCGCGACAAAGGCTTTTAACAATCCGTCAGACTCCTGCAGGGCAGCATGGGCGCTGGCGATCAGCGCCTTGATGTCATCCTGCGGGTAGCTCAGCGCCGTCAGCGTTCCGGCTTTATTCAGCGCCGAACTGGCCTGAAGCAGCACTGAACGCATTTGCGCCAGCTGAGTGCGCTGAGTATTGCTGTGCGCAACCTGTTGTAAACCGTGAAATCCGTCACGAAACGCCCAGAAAGACAGTCCGTTGCTCCCCACCTGTAACAAACCGCAAATAATCAAAATCAAAAACAGCGTGGTCGAGATACGAATTCGATTGAACATCCCCACTCCCGATTAACGGCAATGTGCCGCGAAGAAATTAAAAGGTTTCCCAGTTTTCGTCGCCACCCGCCGAAGCGGTGCGTTGACGCAAAATTACCGGTGCTGCATCCGGCTGCACCGTTCTGCCGACGGTTTTCTGACTTTTTTCATTGATACGGAAGGCGGAGACAGCCTGTGTTAAGCGGCTGGCCTGCTCTTCCAGTGCCGCTGCGGCAGCAGCGGATTCCTGCACCAGCGAGGCGTTCTGCTGAGTGACTCTGTCCATTTCCGACACTGCCAGCGCCACCTGATCGATACCGCGGCTCTGCTCATCAGATGCCGATGAAATTTCGCCCATGATGTCGGTGACGCGGGTGACGGCGTTGACAACTTCGCGCATGGTTTCGCCCGCGCTTTCCACCAGCACCGAGCCGGTGTCGACGCGCGACACGGAGTCGTCGATCAACGCTTTAATTTCTTTTGCCGCCTGCGCGCTGCGGCTGGCCAGGTTACGCACTTCACCTGCCACCACGGCAAAGCCGCGACCCTGCTCGCCCGCACGAGCCGCTTCGACGGCGGCGTTCAGCGCGAGGATGTTCGTCTGGAAGGCAATGCCGTCGATAACGCTGGTAATGTCGGAGATTTTCTGTGAACTGGCAGCGATGTCGTGCATAGTGGTGACCACGCCGTCCACCACTTTGCCACCACGCTCGGCGGTATCCGACGCGCTTTTCGCCAGATGCGAGGCCTGACGGGCGTTATCGGCGTTCTGTTTCACCGTCGCGGTCAGTTGTTCCATGCTGGCGGCGGTCTCTTCCAGCGCGGAGGCCTGCTGCTCGGTACGGGACGAGAGATCGCTGTTACCTGTCGCGATTTCACTGGTGCCGGTGTAAATGGCGTCCGTCCCTTCGCGAACGCGGGTGACGGTATCAATCAGCGAATGCTGCATGTGGTTGACGGTGCCGGCCAGTTCGGCAATTTCGTTGCGTCCGGCAATCGCCAGCGACGAGGTCAGGTTACCTTCGGCGATTTGCCGCAGATGGTTCATCACTTTCGCCAGCGGGAGCAACAGGATGTGACGCACCCCAAGCCAGACCGCCCCCAGCACCAGGACCACCACCACGGCAATGATCGCCATCTGCCACTGCGCAAAACGATAATCCTTCCCGCTGGTGGTAAACGCCTGCTGATAAAGCGCTTCACTCTGCGCCGCGTACTGGCTCATTGCCTCGCCCAGCGCGTTTTGCATGCCCTGAGTCGGCTGCGCGAAATAGGCATCCATCTTGCCGTTATCGAGGAAGCTGATCAGCTCCGTCAGACCAGCGAAATATTTCTGATAGCTGTCATCCACGCGCTGCGTGACGTCCGCCATCGACGATTCCGGGGTAGCCTGTTTGAAGACGGCATAATGCTTCGCCGCCTCTGCCAGGGTCAGTTTGGCGTTTTTCAGCAGGTCGGTTTTGGCGCTGCTCTGCTGATTCGCGGCATCCATCATCATACGGGCAGATGAACGGCTCAGGTTGATACGGGTTTGCAGCATCAGCTCCCAGGTTTTGCTGAGCTCAGTTTGCTGGGTACGCAGTTCGTTAGAAAGCACGAAACTCTGCTGATTTTGCTGCAGGGAAGAAAATAAAAAGCCACCAGATAGCAACTGAAGAAGTGCGAAGACGACCAGCACCAACATCAGCAACGTGACAACGCGGATACGGTTCAACATACAACACCTTCTTAATTATTCATTTACAGGGTTATCGGCATTTGCAGGGAGAACTTTAAAGGGGAGAGGAAGGAAAATTGCGCTTTGGTACGGTCAGAAAGCGACGTCCACCACCAGCGTATCGCTGTAGGTCCCGGCGGCGGGGGTATTCTGGCCGCTCTGGACCTGCGCCGTGTAGTTGTAGGTGCGCAGAAGGCCGTCACTACTGAGCGATGAGGACGTGACGCTTGACCAGCGTTCGCTGCCGGAACCACCCCAGCGAGTGCCGTCGCTGCCTTTGTAAAGGTCGTAACTCAGGCGGTTGCTGCCGCTTGTCATGTTTCTGACATTGCCGATGGCATTCTGACCGTTGTTGATGCCAACGGTATAACTGCTGCCTTTGGTACAGGTGATGGAAATGGTCTGCGACAGCGTGGGGAAATTCTTTACCAGTGGTGCGCTGCCGAAATTGACATCCGGGGCGGTGATGGTGATGCAGTCGTTAGTGACGGTCAGATCAATCTGTGTGCTGACGGTGGCATTACCGGTTTGTGGCGTCAGGCACAGCCCGGCAACGCCGACCGCACAGACGTTATAAGCAATATTAAAGGTCATCGAGGTGTGGTAGGGCCCGGCAGTGACACTCTGTCCCCCCACGGTACGAAACCAGATCGGGATAGTATATTGCTTTGAGTTCAACAGGCCGAGCAGCGTGCTGCCGTTCCAGGTATAGCTCTGCGCGATCGTGGTTTCGGTACTGCCGTTGCAGGTTGATTGGGTACACAGGCGCACCGGTACCGCATCAGTAATCGTCGTGTTATCGGTGCGTTTCAGCGTCGCGTGGTTATTCGCGCTGTTGCCTCCGGCGGTGTAGTTCAGGGTGATACTGTCGCTGGTGAGCAGGTTCAGGATCGTCTCGCAACTGACCACCAGATTCGCCGTCACCTGCTGTTCTGTGCTGTTGACGGTAAAGGATGACTGGCTACCGAAAGAGGCGTTACCCACCGCTACCGTACAGACCGCTTTCAATGACGGGCTTATCACCAGTAGCAGGAGGATCAGCCAGTCTTTTCTCATCATCAGTGCGCCGCCTTACAGACCAGGGGTCCGTAGGTATGCAGCTTATGATCAGGATTGGCCGGCAGCGTAAATGTCGCATGACAGGTTTTTCCTTCCGGTGTGGTCACCCGCATTTCGTTGTGCTCGCTGAGATTTTCCAGCCACGTGATACCCTCATAGCCTACCACGGAGACCGGTCGCGACGCCCGCCAGACCTGGCTTGACAGCGGCAGCGGCTTGCCCTGTTCATCATGCAGAATGACGCTGGCAACACGCTCCTGTTCCATTGGAAATTCAAGCAGATAGCCGCTGTTACGCCGTAACGCCACCCGTTTTTCCGTGGCTTTCAGCTGCGTATCGGCGGGCAAATCGAGGGTATCGATGCTGTAGTTCCCCGGATACCAGGCCGACACGCCGCTGATCAGCAGATACCCGTTGTCGTTGGTTTTCCCCACTGGCTGATTTTCATAATTGACCGGCACCTGTGAATGCCCGTCAGTGCTGACCACCACGAATGCATCATTGATTTTGTTGGCTGCAAAAAACTGGTCATCCATCATCACCAGCGATCCCATCGCCTCGCCCCACCAGGTCATCATGTTCTGCTCGCCGTAGCCGCCGCCCTGCAGTTCGACGTGATTATTTCGCCAGCCGAGCGTTGCCTGCTGATAGTTGTCGGCCGGTGCCTGGCGCGCCCACGCCATGTTCCAGCTAAAGCCGCCATCGGTGGGCATGGAATGGCTGTAGTTAATACGCTGTGTGCTTCCCGCATCCGGCGTGTTTTCCGTGCTGATGGCCATGCCATCGTTGTCGCCCAGCGGGATCTGCAACGACATTGCCACAGTCCAGCCATTTTTTTGCATGTCACGGCTGGCGGCCAGGTAGATGCTGCTTCCCCGCCAGAGATTGCGACTCCATGACAAATTGAGTAGCTCGGTTTTCTGGCTGTCGAAGCTGCGTACGCCAATCCACGCCGCCCCCAGATTGCCGTAATCCCCCATATTCAACGCCAGTGAATATTGATCAGTACGCTGGCTGAGGCTGGCAATGGGCTCATTGTTGGCGTCGACCATTGTCGGCTGGTCGTAGAGCGCGAGGTTACCGAAGCCGCGATCACGCCGGGTATGTTGCGTCGCGATGCTGAACGCCGCCGTACTGTACTGGTATCCCCAGTTCAGTTGCCCGCCGTTGTTACCCTGCATCTGGCTGCGGCTGTACGCCGTATTAACGATGCCAAAGCGCCCCAGTTTCACCAGACCGCCTGCGCCACCAAGCGCCAGTGATCCCGCGCCTTCGCCATGCGTCTCCAGGGTCAGATAATCGTTGATCCCGTAGCGGTATGAGGCGCTACCCACCACCGGGCCGTAATCGAAATTTTCGATGCCGTAGTTTTGCCGCAGCGCGCCGAAGGTAAAAGCGCCGTCGCTGATACCGGGTTTAAGCATTTCGCTGGCAACGTAAAACGGCAGTGTGGTGCTGACCTGACGTCCCAGTGCATCAGTGGTCACCAGCACGGCATTCCCCGCGCCGTTGATATAAGGCAGATTGGTCAGCGTAAACGGACCAGGCTGTAACTGCGTCGAGCCGGAACGGTAACCGTCAATAAACAGATCGACGGAGGTCGGCACCGCCGCTTCGCCGGAAAAGTCCGGCATCGGCCAGGTGACCAGATCGGGACGCAGCGAGAAGTCGCGGCCGAAATAGATCCCGCCGACGCGCACGCTGTTACTCCAGTTCAGCGCATCCGAGATCACATCGCCCGCGCTCCAGGTCGTGGCATTGTCATCATTGCTGCCGCTGAGGGTCGTGTCGTAGCGGATGTACCCGCCCGGTAATTGCGTGTCGCCACTGAGTTTCTGACGGGTGTTGCCGGTAGAGGAAAAGGTCAGGATGTCGTCAAAAAATCGCAACTCGTGCCACAGAGACGCCTGCCCGGCACCATGCTCTGTCTGGCTGGCGTAGAAATCATAATTCACTAAGGCACCACGACCGTTCATCGGCTGAATACGCTTGTTGCGTTCATTGAAGGCGATCGGGTGAACGGCCAGCCAGTCACGGGGCACGGCGATCAATAATCGCTGCCCGCTACCGTCATATTGCACCGTTACGTCCTCAAGACGGGACAGATCAACCTCCCCTGGCGGCAAATGTTCTGTCGGAATGCCTGCGCGTTGCAGATCGGCGCTGGAAACGATAAACGCCTCACCACGACGGGTCACCGGCACGACCAGGCCGGTGTCGTAGTAGTTGATCACTAACGAGAGTTGATACACCGCTGTCTGCGCTGACTGCCGGGCATCCGGCGGCGGTGGCAGTACATCGTCTTTCTGTTCCGCCCGACTCATCTCCGCTCCGGTGAATAGCATCAGCATAACCAGCGGCGTTAATCGCCCGGTGCTGAATGCCATTTCGCATCCCGCGCGTTGATAGTGGCGGTCATTTCATTCGGGTGAGTGATCCCGGCGACCAGCGGCCAGCGTCGGCTTTCTCCGGGCAAGACGTAACCGAGCAATCCTTGCGCCACGGTCTGTGTTCTGCCCGACTGATGCAGGAGGACGTTGCTCAACCGCAGATGAACAGCATCGCGGTTGCTGATTTCCAGCATCGGTTTTCCGGCCTCCTGCACCACGCGCCAGCGCAGTTTTTGTGTATCCACCAGTGCGTGATGCTCGCCTTTTGCAAACGTTTTGATCCCCTCACCGTAAACGAACAGCGGGATCGAATAGCGCATTTGCAGCCGTAATCCCATCTGCGGTTTGCTGGTGTCATTTGGCTCCGGGATCTCATCAACGATAATACGGTAGGCTTTTTCAACACCGGCAGGCGCAGGAGCCTGTTTAATCAGCCGGATCAATTGCTTATCATCCTGCGCAACGTTGAGAATGGGCGGGCTGGCGACCACCTCCTGTTGTGACTCATAGCGCTCATATCCGTTTTCCTGGCGCCAGCGCACGATGCGCACCTGCATAGTCGCCGTCGCAGTGCCCTGATTTTCAATCCACAACTCGGTGGCATTACGTTCGGCGGACAACCACGGGTCAATCGGCCAGATCAGGATCGTAGCCGCGGCCTGGCTTTTACCCGTAACCAACAGACCAGCAACAAGCAGTAACGTCGCCCCCGCTGCCGGTGGGATCGCAAACTGACGCATTGTTTTTCTCCCTGAATTACCATGACAACGTCACAGTGAGTTGATCGCTATAGTTCCCTGCCGGACTGAATCCGGTCAGTTGTGCGGTGCCGTATATCGGCAGCGCAATGTTGTTACTGTTGCTGTAGGCGATGGAGACCGCCTGATTGACCCCAATTTCCGTGGCGGGCGTCAGCGCGCTGTTGCTGTACAGTCGGTAAGGCACTTTATCGGTGCCGCCGGTCCGTTGCATCCGTCGTACCGAGCTGTAATTCTGCCCGCCATCAATGCTCATACTCAGCGCCACGCCCGGCGTACAGGCCAGCGACAGCGACGCGTTTGGCGCAAACTGCGCGTTGACGCTGCCGCTCTGCACGCCGCTGTAACTGCCAAAGTTCAGCGTGCCGAGCACCCCGCCACTGCCGGTAATGATCGAACAGCCTGGCGTAATGGTGGCGCTGACTTTGAACGACTGGGTGGTGATTGCCGCTACGTCGTTAGCCCCTGCCAGCGCCAGAAAAAGGCACAGGCAGGCCCCGGCTCCCGCTGGGAAGCCTGTTTTTTCTGTTCCCATTGCCTTCGATTAGTAAGTCACGCTGATGTTGATCGTGTCGGTGTAGGTGCCCGGAACCACCGTGACGCTGTTGCCGCCGCCCTGAATACGACCGTAGAGGGTGTAGTTATCCACCCCTGCTGTGGTGGAAGCGACAGGGATCGACGCGTTATTAGCGACGACATTGTTATAGCCGCTGTCACTGTAAATGCTGTAGGCCACGCCCTGACTGGTATTCGTGGTATTGACCAGATATCTCGCGGGCGTACCTGGCGTGCCAACGACGGTGCCGGGCGCGCTGCTGTTGGTATTACCGGTAACTTGCACGGTATAACTGGAGGTCGTGCACTGAATGGTGAAACTGTTACCGCCGCTGGCGCCGGTCAGCTGTGTCGTGAGGGTGGAAAATGTTGCCGGATGGGTACCAAAATCGAGTGAACCAAAGTTGATGCCGTTCTGGCTCGGTGAACCGTTGATCAGGCAACCGTTGGTGAGCGTAAGTGTTGCTCCTACCGTCCCGCTGCTGGTGACTGCCTGGGCACCTGCCCCCCACAGCACGAGCACACTTCCTGTTGCGATGAGAAGCGCTATTTTTTTCATGTGAGTCTCCAGTAAACCCAGACCTGACCGTGCTTTTATTGGCATCTCAGGCTGTTAGCTACGCCACCCAGTGGCCCGTTACTGGAAATTTAGTTGAGGGTTGGTTAATCAACCAGTGTCAGAAAGAAAGTCCTGACCTCTTATACACTTACAAAATATTAACTTTTAAAACAATGAGTTAAATTAAAAAATAACTGAACGACGACAGCGTTCAGAAGGATATATTCCCTTTATTGTGATATACATCACATTATACGTCTTCACGGATATTAGTGTTACTAATCAATTATTAAGAGCTGGTACACCCATACAGCAAAAAGCCCCCGATGTCGGGGGCTTTGTTCAGGAAAAACGGCGTATCAGGCAACGTGTGCTGCCGCGTTATCCAGCAGCGACATCTCTTCGCTGTTCAGCAGTTTTTCGATGTTCACCAGAATCAACATACGATCGCCCAGCGCGCCAAGGCCCGTCAGGTATTCAGTGGAGAGGGTGACGGCAAATTCCGGCGCCGGACGAATTTGCTCAGAGGCCAGCGACAGCACGTCAGAGACGCCATCGACCACGATACCCACCACACGCTGGCTGAGGTTGAGAACGATCACCACCGTGTTTTCGTCATACTCCACTTCCTGCTGGCTGAACTTCACGCGCAGATCGACGATTGGCACGATCACGCCGCGCAGGTTGGTGACGCCTTTGATAAACGTCGGCGTGTTCGCAATACGCGTGACTTGATCGTAACCACGGATCTCCTGCACTTTCAGGATATCAATGCCGTACTCTTCATCACCCAGTGTGAAGACCAGGAACTCCTGGCCTGTTGGCTCACCCGCCAGTTTTGCTACAGTGCTCATACCGGTCATGTTATTACCTTTTTCTCAATCAGGCGGCGGTGTTCGCCACGCGTTGTTCACGATTTATCCCTTGCAGCGCAGAAACATCAACAATCAGCGCTACGCTGCCATCGCCGAGAATAGTGGCCGCAGAAATACCCGGCACTTTGCGATAGTTGCTTTCGAGGTTTTTCACCACCACCTGGTGCTGGCCGATCAGTTGATCCACCAGCAGCGCATAACGGCGACCAGCGCTTTGCAGGATCACCACAATCCCCTGCGTCGGTTCGGTGTTGGCGCCCTCGACATCGAAGATTTTCCACAGTTCGACCAGCGGCAGATACTCGCCGCGCACTTCCAGTACGCGTTCGCCGCCCGCCAGCGGATGCAGATCGTCTTCACGCGGCTGCAGGGATTCCATTACCGCATTCAGCGGCAGAATAAAGACTTCGCCACTGACTTTGACCGACATTCCGTCGAGGATGGCGAGCGTCAACGGCAGTAAAATACGAATGGTGGTACCGGCACCCTGTTTGGACTGAATTTCGACGTGGCCGCCCATTTCCTGGATGTTACGTTTCACCACGTCCATCCCCACGCCACGGCCCGAAACATCGGTCACCTGCTCGGCTGTCGAGAAGCCCGGCGCAAAAATAAGCATGCCGACTTCTTCATCGGTCATGTTGTCGTGCACCGCCATGCCCTGGGAAATCGCTTTCGCCAGAATACGTTCGCGGTTCAGCCCGGCGCCATCGTCGGTCACTTCGATACAAATATTGCCCCCCTGATGCTCAGCGGAGAGGACCAGGTTGCCGACCGCCGATTTCCCGGCAGCGACGCGCGCTTCCGGCAGTTCGATACCGTGGTCAAGGCTGTTACGCACCAGATGCGTTAACGGGTCGATGATGCGTTCGATCAGGCTCTTGTCTAGTTCGGTTGAGCTGCCCATCTGGGTCAGTTCCACCTGTTTGCCGAGTTTGCCCGCCAGGTCGCGCACCAGACGCGGGAAGCGGCTGAAGACGTATTCCATCGGCATCATACGAATTGACATCACCGATTCCTGCAGATCACGGGCGTTGCGCTGCAACTGTCCCATGCTGGTGATCAGATCACCATGCTGCACCGGGTCAAGCTCGTTGGAGCGCTGCGCCAGCATTGACTGGGTGATCACCAGTTCACCCACCAGGTTGATCAGCTGATCCACTTTTTCCACCGCCACGCGGATACTGGTCGATTCGCTGGCGCGAGCGGCAGGTTTTTCACGACTCGCATGGGCAGGTGTAGTCTCTTTAGCGACCGGTTTCAGCGCCGGTACCGCTGGCGTGCCGGGTTCAACGGCGGCAACCGCTGTGGCAGCACTTTCGTCAGCCGCGACGACAGCGACCTCGGTGGTGACCGTTTCAAAGGCAATCTGGTCAGCTTCGATGACGAAGCACAGCACCGCAACGACATCGTCCTGATCGACGCTGCCGTCAAGCGTTGCCGACAGCGAGTCGTCGGTTTTTTCTACCTGGCTGAGCTGCGCCAGGTTGCTCAGTTCTTCCTGAAGCATGTCTGGTTCGCCGGGTTTCAGCCGCGACAGCACGATACGTGTTTTGCCTGCCGGACCGCCTGCCACGGGCGCAACCTCTTCGGTTTCCACAACGGACAGTTTTGCCCCGTTTGCCGCGACGGGGGCACTTTCACCTTTCGCCTCCAGCGCCAGCTGACGTAACGCAGTACAAATGTATTCGAAGCTGGCAGCATCAGGTTCTGATGAGCTTTTATAGGCGTCGAGTTGTTCCTGCATAATATCTTTGGTTTCCAAAAACAGGTTGATAATGTCGGTGTTGAGCTGCATCTCACCACGCCGCGCGTCATCAAGCAGGTTTTCCATCAGGTGCGTGGTCTCCTGCAGAATAGTGAACCCGAAAGTCCCTGCGCCCCCCTTGATGGAGTGGGCGGCGCGGAAAATGGCGTTCATCTGCTCGGCATCAGGTGCTTCAGGAACTAAATCCAGCAGGTGCTGCTCCATATCAGCCAACAATTCGTCGGCTTCATCAAAAAACGTCTGATAAAAATCGCTGATATCCATACTCACGGTATCACCTCTGATCGGGTTGTGGCGATGTGGGACTGGCCGCCGACGGCACCGCCGCTGGCTGCTGTAAAACACTTAATGGTTCATTCTGGCTCTCCGCATTTTCATGCAGAATCGCCTCTTCGGCCTGGTGGTTCAGCACCAGCAGGCTGATACGACGGTTAATGGCGTCATCGCCGCCTCGATCGTTAAGGCGCATGGTGTTAGCCATTCCCACCACGCGTAACACTTTGCCATCATCCAGACCGCCCGCGACCAGTTCGCGACGTGAGGCGTTCGCGCGGTCGGCAGAGAGTTCCCAGTTACTGTAACCGCGTTCGCCCGTAGCATACTGGTAGTCATCGGTATGGCCAGACAGACTGATTTTGTTAGGGATTTCATTCAGCACCGGCGCGATTTTCCGCAAAATGTCGCGCATGTACGGTTCCACTTCCGCCCGTCCGGTTTCAAACATCGGTCGGTTCTGGCTGTCGATAATCTGGATCCGCAGCCCTTCCTGCACCAGATCGATTTTCAGGTGCGGACGCAGCGCCCTGAGTTTCGGGTCTGACTCAATCAGCTGATCGAGTTCACCACGAATTTTCTGCAGACGACTCTGCTCCATGCGTTTTTTTAGATCGTCAATGTTCGGCTGTTTGGTCACTTCGCCCTTCTGCTGGGTAAAGTCATCGCCGCCACCCGGGATCGGGCTTTCGCTGTTGGAGACCCGCTGCCCGCCGGTGATCGCGGTTGCCAGCGGTGTGCGGAAATATTCGGCTATCTGAATCAACTCTTTCGGACTGGAGATGGAAATCAGCCACATCACGAGGAAGAACGCCATCATCGCCGTCATAAAATCGGCATAAGCGATTTTCCATGAGCCATGGACATGATGATGTCCTTTGTGCTTACGCCGTCTGACGACGACGATGGGATGCGTCTGATTTTTCATGCGTCCTCGGTCGTAGTCTGCGTTTGAGCGGCGTTAGGATTGCGCACGGCACGTACATGTTCTTCCAGTTCGATAAATGACGGACGCTCGCTGGAGTAAAGCGTTTTACGGCCAAACTCAACGGCGATCGGCGGCGCGTAGCCGTTCAGGTTCGACAGCAGCGTGATTTTGACGCACTGCATCATTTTGGTGGTTTCCGCACTCTTCTGGCGCAACACGCTGGCAAGCGGCGAGATAAACCCGTAAGCGAGCAGAATACCGAGGAAGGTCCCGACCATCGCGTGGGCAATCAACGAGCCCAGTTCCGCCGCCGGACGGTCAGCGGACGCCAGCGCGTGAACCACCCCCATCACGGCGGCGACGATACCAAACGCCGGCAGCGAATCACCGACCAGCGCCAGGCTATTGGCCGGCACTTCCGCTTCGCTCTCGTGCGTTTCGATCTCTTCGTCCATCAACGCTTCGATTTCAAAGGTATTCATGTTGCCGCTGATGATGAGGCGCAGATAATCGACGATGAAATCAAGCATGATGTTGTCGGCGAGAATGCGCGGGTAACTGGTGAAAATCTCGCTCTCACGCGGATTTTCGATATCACGTTCCAGCGAGAACATCCCCTGCTGGCGCGATTTGGCCATCAGCCGGTACAGCAGCGCCAGCAAATCCATGTACATGCTTTTGGTGTACTTTGAACGGCGAAACAGCAGCGGCAGCGCTTTCATCGTGCCCCTGATCGCTTTGCCATTGTTGCCGACGATAAACGCACCAATACCCGCGCCGGCGATAATAACCAGCTCGGCAGGTTGATAGAGTGCCCCAAGGTGCCCGCCGGTCATGACAAAACCGCCGAAAACTGTACCGATAACCACCAGGTATCCTAATAAGATAAGCACGACATCATCCTTCCACTGTTGACTAAGGCGAGGAGGAGCAGATAAGCGTTTCCGTCTTCGTTAGGGCAAAAAAAAGCAGCGGTAATCGCTTACCGCTGCTGGAGTGTTTGTCCACACCGATTCGGTTAAACAGCCTGACCTATCTGTTCATCCAGCAGTTGTGAGGTAATATCGGCAGCGTCGCTGGAAAGTTTACGTCTTTTTACGGCTCGCGACGGGGGCTGGCACAGACTGCACACGAAGCTTCCCACCGGTTGATGCGCGTGAGTAATAAAATTTCCACCGCAGCAGTTGCAATGTGACAATTCGAGCATCCCGCTCTCCACAAAACGCACCAGCGTCCAGGCGCGGGTTAACGCCAGTAACGGCCCCGTTTCCTGCTGTGGACATTGTTCCAGATAGAGTCGATAGGCTTTGATGACGGCATCCACACCGCTGCACAGACCTGTTTTCAGTAAATACTGCCAGGCATTACAAAACATCGAAGAGTGAATGTTTTGTTCCCAGGTCATAAACCAGTCAGTGGAAAATGGAAGCATCCCTTTTGGTGGAGGACTACCGCGCAATTCTTTGTACAGTTTGATGAGACGACCACGGCTCAGCTGTGTCTCACTTTCCAGCATCTGTAAGCGAGCACCCAGCGTAATCAGTTCCATTGCTAACTGAATATCGCGGGCTTCCTGAACAATGCTTTTTTCGCTCATCATCAGGCCCTTTTTTTCTTAGCAGAATCTTCTGCCTGACCGGTTTCTTTCAGTAAGCGGGTAGAGAGGAGGATTCCGGTATGGATCTGTTGAAGGTCGTCAACACGTGATTCTTGTGTCAGCCGTGTGATGGTCTGGTGACTATCGAAGCGGAACTGGCACACCAGTTGGTTCGTTTCCGCCAGTTTTACCATTTGCGGAAGGGTGAGCTCCCCGAGCGTTGTCGCCATCTCTTCGTTAATGCCGAGACGGAACATCGCAGAGGCTTTATCCTGACTAATCAAACGCTGTGCAAGTAGCAAATATGACAAGTTGATGTCATAAACATGTTTTAGCAACTCGGATGTATGCATTTTTCCCATCCCGAATAACCAACCATTATTTTATGCGGTGTGACCGCACCCCGTGATGTCGCCGGTAAAAACCCGGTAAAAAAATAGAAACGGCCAAAATGCATAGTTGTCTTAGGCGATGGCTTGCCTGACTGTTATGTCTCTTTCTTCAGGGAAAGATAACGCGTCAATTTTAAACATTTCTTACAAATAACTAAGATTTTTCCTAATTCGACGCAACTGTACTCGTGAGTTCTTACACATACAATGTGGCCTTGCTGAAAATTTGAAATTTTTGTGATCTACATCACATAATCAGGCTCAATATTAGCAGTAAATCCATCAGAATGCGTTGTCAATTGTTGAAAATTTAGGCATTCCTTACACTTTTCTATTACTAAACTGTGAATAAGCATTTTCTAACACATACTTAAGCCATAATTTGGTTTGAAAAACTGCCGGACCGTGAGATGGCGGTCATCTTGTCATATGAATAGCAAATAAATGCATAATAATCATCATAAAAACATAATGTTATCCTTTTAGAATTATAAAATTATTCCGATAGGTAATTATATTATTTTTGTTAGTTAACCCTGGTTACACGTTAAAAATGGATTATTAAAGCTACTGGTTTTTGTTAAGTTGATCCTTTTTCTTAACAAGGTGAACATTTACTTTATTCCTGACATAAGAATAATTAATGAATATTCAGAAGACGCTCACACTTCTGTATTAGCCAGCGCTTGCACGGGCTGCCGAAACGGAGTAAAGAGGGAAAAAGGGGTAGTTTTGCGTATCACAAGGAGGCCCGATGCCGTACTCGCACCTTTTAGTCGCCGTCGCCCCGACGCCAGAAAGCCGTATTCTTGTGGACAAGGCGGTGTCCATCGCCCGTCCTGTGCAGGCCAAAATCAGCCTGATCACATTTACCGCTGACCCGGAAATGTACAATCAGCTTGCGGCACCGATGATGGAAAATCTGCGTGAGCTGATGCAGGAAGAAACCAAGGAATTTCTGGCTGAATTGATTCAGCACATGGATTATCCGGTCGAAGAAACGGTTATCGCCTCCGGGGAATTAGGCGAACACGTCAGGCATTTTTGCCAGAAGAAAAAAGTTGATCTGGTACTCTGCGGTAATCACAACAAGAGCTTTTTCTCCCGCGCGACCTGTTCGGCGAAAACCGTGGTGGGCAACAGTGGCGTCGATGTGCTGTTGATCTCGCTGGAAAAAGCGCAGGCGAAATGATGCGCGCCACCAGGGCGCGCAAGGTGAGATTGTCGTCAGGCCAGTTTCGGAAACGTCGCCACTTTGTCGCGCAGGCGGCTCTCTTCACTGCGCGGCGTGATCTGCTTTAGGTCGCTAATAAAGCGTTCCTGCCAGTGGTCAATGTCATTTTCTCTGATCACCGCCTCCATTTCGGCATGACGGGCGATACGCTCAGCAAGCGGCATTGATAATGCCCTGTCGAGCGCGGCCGCGACGTCATCGCGATCGTATGGATTAACAATCAGCGCCGAGGTCAGTTCGTTGGCCGCACCGGCAAATTGCGACAGCACCAGCACACCAGGGTTAGCCGGGTCCTGTGCCGCCACAAATTCTTTCGCCACCAGATTCATGCCGTCTCGCAGCGGCGTCACCAGACCAACGTCAGAGTAGCGGAACACCTTCATTAACAACTTGCGATCGAAGTGCTGATTCAGGTAATACAGCGGCGTCCAGCCAAGCTGCCCGTACTGACCGTTAATACGCCCGGCGGCCGTTTCCAGTTGATGACGAATATCCTGGTAGGCTTGCACGTCGCCGCGTGAGGTGGGCGCAATCTGCGTATAGCGGATCTTACCGTGATGTTGCGGATACTTCTCCAGCAGCGTCTCGTAAGCCAGAAAACGTTCAGGCAGCCCTTTTGAGTAATCCAGACGTTCGACGGAGAAGATGTTTTTGAGCCCTTTCAGCTCAGCCTTCAGCTGCGCCAGCTTCGGCGGCAGCGGACCGCTTGCCTGGCGGGCAATCTCCTTCGGCTCGATGCCAATCGGATAGACCTCAGTGCTGAACGCTTTCCCCCATGCTCTGTGCGAGTGGTCTTCATGCGTCGTCAGACGCGTCTGCACTTTTATACACTCAAGAAAAGCCAGGCGGTCGTTTTCGGTCTGGAAACCGAGCAGGTCGTAATCACAAAGCTGCTCCAGCAGTTCGGCGTGGGGCGGCAGCGCGTTAAAGATTTCCGGTGTCGGGAACGGGATATGTAAAAAGAAACCGATACGGTTGTTCACACCACGCTTTCGCAACTCGCTGGCGAAAGGCAACAGATGATAATCGTGGATCCACAGAATGTCGTCCGGCTCAATCAGCGGCAACAGTTTATCGGCAATCAGCGAATTGACCCGCTGATACCCTTCCCAGGCGTCACGCTGAAAATCGACCAGATCCAGACGATAGTGAAACGCGGGCCACAGCACGGCGTTGGAGAACTGGTTGTAATAAAGATCGTGACTCTCCTCGCTAAGATTGAATGACGCCCAGGTAATGTTACCGCGTGTCACCTTTTTTAGCGGCGCGTCTTCATCGCCCGTTTCGCCACTCCAGCCAAACCATAATCCCCCGGTAGATTTCAGGGCACCAAGCACGCCGACCGCAAGGCCACCGGCGCTGCCTTTTTTATCGTCTGGCGACGCGACACGATTAGATACTACGACTAAGCGACTCATAGCCATCCCTCCTGTCAGTTAGCGTATGTTGCTGGGTATCCACCACGGTTTTCAGCCATTGATGAACGTGCGGGACACTCGCCAGGCGACATTTCGCCAGCGTCTCCCCCTCGCCCACTTTCACTGAAACTCCCCCCAGTTTATTCACCACATCAAAACCGCTCTCATCGGTCAGGTCATCGCCAACAAACACCGGCTGACGACCGATAAAGGGCGCTTCCTGTAAAAAGGCCGCAATGGCCGCACCTTTATTAACGCCTTTGGGTTTAATCTCCACCACGCATTTCCCCGGCTGTAACGCCAGTTGCGGGTGGCGCGCCACAATGTCCTGCGCCAGGTCGATAATCGCCGCCTCGTGTTGCGGGGCGCGGCGGTAGTGCAGTGCGAATGCCATCCCCTTGCTTTCAAGTTCGCTGCCCTGCAGCGACGCCAGCGCCTGCCTGAGGGTTTCCTCAAGCGTGCTGACCAGCGAGGCTGGAAGGGTCAGAATATGCCGCTGATCATTGATATCACGGCGTTCCGCCCCGTGAACACCGGCAAGCGGGAAACGCCAGGGTTCGACGAGCGCGTCCAGCTCGTCCATTGAGCGCCCTGAAATCAATGCTACGGCACCATTTTGCTGTTCAGCAAGCTGATGCAGCGAAAGGCGAACGTCGGTGGGAATAGCAACCTGGTCAGGATGGGGTTTAATCTCTGCAAGCGTTCCATCAAGGTCAAAGAAAAATGCCAGATTTCCAGTCAGATCAGGCGGTACTGTGAGCAGTTTATCCACCCTTTGTCCTCCTTTTTTACAGCCAACGGCTTCTTGTTAATAAAAAGTTAGCAGTATAAGTATAGACAGTGTGACCACCCTCGCCATTTTCAAATGAAAACGCCAGTGGAATTACCCACTGGCGAGACGGAAGAAGTACACTTAAAGGTTAGGGGCAAAAACTACGCCGTACGCTTCGCTTTTTGTTTGTAACGGTCGAAGATCACCGCCGCCAGCAGTATCAGACCGCGCACTACATACTGCGAGAATGGCGAGATGTTCAGCAGGTTCATCGCGTTCTCTACTGTCCCCAGAATCAGAACCCCGGCGACCACATACGAGATTTTCCCAATCCCGCCTTTCAGAGAAACGCCACCCAATACACAGGCCGAGATAACGATCAGCTCATAACCAATTGAGGTCATTGGCTGGCCGCTGGTCATACGCGACGCGAGAATGATACCCGCCGCCGCCGACACCAGCCCGGAGAGCACAAAGATGATGATCTTGGTGCGCACCACCGGCACCCCGGCAAGTCGCGCCGCTTCTTCATTACCACCAATCGCCAGCGTATTGCGGCCAAAGGTGGTTTTGTTGAGCAGCAGACCAAAGATCACCAGACATACGACCGTCAGCCAGATGGGTGCCGGCAAACCGAACCAGTTGGCATAGCCCAGGGTAAAGAAACGCTCATCCTCAATACCCACCGCTTTCCCATCGGAAATAATATAGGCCAGACCGCGGACAATTTGCATGGTAGCAAGTGTGGTGATCAGGGCGTTGATTTTCAGTCGGGCGATGACAAAACCATTGACCAGGCCGCTCAGCACACCGAGCATCAGCCCGGCAAAAACGCCAATCCACAGGCTCTCGGTCATATTAATCACCACCGCCGTGGTGACCCCGGCACAGGCAATCACCGAAGCGACGGACAGGTCGAAATCACCGGAGGCGAGGCAAAACAGCATGCCGCACGCTACCATGCCGGACATGGAGATCGCCAGTCCCAACCCTTTCATATTAATGAACGTGGCGAAGTTAGGCACAAAAATCGCACAGGCGATAAACAGGGCGGCGAACACCACCAGCATGCCGTACTGATCCCAGATGCGGCCAAAGCTGAACGACTTCTGGGTTGCGCCGGATGTAGTAACAGATGACATCATAGACTCCTCTCAGGCGACCGCCTGGCTGACTTTAGGCATCGCAAGGCTTAACGCCTGCTGTTCATTGGCGTTTTCATGCAGTAACTCACCGGCGATTTCACCCTCGCGCATCACAACGATACGGTCGGCGACGCCAATCACTTCCGGCAGATCGCTTGAGGCAAAGAGCACCGCCACGCCGGACGCCGCCAGCGCATAGATAACGTTATAGATTTCGTGTTTGGCCCCGACGTCAATGCCGCGGGTCGGCTCGTCGAGCAAAATGACTTTCATCTCTTCGGAGAGCCAGCGGCCAAGAATCGCCTTCTGCTGGTTCCCACCGGAAAGGTTCATGATCAGCTGTTCCGCGCCTGGCGTTTTGATATTCAGCGACTGAATATGGTGCTCGGCGTTCTGCACTTCCCAGCGATTGTTGATCACGCAGCCGCCAAGAATGTGTTTGCGTCTGGCGCTGATATTAATGTTGTCACGCACGGAGTGAACGGGGATGATCCCTTCCGCTTTGCGATCTTCCGGGCAGAGCATCATGCCAGCACTGATGGCCTGTGCCGGTTTGGTGATATTGACGGGTTCTCCGTCGATCCACACCTGCCCGCCGGTAATGCGCGTACCGCCAAACAGCCCTTTCATCAGTTCGCTGCGCCCTGCGCCGACCAGGCCAAACAGCCCGACGATTTCGCCGCTACGTACGGAAAGGGAAATCGGTGTGCGTACGCCCGGCGCCTGCACCTGCTCCAGCCGCAGTCGCTCTGCGCCATATTCACGCGGCTGCCAGCCATAGATGTCGCCAATGTCGCGCCCGACCATCGCCTGCACCAGCACCTCGTGGTTGACCTGCTGCATGTCGGTAAACGTGCGCACAAAGCGGCCATCCTTAAAGACAGTGACGGCGTCGCTGAGGGCAAAAATCTCTTCCATACGGTGGGAGACATACAGGATAACGCGACCCTCGTTACGCAGTTCGCGGATGACGCGGAACAGGTTGTCGATTTCGCGTGCCGATAACGAACTGGTCGGTTCGTCAAAGGCGATAATTTTGGCGTTACGCGCCAACGCTTTGGCAATTTCCACCATCTGCCACTGGCCGATGGAGAGATACTTCAGCGGCGTTTCCGGGTCGATATCGAGCCCAAGGTGCTCCAGTTGCAGACGCGATTCGTAATTCAGCAGGGAGCGATTCACAATCCCGCCTTTATGCGGCAACTGCCCGAGGTAGATGTTTTCCGCCACGGTCATTTCAGGCACCAGATGCAGTTCCTGATAAATAATGGCCACCCCGGCGTTCAGCGCGGCGGTCGTATCAGCAAACGCCATCTCCTGACCGCGGATCCGCAGAGTGCCGGCCGTCGGCGAATAGTTGCCGCTGAGGATTTTAAGCAGTGTGGATTTTCCGGCGCCATTTTCCCCCATCAGCGCGTGAACCTGTCCGGGATAGCAGTCGAAACTGATATCCGACAGCGCTTTCACACCAGGGAATGTTTTGGTGATGCCGTGGAATGAGAGATACGGTGTTGACTGTTGCATAACGACTCCGCCAGTAAGTTCAGCACGCGTCCTGCTGCCCCGCGTTTACGCCGGGGCAGCAGGTGTGCGTTTTACAGCCCTTTCTTCGCCAGCGCTTCTTTGAAATTGTCACGCGTGATCAGCACAACGTCGGTCACAGCGGTAAATTTCGGCGGTTCTGCGCCTTTGGTTACCCAGTTGTAAAGCAGCTCACTGGTTTTATAGCCATGCACGTCCGGGCTTGGCAGCAGCGAACCGTAGAAACCGGTGGCCTGCGCTTTTGACAGCTCGTTCACCGCATCCACGCCGTTAATGCCGATGCCGATGACGTCGTTGGCTTTAAAGCCCTGCCCTTCGGTGGCGCGCACGCCGCCCAGCACGGTGTTGTCGTTCATACCGACCACCAGCCAGTGTTTAACTTCCGGGTGCTGAACCAACAGGGAGTTACCGGCATCGAATGCGCCGGGGATATCGTTAGATTTGGTAGGCACTTTGTAGATTTGCGCTGCCGGGAAACCTGCCGCTTTCAGTGCATCCATAGAGCCAGTGGTACGGCGACGCGCGGTATCCAGCTCATCAGCGGTGATGGCCATGACGCCTGTTTGTTTGACATCCCAGCCGCGTTTTTGCATTTCTTTATACAGCTCTTGTCCCTGGCGGGCACCGATTTCACTGGCCGCCATCATCACCAGCGGGACGTTTTCCATCGGTTTGCCTTTCGCGTTAACGAACTGGTCATCGACGGTAATCACTTTCATATCATAGCTGCGCGCCTTCGCCACGATGGCTGGCCCCAGTTTCGGGTCAGGCGTACAGATAACAAACCCTTTCGCGCCGCTGGCGGCAAGGCTGTCGATCGCATTCAGCGTTTTCTCACCGTCAGGCACGGCGATTTTAATCACATCAAATCCTAAATCTTTACCGGCTTTATCGGCAAAACGCCATTCGGTCTGGAACCAGGGTTCTTCTGGCTGTTTAACTAAAAAACCCAGTTTCATATTCTCTGCGATAGCCGATTGTGACATAACCGCAGCGAGACCGATCGCCGCCAGTGCTTTAGTAAATTTGTGCATGGTAAACTCCAGCTTTAGTGCTCTTTTATGTAGGGAAAAATCTGCTTTCTGAATTTATTCGGACATAAAACAACGCATTAGCATCGATCACAGCAACAATGCCCATGTGAGTTTATTAATAGCGGGAAATTAATTATCCATAAGAGAGCGCCATCACACCGCAGAATTACAGTAATTGAGTGCATAGATTTAGCGAGAAATGACATAATTTTTAACGTATTCATCATACAATAACATTATGCCACGACAGAATTATCCATGTGACCAGCCAACTTATCCTCATCGGCCTGCCGCGCGGCATCTGCGGGAATTCGTTGTGTCAGTCATAAGGAATTTTTCTGAAAGATTTTTGCGAAGCGGCGAATTGATCGCTGGGGCAACATAGAATTAACGAAAACCTTCGATCAGATTTTCTTTTATTTTACCGGTAACAATCATTATTTTGTCATATTATCCGGACGTGATTTTACAGATAATATCTTTGTATTATATATCAACAACATACAAAATATATTTTGTAGAATATGTCTTAAAAACGATTAATTACGCATTCCTGTAACGAAACGTAAATAGCCAGGGTTAAGTGTTTTCTTATTCGATATTTCGCGCTATTATCATTTCCGCCGATATAAAATTAATTCTGTATCGTCACTTCTCAACATTATTATGTTTATTATTTATGGTGCACCCACGCTGTTTTTCAGTTGCCGTGCGCGTGGTTTCTACATGTAATTTAGGATATTAGTATGACTGTCAACGGAATGGCGCAAAAGCTGAATGCTCAGATGAACCTTGAATTCTATGCCTCTAACCTGTGCCTGCGTTTTAGTGAATGGTGCAGCGAGCATCGTCTGAACGGCACCGCCATTTTCCTGCGTAATCAGGCACAGATAAACGTGACTAAAATGATGCGCATGTTTGATTTTATGAAAACATCCGGGGCATGGCCGGTAATTAAAGCTGTAGATACTTCCGACGCCACCTGTTCCACGCTGGAAGATCTGTTTCTGAAATCCGTCGAAGAACATCAGCAGCGCAGCAATACACTTTCCGCGCTGGCAGCAGAAGCGAAGGCCATACAGGACGGCACAATCCTGAGCTTCCTTCACTTGCTGGAAAAAGAACAGCAGCAGGATGGCCTGTTATTGCAAACGATTCTGGAAGAGGTTCGTAGTGCGAAACAGGCGGGTCTTTGCCCGGAACAGACCGACCAGCATGTGCTGAACGTCGTTAAATTCCAGAAACAGTAATTCCCTCGCGATAATTCCTCTTCTGAACCGTTAAGTCTGGTGTCCTGCCAGGGCAGGACGCCGGATTAATGGGCTTCGCCCTGCGGGGTAAATTTCAGCTCAATCAGCGCAATCGCTTTCTGAATAGCACGACGCGTGACCGGGTCCACGCCCGCCTGGTGGCTGGAAAAATCAATCGACTTCAGCTGTGTCGCCATCTTGTCGCGGACTTCAACCGGCGCAATCACGTCAATGACATCCAGAATTTGCTTAATCACCAACTGGCAGGCGACGACGTCTGAAACCAGTTCATCATTAGCGGAAAGTTGTTGTGACATTTTTTACTCCTTCTTTGCGGAGCGCCATAGTACCCTAAAACGCGGTTGACGCGGGGCATAAAACTATCAATAAAAAAATGTAGTGGGACACCAACATTGAGCAGCGAAGGCAAACCAACGTTACGTAACACGCTTTCCACACCGGGATCCAGAGGAGTTTCACCTGCCGCATTACTGGTTGCGGGGGCCTTTTTTATGGAATTTCTCGATGGCACCGTCATCGCGACCGCCCTGCCCGATATGGCGAAAACCTTCGCCGTACAGGCGGTGGATCTTAATATCGGCATCAGCGCCTATCTGATCACTCTCGCGGTACTGATCCCGGCGAGCGGATGGATCGCCGACCGTTTCGGCGCGCGCAAGGTCTTCAGCCTCGCGCTGGCGATTTTCACCCTTGCCTCGGTCTTTTGCGGGCTCGCCACCAGCGTCGACAGTTTCGTTGCCATGCGTATTTTGCAGGGCATCGGCGGCGCGCTGATGGTGCCGGTCGGGCGACTCGCGGTGCTGCGCACCACGCCGAAACATCAGCTAATCACCGCCATCGCCACCCTCACCTGGCCCGCGCTGGTCGCGCCCATCATCGGCCCGGCGCTCGGCGGGTTCATCACCAGCTACGCCAGCTGGCGCTGGATCTTCTTTATTAATGTTCCCCTGGGCCTGGTGGCGATTGCGCTGGCGTTGCGCATTATTCCTGATATTCGCGAAAACGAACGGCGCCCTTTCGATCTGCCCGGTTTTTTGTCAACAGCGCTGGCGATGGTCTGTCTGGTGTATGCGATGGAGATGCTGGGATCGACGACATCACAGACCCTGCAAACAGGCGCGCTGTTGCTGACCGGCGCGCTGGCGTTTGCCTTCACGCTGCGTCATTTCCGCCGCGCGTCCTGGCCGATGATCCGTCTGGATTCGCTGAAAATCGCCACCTTTCGCATCACTTTGTATGGTGGTTCGCTGTTCCGCGCGTCGATCAGCGCCGTGCCGTTTCTGCTGCCGCTATTGTTCCAGGTCGGCTTTGGGATGGATCCGTTCCACGCCGGGCTGCTGGTGCTGGCGGTGTTCGTTGGCAATCTGACCATCAAACCCGCTACGACGCCGCTGATCCGTTGGCTCGGGTTTCGCAAACTGCTGCTGATCAACGGGTCACTGAACGTATTAGCGTTGCTGGCCTGCGCCCTGCTTTCGCCACAAACACCTGTCTGGCTGACGCTGCTCATTCTCTACCTGGGTGGCGTGTTCCGCTCTATCCAGTTTACCGGTATCAGTACACTGGCATTCGCCGATGTTGCGCCGCCGCAAATGAGCTACGCCAATACGCTGTTCAGCACCGCAACGCAGCTGGCCATTGGGCTTGGGATCACGCTGGGGGCGATAGGCATTAGACTGGGGGAAAAAATGAGCGTCTGGCTGGATCTGGCGACATTACCCGGTATCAGCTTCCGGCTGGCCTTTGTGTTTATCGCCCTGATTTGCCTGGCCGGTATGATTGATACGCTACAGCTTACCCGCGATGCCGGCAGCGCCGTCTCGCGAAAAAATCAATAAAAAACCCGGCGGCATAGCGCTCACCGGGTTGCGTTACTGCACAAATTACGCCAGTCTTTCGCGCACAAACGCTTCGATGGCTTTGTCCTGGCAGTTATCAAAGAAACACTGCTGGAAGCGCGGGCCGCTGATCGCTGTTTTCACCAGTTCAGGATCGATAGCGCGTAGCGTATCCAGATAATTCTCTTTCACTACCGCCGCTTTCACCTGATTCAGGATCCCGGCATTGCGCACCTGCGGTTCTTTGCGCTCCGGCGGATAGCCTTCGCCATTGCGTCCGGTGAACGCTTTCTCAAAGATAAAGCGCACATTCAGTTCCGCACCCCAGCCAAAGCCTTTGGCGAACGGCAGCGACAGCGCGTTACCGTTGTTGATCTGCGCAAACAGGAACGCATCCGCCGGATCGATGCAATAACCGCATACCACGCCCGGGTGGATGTTCAGCGACATCAGCGCCCCCTGCCCGGTTCCACAGCCCGTCACCACGAAATCCACCGCTTTTGAATTCAGTAAAATGCTGGCCATGATGCCGAGGTGGATATAGGTCAGGTGATGATCCTGCTCATCGCTCATGCCCACGTTATACACCGGAAACCCTTTTTCACCGGCAACGGTATTCAGTTCTTTCAGGATGATGGCGTTCTTGCTCGCCTGGCTGTTTTCCATCATCAGTGCAATCTTCATGTCTTCACTCCTGATTACGGCGGGGAAACCCGCGGTGAATAAGCACACTGGCTCTCACCTTACTATTCCATAAACTCATTTTCAAATTTAATGAAAAATTGTTTTATAAATCAGACGAAATAACGACGAAAAGTTAATAAAAAGATCTATCCGCGATGGGAACGGTTCGTTAGACTGATGAATACTGCACGCTTTATTAGGATCGCTTCTGTGAATCGTCGCTGGCGCCAGTTACTGAAAAGGTCACTTCACGCATTCCAGGTTATTCTCTTCCTGTTTTGCGCAACTCCACTGTTTGCCGCACCAAAGCCGGTGCCGGTCTGGCTATATGACGACGAAAACTTCGAGTTCTGGCGCGATGCCAATGGACATTATCAGGGTTTTTACCAGGATCTGTTTCACGCCATTAATGAGAAATATGGTTATAACTTTCAGCTTCACCCAATCGATGGTGAAGAGATTAATCGCCTCTTTAATGAAAACCACTATGGTCTCTATGCCGGTGTATTACGCACCGAAGAACGCGCGACCAGCAAAATCCTCTCCATGCGGTTATTTGATAATGAAGTGGTGGCCGCCAGCCTGATCCGCAGTGCCGATACGCCGGATGATTTAGACCATGCGCGGATTGCGTTTCGTCGCAATGACGCCACCTTCGACCAGGTCAGAAAACGCTATCCCGAACTGAAGTTTCGCGACGTGTTGCTTGTCGATGCCAGCCAGATGGGTTTCGATCTGCTGCGCGACGGCAAGGCCGATTACTATATTAACGATGACTCTGAAATGGATGACACGCAGCACTATTATGCCATTTCCCGTCCGTTCCCCGATCTCCGCATTCCGGTGACCATCGGCTTCAGTCCCGAATTAGCAAACACTCGCAGCAATATCAATCAGTTAATCAACGAATGGCAACAAAACGGCAAACTGCTTCAACTGGAAGAGAACAGCCGCCGCAATTACCTCGTGAGCCGCATCCAGCTGACGCCGCAGGAAAGCGCGTGGATCAAACACAACACGCTTGATGTCTGGCTACCAAAAAACGAAAACTTCGCGCCGCTGATCTGGCAGGACCGTAACGGCTATCACGGCACGACGATAGATATGATCAACGACATGCAGGAGCTGCTGCATATCAAAGTGAATGTGCATTACGTGGACAACTACGTGGCACGCATGCGGCAGGAGAACTGGCCGGTACGGCTGGTTGATATCCTGAATGACCAAAATCCGCTGCACACCAGCGGCATTATCGGCCCGTTACAGTCCTGGCATAACGCCTGGTATACCCGCATTGATGAACCGTTCATTCGCGACGAAGAGCAGATCCGTTTTCAGCGCGTCGGGGTATTGAAAGATTCCTACGCCAGCCTTTATCTGCGGCAACGCTTCGGCAACGACATTACGCTGGTCCCCGTCGATTCCGTTGATCATCTGTTCGATGCCATTGATAACCATCGCGTCGACTACATTCTTGGCGATCTCAGTTCGCTGGAGCTGGCCCTGCGCGGCAATGAGCTGTTTCGCGGCGTGCTCAAAGTCGCCGGGCTGACGCACTCTGACGAACAAATCGGCGCCTGGGTCGCGCCGGGTCATCCGCTACATTCGCTGTTAACCGAGGTTCATCGTATCTCCAGCCTGCGCGCGCAACTGGAACGGCATCGCGAACCACCGGCGACGCTGGACATCAGCAAAAACACACTCAAAGTCATTAGTGTCATCCTGCTGATCACCGCCCTGTTCAGTCTGTTCCTGGTGCTGCTGTTGCGGCGGCAAATCAGAAAAAACCATCTGGTCAACCGCAGCATTGTGGAAGCGATGGAAAAAGTGAACCGCGCGCATGATGACGAAACCGGCAGTCACATTCAGCGCGTGTCAGCTTATTGCGGCCTGCTGGCGCGGGAGCTGAAGCTGCCGCATCGCACAGCGAGAGATATCGAACGGTTTGCCTCGCTGCATGATGTCGGCAAGATCGCCGTGCCAGAGCGCATTCTGCGTAAAGAGGGACCGCTCACGGAAGAAGAGTTCAGCGAAATGAAGCTTCATACGCTGAAAGGCTGGCGAATTATTCAGGGGCTTGGCCTCGGCACCATTGCCGAAAACATCATTCACTACCACCATGAAAAATGGGACGGCAGCGGCTACCCGGAAGGCCTGAAAGGCACGGAGATCCCCATTGAAGCACGTATTCTGGCGCTGGCGGATGTCTATGACGCGCTGCGGCAAAAGCGTGTTTATAAACCCGGCTTCAGCCACGAACAGGCCTGCGAGGTGATCTTCTCCGGCTCCGGAAAGCATTTTGACCCGCAGTTGATTGCGCTCTTTCGCCAGTTGCACCCTAAATTTCGCGAGATCTTCGACGCGCGCGCTGATTAACGCCGCCGTTGCGATAACTAAGCACCGATTCATCGGTTATTCTGCGGATTGCCGCCGCATCAGACGGTTAGGATAAGAAGATTTCCGTGCTTTCAGAGCGATACCATGAATAAATTCCTCCTTGCCGCCGCTGTTATATCGTTATCCGCCTGCACTATCTCGCGCCAGGCGGAGGTCAGTAATGTGGACGCGAACAGCGGCGTCGTTCGCCTCTCCTACGGACAAACCCTGCTGCAGTCCGCACGGACCGATGATTATGTGGCAAACGGGATGGCGACAAAACAGTGTCAACAACTCGGCTATGCCACTGCTGTCAGCTACGGCCAGCCGATTGTCACCTGCACCACCACCAGCGGCTCGCTGTGCCTTAACAACAGCGTGACGATTCAATATCAGTGCCGCGGTATCGCGATAACCCAGCCGAAATATAACGGCTACTGGTAATAAAAATGGCCGACAACAGATTGTCGGCTTTTATTTTTAAAACAGAATCATTCTTATTTTCTTTTTATTATTTAGTGGCAATGCGTGTTATTCCCATTCGCATTTTTAATAATTGCCTTTCTTATTTTACCTTTTGCAAATAATTAGATAACAATTTATAGTGAGCCGCACAATTATCTGAACAGTTTGTTTTTGCGGAGAAATACGATGCTGAAATCTGAAATGATTGAACAACTCAATGAGCAGATGAACCTCGAGCTCTATTCTTCCCTGCTTTACCAGCAGATGAGTGCCTGGTGCAGCTACCACAGCTTTGAAGGTGCCGCCGCGTTCCTGCGCCGCCACGCGCAGGAAGAGATGACGCACATGCAGCGCCTGTTTGATTACCTGACGGATACCGGCAGCCTGCCGCGTATTAATACCATCCAGAGCCCGTTTGAAGAATATTCATCACTGGCGGAACTGTTCCGTAAAACCTACGAGCACGAGCAGCTCATCACACAGAAAATTAACGAACTGGCGCACGCGGCTATGACCCATCAGGATTACCCGACCTTTAATTTCCTGCAGTGGTATGTTGCTGAGCAACACGAAGAAGAAAAACTGTTTAAATCGGTTATCGACAAATTGTCGCTGGTTGGTCAAAGCGGCGAAGGACTTTATTTCATCGACAAAGAACTGTCGACGCTTGATACGCAAAACTAAGTCTGATGGCGGCAGTTTTTGACTGCCGCCTGCCTGCCCTGCCCGTGTCCTTCCTGTAAACATATCGGTACATACACTGTAATTCAGATTTGAAGAAGCGGTAGATTTCCCCTACGCTGCGCGGCATATTTTGTTGTTATGACGTTCTGTAGCAGAGGAAAGCGTGAAGAACCGCATTCTGGGTAGTATTTTAATCGTTGCGGGCACCACGATTGGCGCAGGGATGCTGGCGATGCCGCTGGCGTCAGCAGGCGTTGGCTTTGGTGTCACTCTGGGGTTACTGGTGTGTTTATGGGCGCTGATGTGTTACACCGCCCTGCTGCTGCTGGAAGTCTATCAACATGTTCCTGCCGATACCGGACTGGGTTCGCTGGCGCTGCGCTATCTCGGGCGTTATGGCCAGTGGGTCACTGGCTTCAGCATGCTGTTTTTAATGTATGCGTTAACCGCTGCGTACATTAGCGGCGCCGGTGAGCTGCTGGCGTCCAGCCTGAGCCAGTGGTTGTCAGTGTCCATGACGCCTGCCGCCGGCGTGCTGCTGTTTACGCTCGTTGGCGGCTGCATTATCTGCGTTGGCACCTCGCTGGTCGATTTCTTTAACCGTTTCCTGTTCAGCGCCAAAATCATCTTTCTGATCATTATGCTGGTGCTGCTGCTACCGCACATTCATCAGATTAACCTGTTGACGCTACCCGTTGAGCAAGGGCTGGCGCTGTCCGCCATCCCGGTTATTTTTACCTCGTTTGGCTTTCACGGCAGCGTGCCGAGCATTGTCAGTTATCTCAACGGTGACGTGCGTAAACTGCGCCGCGTGTTCATCATCGGCAGTTTTATTCCGTTGGTCGCTTATATCTTCTGGCAGCTCGCAACACTCGGCAGCATCGATTCACCGGTATTTAACGCCTTACTGGCGACGAACGGTGGTCTGAATGGGTTATTGCAGGCAATCCGCGAAGTGGTGGCGTCTCCCCATGTGGAGCTTGCCGTGCATCTGTTTGCCGACCTGGCGCTGGCAACGTCTTTCCTTGGCGTGGCGCTTGGGCTGTTTGATTATCTGGCCGATCTGTTCCAGCGTCAGAACACTGTGCGCGGGCGTATGCAAACCGGCGCGATTACGTTTCTGCCGCCGCTGGCCTTTGCACTGTTCTACCCGCGCGGATTCGTGATGGCGCTCGGCTATGCCGGCGTGGCGCTGGCGATCCTGGCGCTGGTGATCCCGTCGCTGCTGGTGATGCGCAGCCGTCGGCGTCACCCGGAGGCGGCTTATCGTGTGGCAGGCGGCAACCTCGTGCTGTGGCTGGTGTTCACCTGTGGGATAGCGGTGATTGCGGTGCAATTTTGCATCGCCACCGGATTGCTTCCGGCCGTGGGATAATGAAAACGGCCTTTCGGCCGTTTTTTTTATTGCTGACAACAGTTTTTATACTTTTTACCGCTGCCGCACGGACAGGGATCGTTACGCCCGATTTTCGCCTCGTTGCGCACGGGCTGCTTAACAACTGCCGCTTTCGGGTGCGCCGTCCAGTAATCGAAAAGCGACAGCGCCGCCGGTGCGATTTTCTCAATACTGTCGATAAATTCTTCTGCCGTGAAATTATCCAGACGCGCGAAATGCTCTTCTTTCCCGTGCAGGGCAATGGCATCCAGCGCCTGCTGTTCAGCCTCCGGCAAACCAGACCAGTCCGCCAGCGCTGTACCGCGCATGTAGCCAAAGCACCACTCTTCGACAATCGTCAGGATCTGCCCTTCTTCTTCGCGAGTACCAAACAGCGGTTCGAACTGATCCGGGTATTCACCAAGACGTTCGGCGATATCACTCATATGTTGCAGCGTGAGATTGATAAAACGGTCGCGTTCACGCTCATCCTTCCAGCGCGGAACCGCCTCTGCCCCGCCCCATACCGCCAGCAACCAGTCGGCAGGTTCAATCTCATTCGGTGCCGAAAGAATGGCGGTCAGCATGCCGTCCAGTTCAGACACATCAAGAACGGATTTCTCGCTGCCGTGTGTCGCCAGCGTGTCGTCGAGCCACTCGAGTTCGCTTTCGTTCAGGGGGCCGGTTTTCATTATGGGATACTCTTCAAAAAATTGGGGTGGGCCATTTTAATCAAAACCGGTAGAAATTTCTCTTTCTCCGGGGGATATTGTTATGACACCCTGAACAGGAGACGCTTATGTATTATACGTTCGGCAATACCACCATCCATTTCTACCGGTATCAGAGTACGATGTATGTCGCCCACTGGGATGGTGGCAATGTGAGCAGTGAGAACTTCAGGCAGTTCATCGAACAGATAACGCAAAAGACGGGTATTGACGCAAAAGAGATTGATATCGCCGCACGCGACTACTTCAATAATGTCGATTAGCGCTTACAAATAAAAACCGGGAAAACATGTTCCCCGGTTTTGTTTTTACGTGAGCCTGTCACATCATCAGAACGAGGCTTTAATACCGATCATCGCCGAGGTATCACTGTAGCCTTTGTCACCGATCTGCTGACCGACGTTACCCCACAGGGCGACGTTCTTCGTCAACTGACCTTCAACACCGGCCTTCAGTTCACCGATATTGCGGGCACCTGCCAGCGCTACCTGCTCGCCGTTCAGCGACACACCAAAGTCTTTGCTGTTGTGGATCCAGTTGGCTTCCACGAACGGCTGGAAGGTGCGGCCTTTACCGTCATCCAGTTGGTTGTGGCCGTGACCGTACAGACGCACGCCGACGCGGGTCTGAATGTTGCCGTCGCCGTTGCCTTCCACGCGGGTGCCGTTGGCTTCTTTGTGCGGATCCGCTTTCACACCCATCCAGGTGACCTGGGCTTTCGGCTGGATGTACAGCGAATTGCGTTCGCTGATATCGGCCAGTTTCCAGGTGTAGCCCGATTCAACAGAAGCGGTGAAGCCATCAGAATCATACGCTTCAGACTCAACACCATGACCGGAAACGGTATTGTCGAACCAGTTGTACTGCGCCCAGCTGTCAACGTATGCGCCTTCCAGCGTGTCGTTATCCTGCAGCCAGGTGCCGTAGACACCGACGCTGTAACCGCTGATGCTGCCATCAGCACGGTTGCCGTTACGGTGGTTGACCGCGCGGCTCTTCTGGTTGGCATAACCGGCCATCACACCGAGGTGATAACGGTCAGCATTGTCCGAACTCCACTGCGCAATATCGCCGCCCAGCTGCATCACATAGCGGTTGCTCTGCATGTTCAGCTGACCGCTGCTGTCTTTCTGACGGGTATGCCCGCCAACGTTACGCAACCACATGCTGGTGACGGCGGTTTCGCCGGTCAGCGCGTCAACGTAATGCGTTTCACCCAGACGGTCATGCAGACGGGTGGTAAACAGGTTGTTGGCTGCCGCGAGGTTCATCGCATACAGACCGGCTTCCGGACGCACGGCGTGCTCTTTCGGCTGAGTCGGTTTCTGCGGCGTCACCGGTTTTTGTGGTACGACAGGGTCAGCCGGGTCCTGTGGATCAACCGGGTCGACAGGATCTACCGGGTCAATCGGGTCAACAGGATCTTCCGGAGACAGCGCGCTGCTCAGATACCAGTTCTTAACATTCTGGCCTTCGCCGCGCTGCAGGGTGTAGTCATAGGCGCCAGCAATGATACGCCCGTTCTGTTTAAACTCGCCGTCAGAATCCCCACCCACACTAATCAATTCGATACCGTCAGTGGTAAGGCCGCCTGCGCCGCCTGCGTTCAGCACCTTGACGTTGGTGGTGCCGCTGGTGTTGCCGCTGATCAGCAGACGGTCGGTCGGAGAACTGTCATCACCCAGTTGGGCGTTCATCACGATATTACCGTTATTACCGCGATAATTACCGTCCACGGTCAGGGTTTTGAAGGTGGCAGCATCACGCGTCAGTTTACGCGTCTCAGTTGCAGGTGGCATAAAGGTCAGCGTGGAACCGTTCAGTGTCAGGTTAGTGATGTTGGAATCACCCACCATATCCCACTGACTGTTGCTGCCATTCAGCGCGAGGTTGATGGTACCAGTGCCTGCAGTCGCCGTATCGCCATAGATGTATGAGTTATCACCGGTGGCAATATTAATGCTATGCACACCTCTCGCATACATTTTCCCCCAGGCGACTAACTTATTGTTATCAACAATATTTGTTGAGCCGGTAGTACCGGTGCTATAGCCATAGATGGAGTAAACCGTACCAGCGGCGGAATCATAAGATGCCTGGCTGCCTAAGGTGACGTTCCCGGTAAAGCGATCGGTAGAACCCTGTTGTTCCACTAAATAAACATTATTCCCGCCCTGGGACTGGATGTTAATGTTTTTAATTACTGTATCGGTCGTCGCGCCTGTGACGCTGTCGCTGTAATACCCGGTTAACGTCGCTGCATTTCCGCCAGAAACTTTCACGCTGGCGTCATTAATACGGTACTTTGTGGCCCCCTCCCGCTCAGAATCGCGCAGCCGGATGCCATCAACGGAGTTATTCCCTGATACATCCACCGTAATTTTGTTGATGGCGACGCTTGTTGTTCCCATCTGACTGATGCTTTCGAAACCAGTCACACTTCCACCGGCGCTGGGCCCGGCTTCGCCACGACTGATCGCCTTGATCGAAAGTTCGTTAAACGAGACGTTGTTGGTCAGGTATTCCGGGGTCCAGTCATCGCCACGTCCATGATAGACCGTATCCCAGATTTCAACCCCCCTCGCACTGCCACTGATAATATCGAGATCAATGGTTGTCTTCCCGGCGAAGGTGACATCATCGTCCATGATACCAATCCCTTCGAGACCGCCTGGAGAGCCCTCAAACATCTTGATATTCACGTTACCTGTAAAGTTGGCCTCTTTACCTTCTAAATCCAGTGCAGCATGATGTCCACGTCTGGAAAGTGGATCCTCGTCAATATAAGTAATATTGACGTTTTCTGCATTGAGGATAGCGTCCTGCCGGGTCTCAATATTTCCTGTTGTGATGGTAGTCGTTCCTTTTAGATCAGCACGCGTACTACCACTAAGATAAATAGCGCTGACGGTATTGGTATCGCCAACCCTGGTTTCATGTTCGTTAATGGTCAGGTTTTCAGCCTTCAGCACGCCAGTATTTGTCAAACGAATGGCATCAGCCCTGTAATTACCATTCGTTAAATAATCGAACATGTAATTGAGAGTGAAATTCTTGCCAAGATCGACTGTACCGGCCTTAGCCGTAATGAAATAACCGGGATTATAATAAACGGAATCATCCGGATAGTCCCCGGCGCTGGTGATGGTCGTGTTATCCCCCATCGTTACCCGCGCATCATCAGCATCGATGTTGATATAGGACACATTGCTGCCGGTCGGCAGGTTGACGGTGCGATTGTCCGATGCGGTTGAGTCATCAATAATAATACTGGCAGGTGCCGATGCAGCAACGACGGCTGCAGAGGACAATATTGCGCTGACAAACAACGCTATTTTAGTAGGTTTGAAAGACGTACTCATATAATACGATCCTTGTTTTTCCCATGGATATTAAATAAAAAAATTATTCCATTACACTTCCGAACAAAATTCCTCATATGACCAGGAGCAACCAGCGAATTCAGATATGTTGCAGCGGCCAAAATCACACTTAATACCTGTGAGTTTCGGTATTAAGTGAAATAATTGCCTGGAATATTTTACCAATCCAGATTATTTCAAGTTTGTTCAAACCAGGTAATACACGCATTGTATTTTCGAAGTTTAGAGAGGTGATCTCAAATGAAATAGCTTTAAACGCGGAACAAATTAGTGGTTCAAATCACGGGGGAAAAGATCGCCATCACGCTGTTTTTTAAGTCTTTTTTACAATAATAATCATTTAAGATGCTATTGATTATTCTTAAGTGAGACCTTAAAACAATTGTGCGAAGATAAAACGAAAGGTATGAATACCGAATTCGTAATGTGGACGTTTGGTTTTTTTGAAGGGAATAGATATAAAAAAACCGCCTGAGAAGGCGGTTACACGACACTGCTTATCATTGATTTTATGCGATAATCCCAATGGTACCCGGAGCGGGACTTGAACCCGCACAGCGCGAACGCCGAGGGATTTTAAATCCCTTGTGTCTACCGATTCCACCATCCGGGCTCGGGATGTAAAGTGGAGGCGCGTTCCGGAGTCGAACCGGACTAGACGGATTTGCAATCCGCTACATAACCGCTTTGCTAACGCGCCTGAGTACTGCCACACCCGCAAAATTGCCGATGCCTTAAACTGGAGCGGGAAACGAGACTCGAACTCGCGACCCCGACCTTGGCAAGGTCGTGCTCTACCAACTGAGCTATTCCCGCATCATCAAGCGTGGTTAATCACTTGATTTTATTGTCGTCTGGCAATCTGTGCTGCCGTTCGATGCGTTGCATTCTACTTACCTGACGCACTGAGTCAACGATATTTTTCGCATTCAGGATCGTTTGCTGAATTTTGCGGCGAAACGATCACTGTTCAAGCAAATCGCCGCGTGCAGCGTTGAGATACTGCAGCATGGACCACAACGTCAGCACGGCAGCCACGAAGAACAGGCCAATACCAGCCCACTCCACCCAGTCGTTCGGACGCCACAACATCCACACCAGCGCCGTCATTTGCGCCGTGGTTTTCACTTTGCCGATCCACGATACCGCCACGCTGCTGCGTTTACCCAGCTCCGCCATCCACTCGCGCAGCGCCGAGATAATGATCTCACGGGCGATCATCGTCGCCGCTGGCAGCGTGACCCACCAGGTGTGATAGTGCTCGGCCACCAGCACCATCGCGATCGCCACCATGACTTTATCGGCCACAGGATCGAGAAAGGCGCCAAAACGGGTGCTCTGGTTCCAGCGACGCGCCAGAAAGCCATCGAACCAGTCGGTTACCGCTGCCACCAGGAAAATCAGCGCACACAGAAACGGCGCCCAGGTGAATGGCAGATAAAACGCCAGTACAAAGAATGGGATAAGAATGACGCGAAACAGAGTGAGCAACGTAGGGATATTAAATTGCATGGTGACGGTAACTATCTGTTGTCAGTAAAATATTAGCCCTATGTTGCTACAGAGCCCCTAATGTTTCAACGAGTAGTAGATCTTTTCTGCCAGACCGTGCGATATGCCCGGTACTTTGGCAATTTCCTCAACACTCGCTTTCTGCAAACCTTGCAGACCGCCCATGTACTTTAACAACATCTGGCGGCGCTTTGGCCCCACGCCTTCGATGGTCTCAAGCGTACTGGTGCTCTTAACCTTAGCGCGTTTTTTCCGGTGCCCGGTAATCGCGTGATCATGCGATTCGTCGCGGATATGCTGGATAACATGCAATGCAGGCGAATCCGGCGGCAGACTGAACCCCTCGCCTTCCGGTTCGAAGAACAGCGTTTCCAGACCGGCTTTACGATCTGACCCTTTTGCCACACCGAGCAAAATCGGGTGATGTTTGTCCCACGTGACGTCCAGCCCGGCAAACACCGCTTTCGCCTGCCCCAGTTGGCCTTTACCACCATCAATAAGAATGACGTCGGGGATTTTGTTGTCATCAATCGCCTTGCCGTAACGACGGCGCAGCACCTGATTCATGGCCGCGTAATCATCACCCGGCGTGATGCCAGCAATATTATAGCGGCGATACTCGGCGCGCAGTGGGCCATTTGTGTCAAACACCACGCAGGAAGCAATGGTCTGTTCGCCCATCGTATGACTGATGTCAAAACACTCCATGCGCTTAATTTCAGGCAGTTTGAGCACCGTCGCCAGCGCCGTTAAGCGCTGAGTGATGGTCGACTGCTGCGACAGCTTCGTCACCAGCGCAGTCGCCGCATTGGTGCGGGCCAGTTTCAGGTAACGGGCACGGTCACCGCGCGGCTTCGTCTGCACGTTGATCCGCCGTCCGGCGAATTCAGAGAGGGTATCCGCCAGCAGGGTTTTATCCGTAAGGGCGAAATCGAGCAGGATCTCAGACGGCAGGGTCCGCGACTGACTTCCCTGCAGGTAAAACTGCCCGACAAACGTCTCGACGATTTCGCCTGGTTCTGTGCCACCCGGCACTTTCGGGAAATAGCTGCGGCTACCCAGCACTTTCCCCTGGCGAATAAACAGCACATGGACGCAGGCCATGCCGGCATCGAACGCGACGCCGATAACGTCGAGATCGTCGCCAGTATTGGAGACAAATTGTTTCTCTGTGACCCGACGCACGGCCTGGATCTGGTCACGAATGCGCGCCGCCTCTTCAAATTCCAGCGACTGGCTGGCTTTTTCCATCCGTGCGATCAGCTGTGTCAGCACCTGATCATCTTTCCCGGAAAGGAACAGGCGAACGTAATCCACCTGCCGGGCGTACTCGTCCTCACTCACCAGCCCGGCCACGCACGGCCCGAGACAACGGCCAATCTGATATTGCAGACAGGGGCGAGAGCGGTTGCGATAAACGCTGTTCTCGCACTGGCGAATCGGGAAGATTTTTTGCAATAGCGCCAGCGTTTCCCGTACCGCATAACCGTTCGGGAACGGGCCGAAATATTCCCCCCTGGCGTGCTTCGCACCGCGGTGGATAGCCAGACGCGGGTGGGTATCGCCGCTGAGGAAAATGAACGGATAGGATTTGTCATCCCGCAACAGCACGTTATAGCGCGGTTGATACAACTTGATGTAGTTATGCTCCAGCAGCAATGCTTCCGTCTCGGTATGGGTCACGGTCACGTCGATCTGGGTGATTTGCGCCACCAGCGCTTCGGTTTTACGGGAGGCGAGATTGCTGCGGAAATAGCTGGAAAGCCGTTTTTTCAGGTCTTTCGCTTTACCGACATAAATAACCGTGCCGCCGGCGTCGTACATACGATAAACGCCGGGCTGGCTGGTAACAGTCTTCAGGAAGGCTTTCGAATCAAACACATCACTCACTGATTTGCTAACGACTCCGCATTGCACAGGCCATGGCGAATTGCCAGGTGCGTCAGCTCAACATCGCCATGGATGTTAAGTTTACTAAACATTCTGTAGCGGTAGCTGTTCACCGTTTTAGGACTGAGATTCAATTGTTCTGAGATCTCATTGACCTTCTGACCTTTGGTGATCATCAGCATAATCTGCAATTCGCGTTCAGACAAACTGGCAAATGGCGATTCTGTTTTTTCCGGCTCTATCTGACTCAGCGCCATTTGCTGAGCGATGTCAGAAGCAATGTAACGCTGACCGGCGAAGACCGAACGAATGGCATTCACAACGTCCTGTGGCGCGGCCCCTTTACTCAGGTAACCTGCCGCTCCCGCCTGCATAACCCTGGCGGGGAGTGGGTTTTCAGTATGCACTGTCAGCATAATGACTTTGGTGTCGACACAGGCGCGGGCAATTTTCCGCGTCGCTTCGAGTCCACCAATGCCGGGCATGTTCATATCCATCAACACGACGTCGACAGCATTTGCGCGGCACCATTTAACGGCATCCTCACCGCAGCACACTTCGCCGGCAACTTTAATACCCTTTATATCTTCCAGAATGCGTCGTATCCCTGCGCGCACCAGTTCGTGGTCATCAACAAGAAGGACGTTGATCAAAGGAATAATCTCCAGAATAGGGATAACGCTACTGATTCTATATCACTACTATATTAACGGGTTTTATCTTAACTTTGAAACTTTAAAAATGTCCTGCTCCGCATTTTACTCCTTTTTCTGGAAATCAGACTGTACATCTACTGGAAAGCCACCTGAAACATAGGCTCTGTATTGAGTTTTTTTAAGCAATTTCCATACACTACTTCCTAAAAACCCAAGAAAAGTCTGAGAGAATAATGACGAAATTAAATATGTAACAAGAATTAACCAGAGAAGAACCTGATTTAAACAATATTGTCGGCCATATATCGGAGCGGCAGTTTAATGTCATCCACAATTGCATTTTTCATTGATAATTAGGACAAAAAACAAGCACTCCATTTTTTGACTAATCTTGTGGTATACTTCGCCGCCTTAACTTTACGTAACGCCTATATACACAATCATCACCAGCAAGCCCGGCGCGACAAGGCCACCGGCGGGATGATGTGAGATGAGCGGAAGACCTTAACGAGGAAATAGATGAGCACACCTGATTTTTCCACTGCCGAAAGTAATCAACTACTTGCCCAGGAAGTCACCTGTCTGAAAGCACTGCTGACGCTGATGCTGCAGGCGATGGGTCAGGCCGACGCGGGCCGCGTGATTATCAAAATGGAAAAGCAAATCATGCAGATGGAAGATGAGGCTCAGGCTGCCGTTTTCTCCAGCACTGTTAAGCAGATTAAACAAGCGTACCGTCAGTAATCACGTTCAGACCGGCTGACGGCACTGCTTCAGCCGGTTTCCCGTCGCGTATCGCGCTCAGATGATCCCCGTTGCCGCCGCATAGCAGGCAATCTGCGTTTTATTCGGCGCGTTGAATTTCTTTTGCATATTCTTCTGATGAAAATTCACCGTATTCTCTGATATAGAGAGGATCATCGCGATTTCTGCGGAGGTCTTACCTTCCGCCGTCCATTTCAGGATTTCCAGCTCCCGCTTGCTGAATCGCATTTCTGCCGGAACCACCATCTCGTCTTCCAGCCGCAGCAGCGCCAGCAGGCTCTGTTCGGTCAGCGTTTGCAACCGAAGCTCCATTTCATCGTCTTCACAGACGGCATAGTCCGGCTCATTTTCCCTCGATACGGATAAAAAGCCCATCGCCCGGTTCGGCAGCATCAGACATTGTGTTACGCCGTTACGCAACCCGTGATCGCGGGCAGAATCCCATAACAATGAAGCGTCACTAAATAAGTCATCGTCCCAGCGTAAATGTCCGCGACTAAAATTCTCTGCTTTCAATACCGGATCGATAGTATGGAATTTCTCCGCCATATAATGCGACCACCAGCGTTCGGGATAGGTGGTATGAATAGAAAGCTTCGGACGCGTAAAAGGAACCGGGTGCCGGACACAGAGCGAAAAATAGTCATATTCCAGCCGTTCGGTTTGCTGCTGCAAAAGCGTAAAGATCTGCTCGCTCGTTGTTATTGCCTGGAAATGTTGCAGCATTTCCCGCCGCCATCTGAAAAAATCATTGTCCCTCATAACCAACGAATAAACCTCTAAGTAATAATCATTATTATGAATCTCGAAATTAGCACATATTTCTTATCTATATGTATGAAATATCCCATTCCGTGAAATAAAAGGAAAATTCGTTCCTCGGAAAAGGTTAATGGCGATGGCTTCCGGGCATACTCACGACGCATCTGCCGTACCAGCCAGATGCGTCGTGGGATACAGAAAATATTACTGAATGAGGAATTTAGCGAGGAACTGGCGAGTACGCGGCTGTTTCGGATCGGCGAACAATGTTTTGGCATCGCCCTGCTCCACGATGCGGCCCTGATCCATAAAAATCGCTCTGTCCGCGACATCGCGGGCAAAACTCATTTCATGGGTGACGATGACCATGGTGCGCTTTTCCTTCGCCAGCTGGCGGATGGTGTTCAGCACTTCACCCACCAGTTCGGGATCCAGCGCCGAGGTCGGTTCATCAAACAGGATCACGTCCGGGCGCATCGCCAGCGCGCGGGCAATCGCCACACGCTGCTGCTGACCGCCTGAAAGACGACGCGGATAGCTGGTTTCTTTCCCTTTCAGCCCCACTTTCTCGAGCAGATCCAGCGCGCGCTCACTGGCATTGGCCTTGTTTTCGCCTTTCACGAACACCGGTCCTTCAATGATGTTTTCCAGCACCGTGCGGTGCGGGAAGAGATTGAAGTTCTGAAAAACAAATCCCACATGCTGGCGCAGACGGCGGATAAGCCCTTTCTGCTGACTGAGCGCCCGGGCGGTATCAATGGTGATATCCCCCACTTTGATCGTGCCGCTTTCCGGTTGTTCCAGCAGGTTGATACTGCGCAGCAGCGTGGTTTTGCCGGAGCCGCTGGGGCCGATGATGGCGACAATCTCACCCTCACTCACTTCCAGATCAATGCCGTGCAGCACCGTCTGTCCATGGAATTTCTTCACCAGGTTTTTGACTTCGATAGCACTCATTTCGGATCACGCTCCTGGCGGTTAAGCTGATTTTCAAAATAGTTTTGCAGGGTCGACAGTACCGTCGCCATCACCCAGTAAATCAGCGATGCCGCCAGATACATGGTGAACACTTCCAGCGTACGCGAGGTGATGAGCTGCGCCTGGCGAAACAGCTCCGGCACCTGAATGGTGGCGGCGAGCGAGGTGTCTTTCACCAGACTGATGAAACTGTTCGACAGCGGCGGCAGCGCCACGCGCGCCGCCTGCGGCAGAATGGCGCGACGCAGCGTCTGCCACGGCGTCATGCCGATACTGGCGGCGGCTTCCCACTGCCCTTTATCAATCGACGAAATGGCGGCGCGCAGCGTTTCAGACGCATACGCGGCGGTATTGAGCGACAGACCAATCATCGCCGCCGGGATCGGATCCAGCTCGATGCCAAACTGTGGCAGGCCGTAGTAGATCATAAACAGCTGCGCGATAAGCGGCGTCCCACGGAAGATGGAGATGTAAAACCGCGCCAGCCATCTGACCGGCCAGAGGGTCGACATGCGCATCAGCGCCAGAATAAACCCCAGCAACAGGCCAAAAATCATGCCACCGATACTGAGCTGAAGGGTAAAAATGGCCCCGTTTAACAGAAACGGCGCCGAGTCGAATACCAGTTGAATACTTTCTTGCATTATCAATTTTCTGCGTTAGATGTGAGGATGGTAAGCAAACAGCGCTGGCGCCCCGCCCGTATGAACAAACAAAATGGCGCCGTCATCCCTGAAACGCTTCTGAGTAATGCCGTCGATAAGCCCGGCCATCGCTTTGCCGGTGTAAACCGGATCGAGCAGGATGCCCTCAAGCGACGCCAGCAGTTTAACCGCTTCCATCCCCGCTTCGTTAGGCATTCCGTAACCAGGGGCGAAGTATTCATCCCACAGCTGAATGTCCGCTTTCGCCTCGAGTTCGAGGCTTCCGGCAATCGCCTGTTGCAGTGCCACCACTTTTGGCTTCTGTTCCGCCACGGTGCGCGACACAGTAACGCCAATCAGCGAAACGTCCGGCAACAGCTGTTCAAGGCCCACCGCCAGCCCGGCGTGAGTGCCTGCGCTGCCGGAAGCAACCACGATTGACGACAAATCCACGACATCTTCACACTGCTGAGCAATTTCCAGCGCGCTTTCGACATAACCCAGCGCGCCCAGTGCGTTCGAACCGCCCACCGGGATCACATACGGGCGAAAGCCCTGCAATTCCAGACGCGTCGCCAGCTCGTCGAGCTGCGCGGTGGGATCGGTCAGCGCGTCGCACATTTCAACCTGGGTGTTGAACAGATCCAGCAGCAAACGATTGCCGTTGGTGAGGTAGTTTTCTGCACGGGTGTTGATGGGGTTTTCCAGGAGCGCGACGCAGTGCAGGCCGAGCTTTGCCGCAACTGCCGCGGTCTGGCGTACGTGGTTGGACTGAATCGCGCCGGCGGTCACCAGCGTATCAGCGCCTTCGCGCAACGCGTCGGCGGCGAGAAACTCCAGCTTGCGCAGCTTGTTACCGCCCATCGCCATCGGCGTGACGTCATCACGCTTGATGAAAATTTCGCGTCCAAGGTGATCGGAAAGGCGAGGCAAAAACTCAAGGGGTGTCGGTGCGCCAATAAATTCCAGCCGCGGAAAGCGTGTTAAATTTTGAAGTGACATAGCATCTCCTGACTCATATGTTTTTATTATGCACGCACTTGCCGTGGAAATAAAAAAAGGCGCCAGAATCAGCGCCTTTTTTAATCAATGGTGCTTATTGGGTCACATCAGCACCAAACCATTTCTCAGACAATGCCTTCAGACTACCGTCTTTTTGCATGTCGGCGATCGCACCGTCAATCGCTTTCAGCAGATCGTCGTTGCCTTTACGCAGCGCCACACCCGCTTCCTGACGGGAGAACGCTTCGCCGGTCACGGCCAGCGTGTTATTGGTTTTCTTCACCAAATCCAGCGCGGCCAGGCGGTCAACCAGAATGGCGTCAATACGGCCGACGCGCAGATCCTGATATTTCGTCGGGTCGTCGTCATAGGTGCGGATATCCACACCCGGAACGTTGCCGCGTAACCACTCTTCGTAATTGGTCCCGAGGCCGACACCCACTTTTTTGCCTTTCAGATCAGCGGCTGTTTTGATAGCGCCTTCATTGCCCTTTTTCACCAGCGCCTGAATACCAGAAACGGTGTACGGCGTGGAGAAGTCATATTTTTTCTTACGTTCGTCAGAGATGGTAACCTGGTTGATGACCACATCGATTCGTTTAGAATCGAGCGCCGCCAGCATCCCGTCCCACTTGGTCGGCTTGAGATCGGCCTTCACGCCAAGGTGTTTTGCCAGTTCATTGGCGAACTCCACCTCAAAGCCGGTCAGCTTGCCATCGTCACCCTGGAAGCTGAACGGAGGATAGGTTCCCTCAAGGCCAACGCGCAACGAACCGCGCTCTTTGACCTGATTTAACAGATTTTCAGCGGCAAACGTTTTGGCGCTAATCCCCGCCATTAACGCCACCGCCATGACACCCATCAGAGCCTGACGGCCAATAAGAGCTAGCTTCATCGTTTTCCCATCATCCCAATAGTTTTAAGTAGTTACTGTAGTGTAAGGTGTTTATCGCCAATGGCAAACACGACTACGCTACATCTTATTCAAATTTAATATATATCCGAGGTTGTGGGATAAGCCAGATTCTGCATCTTTACCGGGGCAGTCAGCGCCTGAAACTGGGCGTACTTGCGCAGGGCGATGCGATAATTATTGGTGCTGGTGGCAGGCAGCCACGGCGCCAGGTTGTCATCTAAATAACCGTTCGTCAGAAGCTCCCGTGGAACATTAAGCTCTGTCAGGTGGTTGCCGAGGCGACGCAGACGGACGACATATTCGCGCACCGTGCCGGGGCTCATGTCGGTCTGCTCGAAAAGGTATTGTTTAAAGCCGATAATATCGAAAAAATCGCTCTGCTCTTTGCAATGCAAATCGCCGCAGAAACGACACAGTGCGACCCAATCCTGGCGCTCCTGTTGCCACTCTTCTTCGTTCATTAAGGTGTCGAGACGGGAAATCGCGATTTTATTGACTATCTCACCGCGCCTGACCAGCGTGATGCGGTCGAGCAACTTATGGCAGTGAGCACAATGCGTTTGGCTATGTTTAAAGTCTTTAAGGTAGCGGCTTAACGGCCGTCTTTTTACTTGCTGCACCGTCATGATAACTCCTGGTTGTCATTGGTTGTGCGGCATTTTTCAGAGGGTAATGAACTCATCAACCGTCTATAACCTACCCAGCTTAGTACGCAGACGTTTGATGGCCTGGCTGTGCAACTGGCTGACCCGCGATTCGCCCACTTCCAGTACCGCGCCAATCTCTTTGAGATTAAGCTCTTCCTGGTAGTACAGCGTCAGCACAAGCTGTTCGCGTTCTGGCAGCGCTTCGATCGCCTCGATCACACGCTGCCGCAAGTTGCCTTCCATTAACTGGAAGAGCGGGTTTTCCTGTTGATTCTCCTCGGTTACCAATTCAATACTGTCGCCATGCTCTTCTCTCCATTCATCGTAAGAGAAAAGCTGACTGTTATTGGTATCCAGAAGCATCTGTCGATACTCCTCAACAGGAATACCGAGTCGTTGAGAGACCTCGGTTTCCGTGGCGTTACGCCCCAGCTCTTGTTCCAGTTGCCCCATCGCCTGCGCCACTTCGCGCGCGTTGCGTCGGACACTGCGCGGCACCCAGTCCCGGCTGCGCAATTCATCCAGCATCGCACCGCGAATGCGTTGCACTGCGTAAGTGGTAAATGCCGTTCCTTGCAGAGCATCGTAACGTTCCACAGCATTCAATAACCCGATGCCGCCCGCCTGAAGCAGATCGTCCAGTTCCACGCTCGCCGGCAACCGCACCTGTAGGCGCAATGCTTCATGGCGCACCAGAGGCACGTAACGCTGCCACAGCGAGTGTTTATCCATTACACCTTCAGCGGTATACAGTGAATTCACGATAAACAGCCCTGCAATAGTTGAGTTATCGGCATGATTATCCGTTCCTGCAGGGGTTTTAATCGGCAGAATAGTGGTCTAAATCGGCGTTTATTTGCAGCTTATGATGCAATTGACTGAAAATTCAGGCGTTATTTTTTACCCTAAGCGAAACGCTTTTAGCCTGTTATACGAGGGGAATGCATGGATACCGCGGGTTGCACGGTATCCGGAAAGACTACTTAAAAACACGCTTATTACTGTTTGAACGATGAATTTTGGCTGGATTGCCAAAAGCGACAGCATTATCGGCCAGATCCTTTGTGACCACCGAACCCATACCGACCACCACATCGTTGCCAATCACCGACTGCTCTTTGATAACGCAGTTCATGCCGAGAAACGTCCCCTCGCCAATCGTCGTTTTACCGCCCAGCGATACCTGGCTGCAGACGACGCTGTGAGCGCCGACATGGCAGTCGTGGCTGATATAAGTGTTGGGCTGGATCAGCGCGTTATCACCGAGCGTGACGTTGCAGGAGATAAACGCCCCCTGCCCGACCAGCACGCCCGCGCCGATTGTAGTATCTTCAGGCACAAACACGCCAGGATGCACCAGTGTCGCCAGGCGGGCTTTTTGCAATACTTTGTTCGCCAGCGTACGGCGATGCGCGGGTTCGCCAAGTGCGATGGAAATTTCCACATCGTGAAAATCCAGCGCCTCAAAGCGGTACACCGGCACGCCGGATACTGATGTCGCGTTGCTCACATCATCAATAAAAAAGATCGCATCCCAGCGCGCGTCAACCTGATTAATCTGGCGGGCAAGCACCAGCGTTTCGCGTCCCTGCCCGCCTGTACCGTAGATACCTAATTTCATGCGACCTTATCCACCTGAGTCAGCCCAACCTGTTGGCGAAATAGGATACACCCTTCGTTGTTTCATATACCAGATATTGTCCATGCTTTCGGTGGAGTCAGCGCCCCTGCAACTACACCAGGAGCTGAATCAACGATAGATCGTCACCGAATTTCACGCTTTCAATATATTGATGAAACTGCGCGCTGGTCTGAGTGTTGTGCTGTGTCAACGAGTGGAAACTATAGATTGCATCAATGACATCGTCTTCTGTCACCCGTCCTTTTTCATATAAACGTCCTGCCAACAGCGTTTTGATGAAATAAAATTCTGAGACAATAAGGTACAAATTGCTGAAGAGATTTTTCCCATTTCCTAACGGAAAGGCGCTCTGCCAGAATTTATACTTAACAAGATTATGAAAAGCATAATGATGGCATGCCAGCATGTTTCCGGCGTTATCCTGCCATCCGGTTTCAATTTTCGCCATCTGAGCACTGGATTTTTTATCATCCGCAAACAACTCAAATAATCTGTCCATGGTCTTGATAAATTCAAGCAGTACCAGGGCTCCGCGTGACGCTGACTTAGCTTTGAAGAAATTTTGCATTAAAAAGATCACAGCGCTTTTAAGATTGTAATTCTGGTTAACTCCTGCCAGTTCGTTTTTGATTTTACCGTTCAATAAATCACTGGCAATAACGTGATATACCGCCTCCAGCTGGTCAAAATGTTCATCAATCCGTTCCAGTTTCTCAGCAAAGAGTAAAAATTTGACGATCCCATAGAGATTCTCTTCAACGGACAGGGTATCGATATTCAGTATATTGAGACAAAACAAACCGATAATTTTCGTTTGGACACTCGCCTTTTCGGCTTTGTTAAATCCGTTGTGGAGCTCGATGGTACTATCCATGGTCATAGCATAGGGATCGGCGATCAGGAGCCGGCTTGCTTCCGGGCAGGATAAGTTAATCCCTTTCTCAATTTCACTTTTGTAAATTCTCTTCAGCCGCGGAAATGTCGCGCAGGTATCACTTAACGCATCACCCCCAAGCGATGAATGAATAGAACAGAGACGTTCTGAATTCATAAAGGGGCAATTTTTATTACCATCAGAAAAGATAATTTCTCCCCACGCTGCGTGGCTCTTTTTAGTGACTTTAATGCTTTGCTGCGCAAGATGTCTAATGGCGTTGTCTTTGCTGTTCTGATAACGGCGGACTGAAGCTTTATCCAGCGTAATAGCCCACCCCTGACAGCAATGTTCGCGGCAACTTCCCCCTACACATGAAAAGTCAGTAACCAGTTTTGGTTGAGTAATAGTGATCTGTTTCATAATGGTTTTCCTGACTTTCAGTAGATAAAAAAAAACCCCGCCGAAGCGGGGTCGGATATGCGCTATATTAACGCAGCAGAGACAGCATAGTCTGCGGAACCTGGTTTGCCTGAGACAGAACAGAAGTACCAGCCTGCTGCAGGATCTGCGCGCGGGACATGTTGGAAACTTCAGTTGCGTAGTCAGCATCCTGGATACGGGACTGAGCAGCAGACAGGTTGTTGATAGAGTTATTCAGGTTGTTGACGGTAGATTCAAAACGGTTCTGAATCGCACCCATGTTAGAACGTGCAGTATCAACAGCTTCAATTGCGGTATCAACAGCATCAACAACAGTTTTAGCAGTGGCGTTATCAGTAATAGCGGTGCCGAGATTACCGCCACCAATAGTTGCCGACTTAGCATCAATCAGCGCTTTGTTATCAATGGTGATGGTATCATTAGCAGTGGTACCCGCGCCAACCTGAATATTCAGTGTTGTTACAGAACCATCCAGCAGGTTTTTACCGTTGAAGTTCGCAGAACCTGCGATACGGTCAATTTCAGCCAGACGCTGTGTGATTTCAGTATTGATGGAGTCCAGATCAGTGTCACCGTTGGTGTCGTTTGCTGCCTGAACCGCCAGCTCACGGATACGCTGTAAGTTGGTGTTGATTTCGTTCAGGTTACCTTCAGCGGTCTGAACCAGAGAGATACCGTCGTTCGCGTTACGAGCCGCCTGAGTCATCCCACGAACCTGGGAAGTCATACGGTTAGCAATCGCCTGACCAGCTGCATCATCTTTTGAACTATTGATACGCAGACCAGAGGACAGACGCTCAATAGCAGTGCCCAGAGAAGACTGAGATTTGTTCAGATTGTTCTGAGTGGTCAGGGACAGCAGGTTAGTATTGATAACTGACATAATTCATTTTCCTTCATATTGGATTCTAGGGTCGGTGCCTAACACCCACGGCGTCTCTCACCGTCAACAGGGGTATCGGCGGCAGTTAAAAAGACTTTAGAATCAAATTCAAAAAAATGGCAACTACTTGATAATTAATGATTTTTAATTTTATTATTTTATCTTCGGTTTGTTTTAGTCTTTATTTGAGTCAAATTTTCGCCAGCACGAATTTTTCATTATTATTAGCTCAGGTTCACTGGATATATTCTCTAAAGTAAAACCTGCCTCTCCCATCTCTGTTTAACCAATCCGGTTATAAAACCGACAAACGCCTGTGTTATTCCGGGGATTATTTTTTCATCTGATGTGTAAACTTTCCTGACACTGCGCCGATAAGAGTCTGAAACGCCCATAGACATCAAGGAAAATTTGTATGGCTTCAATCAGCAACCTCGGTGCAGGAACAAGTCTGGACCTGAACACGCTCTGGAAACCGCGGAACAGAGCAAGCTGACTACCATCACTAACCAGCAGAGCACTTACAATGCCCAGCTGAGTGCGTGGGGTAAACTGCAAAGCTCTCTGCAAAGTCTTCAGACCGCTACGGCGGCACTAGGGAAAACGGATACCTGGAACTCGGCCTCTGTCACCAGCACCAACACGTCGTTTACCGCAACGACGACAAGCGGAGCGCCAGTGGGTTCCTATACGGTTAACGTGTCGAAAGTTGCCAAAGCGCAGGTGTTAACCACCGCCAGCATGGCCAGCAGTTCTACTCAACTGGGCAGCACGACCGGCGGGACACGGACCCTTACGATTACCCAGCCGGGAACCAAAGATCCGCTCAAAATTGAGTTGTCTGACTCGGCAGATACTTCGTTGAATGGCATCGCCAAAGCGATCAACAACGCGGGTGGTAATGTTAACGCCAGCGTGATTAAAGCCACTGATGGCAACTATCGCCTGATGCTGACGTCAAAAACGACCGGTACGGATGGCGATATGACCATTACTGTTACCGGCGATGACACGTTACAGAATGCGATTGGCTACGATTCGACCACCAAAACCGGTGCGATGAACCTGCAGTCTGCCTCGCAGAACGCCAAACTGACAGTCAATAACATTGAAATTGAACGTCAGTCGAACACCATTACCGACGTTTTACCTGGCATTACGCTGTCACTGAAAAGTGAAAGCACGGCGGACGAAACGCTGGAAGTGTCGCGCGCCACCGATGCCAACAAAAAGGCAATTACCGATTGGGTGAATGCGTATAACTCGCTGCAATCCACTATCAACAGCCTGACCAAGTATGTGGCGGTTGATGCGGGCGATACCCAGTCCAGTTCCAACGGCCCGCTGATAGGCGACAGCCAGGTGCGTTCTGTGCAGTCTCAGTTGCGTGGCCTGCTGACCGAAGTTCAGGGTAGCGGTGCCTACAAACTGATGTCGCAGTTGGGAATTACCCAGGATCCGACCATTGCCGCTGACGGTACGCTCGGCAACCTGAAAATTGACGATACGAAGTTAACGAAAGCATTAACTGATAACCCGGACGCGATTCAGGATTACTTCATCGGCGACGGTAAAACCACCGGTTTCGCTACCCAGATGAATAACACCCTGACCACCATGCTCAGCACCACGACGGGCAAAGAAGGGATCGTGCAGAATGCGAAAGATGGCATTAACAGCACCCTGAAAACCCTGGATAAGCGTTACGACGATATGCAGGCGTCTATCGATGCCACCATGGCGCGTTATAAGACGCAGTTTACCAACCTCAGTACGCTGGTGAACAAACTGACTAATACGTCGAACTACCTGACTCAGCAGTTTAATTCGAGCAGTTAAGGAAAGGATATGTATAACCATTCTGGTGCTCAGGCATACCAGAAAGTGGGGCTGGAGAGCGCGGTGCTCAGCGCCAGCCCCCATCAGCTTGTCGTGATGTTATTCGATGGGGCGTTAAGCTCTATGGTACGGGCGCGGCTGTTTCTTGAGCAAGGCAATATCGCCGCCAAGGGCGAAGCGCTGTCCAAAGCGATCAACATCATTGAGAACGGCCTGAAAGCGGGTCTTAACATGGATGTTGGGGGCGATCTGCCCCATAACTTGTCAGCGTTATATGACTATATGGTGCGGCGCCTGTTGCATGCCAATCTGCGCAATGATGCCGGGGCAATTACTGAAGTTGAACAGTTGCTGGCTAACATTGCCGATGCCTGGAAACAGATAGGCCCGAACTCACCATCAACCCAGGACTCGTTCTGATGACAGACTTCACCTCATCCCTGCATAACTGGCACGCGCTTTTTGCTTTAAGTAACACTATGCTCAACCTCGCCCGGGCCGGGAGGTGGGATGAGCTGATTGATCATGAAGTCAAATATGTCTCGTTAGTGGAAGAGATTGCGCTGAACCCTTTGCCAGCGGGCAATGCGATGCTGCAGGAAAAAGCACGCGCTCTGCTGGTGAAGATCCTCAGCAACGAGTCTGAGCTCAAAACGCTGTTGCAGTCCCGGATGTCGGAACTGCAGACGCTGATTGACCAGACCGGCAAGCAGAAGTCGCTGACCACGGCGTACGGAAAACTGTCCGGCAACATTCTTATCCCGAACGAATTTAATCCCTGATTACCCCCTTCGTTAAGGATACGCCATACTCCAGAGGTCAGTCTGTTGGCCATCTGGAGCGAGGCGCATGAACAATCCCACCTTATTACAATGTTTTCACTGGTATTACCCCTCCGGGGGCGAGCTATGGCAGGAAGTGGAAGCCCTGGCCCCCAATCTTAACGAAATCGGCATTAATATGATCTGGCTGCCACCCATCAGCAAAGGCGCGTCCGGCGGCTATTCGGTGGGTTACGACACCTACGATCTGTTTGACATCGGTGAGTTTGACCAGAAAGGTTCCGTCGCGACAAAATACGGCGACAAGGGGCAATTACTCTCTGCCATCGACGCCCTGCAACGGCACGAGATTGCCGTGCTGATCGATGTGGTGGTCAACCACAAAATGGGGGCCGATGAAAAAGAGCCGGTGCGCGTGCAGCGCGTCAACAACAGAATCGCACGCAAATCGACGATGAGATCATCGAATGCGAAGCCTGGACCCGTTATACCTTCCCTGCCCGTCAGGGCAAATATTCACAATTCATCTGGGATTACAAATGCTTTAGTGGCATCGACCACATCGAAAACCCGGACGAGGATGGTCTCTTTAAGATCGTCAACGACTACACCGGCGACGGCTGGAACGATCAGGTCGATGATGAAATGGGTAACTTCGATTATCTGATGGGTGAGAACATCGATTTCCGCAACCATGCGGTGACCGAAGAGATTAAATACTGGGCGCGCTGGGTCATGGAACAGACGCATTGCGACGGGTTTCGCCTTGACGCGGTGAAGCACATTCCGGCCTGGTTTTACAAGGAGTGGATCGAGCACGTGCAGGAGGTGGCGCCGAAGCCGCTGTTTATTGTCGCCGAGTACTGGTCCCATGAAGTGGACAAGCTTCAGCAGTACATCGATCAGGTCGGCGGGCAAACAATGCTCTTTGATGCGCCGTTACAAATGCATTTTCATGAAGCATCGCTGAAAGGCCGTGATTACGACATCAGTCAGATTTTCACTGGCACGCTGGTGGAAGCCGATCCTTTCCACGCCGTAACGCTGGTCACCAATCACGATACCCAGCCGCTACAGGCGCTCGAGGCCCCGGTCGAACCCTGGTTCAAACCGCTGGCTTATGCGCTGATCCTGTTGCGCGAAAACGGCGTGCCGTCGGTGTTTTACCCGGATCTGTTTGGCGCCAGCTATGAAGATACCGGCGGCGACGGCAATACTTATCAGATTGAAATGCCAGTAATTGAGCAGTTACACGAGTTGATCGACGCCCGTCAGCGCTTCGCTCACGGCGTGCAGACGCTCTATTTTGATCACCCTAACTGCATCGCGTTCAGCCGCAGCGGTACCGATGAAGCGCCCGGTTGCGTGGTGGTACTTTCCAACGGTGACGATGGAGAAAAGACGCTCACGCTGGGGGAAAACTACGGCGGCAAACGCTGGGTGGATTTTCTGGGTAACCGCGAAGAAGCGGTAGAAACCGACGATGAAGGCACCGCGACCTTTACCTGCAACGCAGGCAGCGTCAGCGTGTGGGTGATAGAAGAGATCCTCTGATGACACTCCCCGGCGGCGTTGCGCCTGCCGGGGAATTATTATCACCAGGGCTTATTCTGCTAAACCGTTTTTCGCCATCGCGTCCGCGCATTCCGGCGTCGGACGATCAACTCGCTGCAACTCCAGTCGATCATACTCAAGAACGCCATCGTCAATATCAAGGCTGTAGGCCGCCAGTTTACTGTTCGCGACCACATTATAGTAATCATCATCGCGCTGCATCAGTTTGCCGCGCACCGCTGTTACGCGCTGCCACTGGCGGCAATCGAGCGTATCGCCCTCTTTGGTAATAATCAGGCTGGCGATGGCTTCCGGGCTGACCATCACGCTTTGCGGGCCTTTCGACTGCCAGTAACCCGCCAGTTGCGCGGGTGCCGGTGCTTTCACCACCGCATTGTAATTATCGACCTGCACACAACCCGCCAGCATCAGCATCGTGCTCGCTATGACTAATTTCTTCATCACTCATCCTGCAAACGGAGAAAAAAATATTGTGGCATTAACGGATGCGCTCCGCCACCCTTTCGCCGTGCAGAAAAATCTGACGCAGATTTGATTTCAGTGGGGATATCTTTCGGAATTTTCTAATAAATATTGAGGTAACGCTCATTTTCCAGGCAAAAGCCGGACTAGTGTAAGGGTAATTTCCCGGAGGACCTACCTATGAAAAAGTTACTGATATGCTGTCTGTTCGGCAATACCGCGAATTCGCTGGCGAAAAAGATGCAAAAGGTGGCGGATGAACAGGGTTACCCGGTTCTGATCAGCGCCGTGGGGCTGGAGAATTTTGCCAGCGTCGCCCCTGCTTTTGATGCATTTCTGCTCGCGCCGCACGTGCAATATAAACTCGAAGAACTGAATACGATTATTGCGGATTCCCGCCCGATTTATGTCATCGAAAGCTTACCCTTCGCCTCACTGGATGGCGAAAAAGTGCTGATGTTTGCTTTAGAGCAAATGCCAGAGCTGGCTGAATAGTTTCCCACACCAGGCGACTCAGGGAGGAGTCGCGGCAACATGCCTCTGTGCCACTACACCTGCATCGACATCATTTCCTGGTATGCCGACACCAGTTTATTACGCACCTGAATGCCCATTTGCAGTGAAACGGACGATTTTTGCAGATCGGTCATCACGTCATTCAGCGCGACGCCCGGTTCACCGATAGAAAATTTTTCCGCCTGAATGCGTGCGGTGTTCTGCGTGTCGCTGATGCGATCCAGTGCAGCGGTCAGTTGCCCGGCGAAACTGATGCTCTGCTGAGGCGCTTCCACCTGATTTTTCGCAGCACTCACCGCCATCTGCATCTGATTCAGAACGCCTTCGATCCCCTGAACAGCCATGATAATCCCCTGGTTAGATTTTTCTGGTGATGAGATTACCAGCTTGTCAATAAGATAAAGGCGCTAATTAGCGATAAAAAAACAGGTTATTTAACCCATAGAAAATCCTGAAGCATCAAATAATGACATGGCTTTCTTTATGCGATTGTCGACCCGGGAGTCTGTTTTGTTTCTGAATCTCTTTTTCGCCACTGGCCAGGATTTACGAGGTGCGCAATGAGCGCGACTGCAACGACCACGCCACATACTAAAATTCCAGAGTGGGTCAATCGCCTGCGTTCCAATCCCCGGATCCCCTTGATGGTGGCAAGTGCCGCTGCGGTCGCTATCGTCGTCGCACTGGTACTGTGGGCAAAAAGCCCGGACTACCGCACCCTGTTTTCGAATCTGTCTGACCAGGATGGCGGCGCGATCGTCACCCAGTTGCAGCAGATGAACGTCCCCTATCGTTTCGCCGACAATGGCGGCGCGATTGAAGTCCCGTCCGATAAAGTACACGAGCTGCGTCTGCGTCTCGCGCAACAGGGGCTGCCGAAAGGCGGCGCGGTCGGTTTTGAACTGCTGGATCAGGAAAAATTCGGCATCAGCCAGTTCAGTGAGCAGGTGAACTACCAGCGTGCGCTGGAAGGCGAACTGGCCCGCACGATTGAAACCCTCGGCCCGGTGAAAGGCGCGCGCGTGCACCTCGCCATGCCGAAACCGTCGCTGTTTGTCCGTGAACAGAAGTCCCCTTCTGCTTCCGTCACCCTTAACCTTGAAACCGGGCGTGCGCTGGATGAAGGGCAGATTGCCGCCGTGGTGCACCTCGTCTCCAGCGCCGTCGCTGGGTTGCCGCCGGGTAACGTGACGCTGGTCGATCAGGGCGGACACCTGCTGACGCAATCCAACACCGGCGAACGCGACCTCAACGACGCGCAACTGAAATATGCCGCCGATGTTGAAAGCCGCATACAGCGCCGCATTGAAGCCATCCTTTCCCCGGTAGTCGGCAACGGTAATGTCCATGCGCAGGTCACCGCGCAGATCGATTTCGACAACAAAGAACAGACCGAAGAGCAGTATCGTCCGAACGGCGATGCCAGCCAGGCGGTATTACGTTCACGTCAGGTGAATGAGAGCGAACAGATTGGCAGCCCGTATCCGGGCGGCGTGCCGGGTGCGCTCTCCAACTCGCCGGCCCCGGCGCCGACCGCGCCGCTGTCAACGCCACCAGCGAACCAACAGAACGCTCAGAACAACACGCAGCGGACGGAAAACAACGGCCCGCGCAATACCCAGCGTAACGAAACCAGCAACTACGAAGTTGACCGCACCATCCGCCATACCAAAAAGAACATTGGCGATATCCAGCGTCTCTCCGTTGCTGTGGTGGTGAACTATCGCAACCTGCCGGACGGCAAACCCCTGCCGTTAACCGCAGAGCAACTGAAACAAATTGAAGATCTGACCCGCGAAGCCATGGGCTTTACCGATACGCGCGGCGATACCCTGAACGTGGTGAACTCACCGTTCAACAGCACGGACGACACCGGCGGCGAACTGCCGTTCTGGAAACAGCAGATGTTTATCGATCAGCTGATGTCTGCCGGTCGCTGGCTGCTGGTGGCGCTGGTCGCGTGGCTGCTGTGGCGCAAAGCCATCCGTCCGCAGATCCTTCGTCGTCAGGAAGAGATCAAACTGGCGCAGGAAGAAGCCCGACTTCGTCAGGAAACGGAAGACGCGGTGGAAGTTACCCTCAGCAAAGACGAAGTGGTACAGCAGCGTCGTGCTAACCAGCGTCTGGGCGCTGAGGTGATGAGCCAGCGTATTCGCGAAATGTCAGATAACGATCCGCGCGTTGTGGCGCTGGTCATTCGCCAGTGGATGAGTAACGAACATGAGTAACAATCTTACAGGAATCGATAAAAGCGTCATCCTGCTGATGACCATTGGCGAAGACCGCGCGGCGGAGGTATTCAAACACCTCTCCACCCGTGAAGTACAAACGCTCAGTTCGGCCATGGCCAACGTGCGTCAGATTTCCAACAAACAGCTTACCGAAGTGCTGGCAGAGTTTGAGCAGGAAGCCGAACAGTTCGCCGCGCTGAACGTCAACGCCAACGAATACCTGCGTTCGGTGCTGGTCAAGGCGCTTGGCGAAGAGCGTGCCGCCAGCCTGCTGGAAGATATTCTCGAAACCCGAGAAAGCACCAGCGGTATCGAAACGCTCAACTTTATGGAGCCGCAGAGCGCCGCCGACCTTATTCGCGACGAGCACCCACAGATCATCGCTACTATCCTTGTGCACCTCAAGCGTGCGCAGGCCGCCGATATTCTGGCGCTGTTCGACGAGCGTATGCGTCATGACGTGATGCTGCGTATCGCCACCTTTGGCGGCGTCCAGCCAGCGGCGCTGGCGGAACTAACCGAAGTGCTCAACAACCTGCTCGACGGTACCAACCTCAAACGCAGCAAAATGGGCGGCGTGAGAACGGCGGCGGAAATTATCAACCTGATGAAAACGCAGCAGGAAGAAGCGGTTATCACCGCCGTGCGCGAATTCGACGGCGAGCTGGCGCAGAAAATTATCGACGAAATGTTCCTGTTCGAAAACCTGGTCGACGTCGACGACCGCAGCGTCCAGCGCCTGCTGCAGGAAGTGGATTCCGAATCGCTGCTTATCGCGCTCAAAGGCGCCGAACAGCCGCTGCGCGAGAAATTCCTGCGCAACATGTCGCAGCGTGCTGCCGACATACTGCGCGACGACCTGGCCAACCGTGGCCCGGTACGTATGTCTCAGGTCGAGAACGAACAGAAGGCAATTCTGCTGATTGTCCGCCGTCTGGCGGAAACCGGCGAGATGGTGATCGGCAGCGGAGACGATACCTATGTCTGATACCACGCCGTGGAAGGTCTGGCTGCCTGACGATCTGGCGCCCCCGCTCCATGAGTTTATCCCTGAGATAAATGAGCCGGAACTGGAAAGCGAAGGGTTTGAAGAAGAAGCGTTAAGCGAGGAGCAGAAGCTCCAGCAACAGCTGGCGCAGATGCATATGCAGGCGCATGAGCAGGGCTATGCCGCCGGTCTGAAAGAAGGTCGCACTGCTGGTCACGAACAAGGGTATCAGGAAGGTTTGTCACAGGGGCTTGAACAGGGTCTGAAGCAGGCGCAACAACAACAGGCGCCGATCCACGCCCGCATGCAACAACTGGTGAGCGAGTTCCAGCACACGCTGGACGCGCTTGACAGCGTCATCGCCTCGCGGCTGATGCAGATGGCGCTGGAGGCGGCGCGTCAGGTGATTGGCCAGACGCCAACCGTCGACAACTCGGCGCTGATTAAGCAGATCCAGTTGCTGCTGCAACAGGAGCCGCTGTTCAGCGGCAAGCCGCAATTGCGCGTTCACCCGGATGATTTACAGCGCGTGGAAGAGATGCTCGGCGCCACCCTCAGCCTGCACGGCTGGCGTTTGCGCGGCGACCCTACGTTGCACCACGGTGGCTGCAAAGTCTCGGCGGATGAAGGCGATCTCGATGCCAGCGTGGCGACGCGCTGGCAGGAGTTGTGCCGTCTTGCCGCCCCTGGAGCCTGCTGATGACTGCCCGACTGACGCGCTGGCTGAACACGCTGGATAATTTCGAGGCCAAAATCGCCCAGCTTCCGGCGGTGCGGCGTTATGGTCGCCTGACCCGCGCCACCGGTCTGGTGCTGGAGGCGACAGGTCTGCAATTACCACTCGGCGCGACCTGCATCATCGAACGCCAGGATGGCAACGAGACACAGGAAGTGGAAAGCGAAGTGGTCGGTTTTAACGGTCATCGCCTTTTTTTGATGCCCCTGGAAGAAGTGGAAGGGATTTTGCCCGGCGCGCGCGTATATGCCCGCAGCATGACGGGTGAAGGTTTGCAAAGCGGCAAACAGTTGCCGTTGGGGCCGGCGCTGCTCGGTCGGGTGCTGGATGGCAGTGGCAGACCACTGGACGGCCTGCCCGCACCGGATACCACCGAAACCGGCGCGCTGATTACGCCGCCATTTAACCCGTTGCAGCGTACGGCCATCGAGCACGTGCTCGACACTGGCGTACGTCCGATTAACGCCCTGCTCACCGTCGGCCGCGGTCAGCGTATGGGGCTGTTTGCCGGTTCCGGGGTCGGGAAAAGCGTCCTGCTCGGCATGATGGCGCGTTACACCCAGGCGGATGTGATTGTCGTCGGGCTTATCGGCGAACGTGGCCGTGAAGTAAAAGATTTTATTGAAAATATTCTCGGTGCCGATGGTCGCGCCCGTTCCGTGGTGGTTGCCGCCCCGGCTGACGTGTCGCCGCTGCTGCGTATGCAGGGCGCTGCCTATGCCACCCGTATCGCCGAAGATTTTCGTGATCGCGGGCAGCACGTTTTGCTGATCATGGACTCCCTCACCCGCTACGCGATGGCGCAGCGTGAAATCGCCCTGGCGATCGGTGAGCCGCCAGCCACCAAAGGTTATCCGCCGTCGGTGTTTGCCAAACTGCCGGCGCTGGTAGAGCGCGCGGGTAACGGCATCAGCGGCGGGGGCTCGATCACCGCATTTTATACGGTGCTGACTGAAGGGGATGACCAGCAGGATCCGATTGCCGACTCGGCACGCGCTATTCTGGATGGTCATATCGTGCTTTCCCGGCGTCTGGCCGAAGCCGGGCACTACCCGGCCATTGATATTGAAGCGTCGATCAGTCGTGCGATGACCGCGCTGATTACTGAGCAACACTACGCACGGGTTCGTCATTTTAAACAGCTGCTCTCCAGTTTCCAGCGCAACCGCGATCTGGTGAGCGTCGGGGCCTATGCCAAAGGCAGCGACCCGATACTGGACAAAGCCATTACGCTCTGGCCACAGCTGGAAGCCTTTTTACAGCAAGGTATTTTTGAACGCGCAGGATGGGAAGATTCGCTACAGGCGCTGGAATTGATATTCCCGTCAGCGTGATGAAGCAGGAGGACAGCAGTTATGGCGGAACATGGTGCATTAACGACGCTAAAAGAGCTGGCCGAAAAGGATGTCGAAAATGCGGCGCAACGCCTGGGTGAGATGCGACGCGGCTGCCAGCAGGCAGAAGAACAACTGAAGATGCTGATGGATTATCAACTGGAATATCAACACAACCTCGCCGGGGATATGTCCCGCGGGATGGGCAGTCTGCGCTGGCAAAATTACCAGCAGTTTATCGACACGCTGGAAAAAGCCATCGACCAGCACCGACAACAGCTGGCGCAGTGGACACAGAAAGTGGATCAGGCGCTGAATTTCTGGCGCGAGAAAAAGCAGCGTTTGCAGGCATGGCAGACGCTACAGGACAGACAGGCCGCCGCCGCACAGATGGCGGAAAACCGTCTCGATCAGAAAAAGATGGACGAATTCGCTCAACGCGCAACCTTAAGGAAACCCGAATGATTACGTTGCCGAAACTTATCCTTAGCGATACCGATGCCGCCGCGGGTCAAACGGCGAAATTTTCTGGTGATGCGCAGGATTTTCTCTCACTGCTGGCGGGTGCGCTCAGCGGTAAAGGTACTGGCGAAGGCAAAACCGCGCTGACGCTGGCTGATCTGCAAAATGTCGCTGCCGGGTTGCCGAAAGGCGATATTAAAACCAGCGCGCAAAAACTGAGCCAGCTGTTGAATCAGCAGGACGACGCAGCGACGCTGACTGACCCGAACACGCTGTCGGACGCGCAGGCGCTGCTGACTTCCCTCACCTCACGCCTGACAGGTGTTGATGCGTCACAGGCTGTCGCCCGGACCAGCAACAGCAAAGACGCCCTGAAAAACCCGGCCGACACCACCACACTCAGCGACGACGAACTGGCAAGCCTCAGCGCGCTGATGGCGATGCTGCCGCAGGCGCAGACTGTTACGGCGCCGCACGCCGTGACCGCGAATGCCGCCACGTCTGGCGCGTCAGTGTCAGGGCTGGCAACGGCGACCGCCGCCCGCGCGGGCGCTGACAACGCGCTGCCTGGAATGACGACGAAAGGCAATGCGAAAGAACCGGCGCAGGCCGCGAAAGGCGCTGAGAACGCTGCGTTTGCGCAGACCACGCCGCTGGCCGCCAGCGCCACCGTGCATGCCGAGGCCGACAGTACGCTTACCACCACCGCATCCACCACGCCACTGGCCCCCGTAATGAGCCATACCACCGCACAGCCGGCGGCAGTGCCGTCTGCCGCCGCGGCGACGGTAAACGCTCCGCTCGGCAGCCCGGACTGGCAGCAGTCGGTGAGCCAGCACATTACGATGTTCACCCGTCAGGGCCAGCAGACCGCTGAACTGCGTCTGCACCCGGAAGAGCTTGGCCAGGTGCATATCACCCTCAAGATGGACGATAACCAGGCGCAGTTGCAGATGGTGTCGCCGCACAGCCACGTTCGCGCCGCGCTGGAAGCTGCACTGCCGGTTCTGCGCACACAACTGGCTGACAACGGCATTCAACTGGGGCAGAGCAGCATCAGCAGTGAAAGCTCCAGTGGACAACAGCAACAGCAGTCTTTCGCACAGCAACAGCACGCGTCGGGTTCTTCCGGCAATGGCGGGCTGCAGGCGGAGAATGACGAGGCCGTACTCGCGCCCGCCAGTCTGCAATCCCTCTCGCGGGGCAACGGCGCTGTCGACATCTTCGCCTAACGCCAGAGGTAGCGTGATTATTCCCGTCTTTTCCGCGCTTTGACCGACGCGCGAGACGGGATAATCAACCGATAAGCTGTAAACAGGATGACCGTAACAGATGACAGACTCTGCTCTCAGTAAAAAACGTAAGCGCTCGATCTGGGTCCCGCTGCTGGTGCTGGTGACGCTCGCCGCCTGCGCTACCGCGGGCTATAGTTACTGGCGTATGCAGCAGCAACCTACCCCGGTAGCCGCTAACCAACCACCGCCGCCTCCGGCGCCGGTGTTCTATGCTCTTGATACCTTTACGGTAAACCTGGGGGATGCTGACCGCGTTCTGTACGTCGGTATCACGCTGCGTCTTGGAGACGAAGCGACCCGCTTGCGCCTTAGCGAATATTTGCCAGAAGTACGCAGCCGTCTGTTGCTGCTCTTCTCACGCCAGAACGCCAATGAACTTGCCACCGACGTCGGCAAGCAGAAACTGGTCGAGGCGATTAAGAGCACGCTGTCTCAGCCGCTGGTTGCGGGTCAACCCAAGCAGGAAGTGACTGACGTTCTGTACACAGCATTCATTCTGCGGTAATCACATGGGCGATAGCATTCTTTCTCAGGCCGAAATCGACGCACTGCTTAACGGTGACAGCGATCAATCCGATGAGCCGCAAGCGGGCCATCTGGGCGATACCGATATTCGTCCTTACGATCCGAATACCCAGCGTCGCGTGGTGCGTGAACGCCTGCAGGCGCTGGAAATTATTAACGAGCGTTTTGCCCGTCAGTTCCGTATGGGGCTGTTCAACCTGCTGCGCCGTAGCCCGGATATTACCGTCGGGGCGATTCGTATTCAGCCCTATCATGAGTTTGCCCGTAACCTTCCGGTGCCGACGAACCTGAACCTGATCCACCTGAAGCCGTTGCGCGGCACCGGGCTGTTTGTGTTTTCACCGAGCCTGGTGTTCATTGCGGTCGATAACCTGTTTGGCGGCGATGGTCGTTTCCCGACGAAAGTGGAAGGCCGCGAATTTACCCATACCGAACAGCGGGTCATCAACCGTATGCTGAAACTGGCGCTGGAAGCCTACAGCGACGCGTGGAAAGCCATCAACCCGCTGGACGTTGAATACGTGCGTTCCGAAATGCAGGTGAAGTTTACCAATATCACCACCTCCCCGAACGACATTGTAGTTAATACGCCGTTCCATGTTGAAATCGGCAACCTGACCGGGGAGTTCAATATTTGCCTGCCGTTCAGCATGATCGAGCCGCTACGCGAAGTGCTGGTTAACCCGCCGCTGGAAAACTCCCGCAGCGAAGACCAGAACTGGCGTGAGAATCTGGTGCGCCAGGTGCAGCATTCGGAACTGGAACTGGTCGCCAATTTTGCTGATATCTCCATGCGATTGTCGCAAATTCTGAAGCTCCAACCCGGCGACGTGCTGCCCATTGATAAGCCCGATCGCATTATTGCCCATGTCGACGGTGTACCGGTGTTGACCAGCCAGTATGGCACGCTCAACGGTCAATACGCGCTACGCGTAGAGCATTTGATAAACCCGATACTGAATTCGCTGAATGAGGAACAGCCCAAATGAGTGATATTAATAACCCGTCCGACGAAAACAGCGGAGAAGTGGACGATCTGTGGGCTGAGGCGTTAAACGAGCAGAAAACCACGACGGGTAAAAACGCCGCTGACGCGGTATTCCAGCAACTGGGCGGCGGCGATGCCAGCGGCACATTGCAGGATATCGATTTGATCATGGATATACCGGTGAAATTAACCGTGGAGCTGGGCCGCACCCGAATGACCATTAAAGAGCTGCTGCGTCTGACGCAGGGTTCCGTGGTATCGCTGGATGGTCTGGCGGGTGAACCACTGGATATTCTGATTAATGGCTACCTGATTGCCCAGGGTGAAGTGGTCGTCGTTGCCGACAAATACGGCGTGCGTATTACTGACATCATTACGCCGTCCGAGCGGATGCGCCGTCTGAGCCGTTAAGATGAAAACCCAGGCTACCGTTACTCAGCCAACCGTTAATAGCACATCGCCGCTGATGCAGGTCAGCGGCGCCTTGCTGGGCGTAATCCTGTTGATTCTCGCTGCCGCCTGGCTGGTGAAACGCGTCGGTTTCGGCGGCATTAAACCAGTGGGATCGCGTAGCCTGAAAGTCAGCGCCAGCACCGCCCTTGGCCCGCGCGAACGCGTGGTGATTGTGAATGTGGATGATGCCCGCCTGGTGCTCGGTGTAACCGCAAGCCAGGTCACCCTGCTGCACACATTGCCTCCCGCCCCCGCGGAGAGTGAAGAACAGAAAGCGGCGGCTCCCGATTTCTCCTCGATGATGAAGAACATAATGAAGCGTTCCGGGAGATCCTGATGCGCCGTGTATTACGCCTTTCACTGCTGGCGCTGTGGTTGTTGTCCCCTGCCGCCTTTGCCCAGTTACCGGGACTTGTCAGTCAGCCATTACCCAACGGCGGCCAGAGCTGGTCGCTGCCGGTTCAGACGCTGGTATTCATCACCTCACTGACTTTTATTCCGGCCATTCTGCTGATGATGACCAGCTTTACCCGCATCATCATCGTCTTTGGTCTGCTGCGAAACGCGCTCGGTACGCCGTCCGCGCCACCAAACCAGGTACTGCTTGGGCTGGCGCTGTTTCTCACCTTTTTTATTATGTCACCAGTGATCGACAAAATTTATGTCGACGCTTACCAGCCATTTAGCGAAAACAAAATTTCGATGGAGCAGGCGCTGGATAAAGGCGCGCAACCGCTGCGCGAATTTATGCTGCGCCAGACCCGGGAAGCCGATCTGGCGCTGTTCGCCCGTTTGTCCAATACCGCGCCGTTGCAAGGACCGGAAGCGGTGCCAATGCGCATTTTGCTACCGGCGTATGTCACCAGCGAACTGAAAACCGCCTTTCAGATCGGTTTCACCATTTTCATTCCGTTTCTGATTATCGACCTGGTGATCGCCAGCGTATTAATGGCGCTCGGGATGATGATGGTGCCTCCCGCCACCATCGCCCTGCCCTTTAAGCTCATGCTCTTCGTGCTGGTCGATGGCTGGCAGTTGCTGATCGGTTCTCTGGCGCAAAGTTTTTACAGTTAAGGAGCCCGACAATGACACCCGAATCAGTCATGATGATGGGCACGGAAGCGATGAAAATAGCGCTGACGCTAGGAGCGCCGTTATTGTTGGTCGCGCTCATCACCGGTCTGCTGATCAGTATTCTGCAGGCCGCCACGCAGATTAACGAAATGACGCTGTCGTTCATTCCGAAAATCATCGCGGTGTTTATCGCCATTATCGTCGCCGGACCGTGGATGCTGAACCTGCTGATTGACTATGTGCGTACACTGTTCACCAATCTGCCCTATATCATTGGGTAACCCGCCATGTTGCAGGTGAGTAGCGATCAGTGGCTGCACTGGCTAAGCCTCTACTTCTGGCCGATGCTGCGCGTGCTGGCGCTGATTTCTACTGCTCCCATTCTTAGCGAAAGAGCCGTCCCCAAACGGATTAAGCTGGGGCTGGGTTTTATCATTACGTTTATTATCGCGCCGACGCTGCCGCCGACCGACGTCACCCTGTTTTCCCCCAATGCGCTGTGGCTGGCGATGCAACAGGTGATGATTGGCGTGGCGCTGGGATTCACCATGCAGTTTGCGTTTGCCGCCGTGCGGTATGCGGGGGAAGTGATCGGTCTGCAGATGGGCCTGTCATTCGCCACCTTCGTCGATCCGAGCAGCAACCTGAACATGCCAGTGCTGGCGCGTATCGTCGACATGCTCGCCATGCTGCTGTTCCTGGTGTTTAACGGCCACCTGTGGCTGCTGTCGCTGCTGGTGGATACCTTCCATACGTTGCCCATCGGCGGCGAACCTATCAACAGCAACGCGTTCATGGCGCTTTCCCGTGCCGGGGGGCTTATCTTCCTCAATGGACTGATGCTGGCGCTGCCCATCATTACACTGCTGCTGACCATCAACTTTGCATTAGGCATGCTTAACCGAATGGCACCTCAGCTTTCAGTGTTCGTGATCGGCTTTCCGATTACGCTCACCGTCGGGATTTTGTTGATGTCGGCACTGATGCCATTGATTGCTCCTTTCTGCGAACACTTATTTAGTGAGATTTTTGACCTACTTGCGGATATTATTAGTGAGTTGCCGAAAATAAATTCCCCCTGACAGTTGTATTGTTACTCTAAGGAAATTCTTAAAATAAAACTTTAAAAACATCTTCCAGGATATATCTGGTGCGGCTTATTTGTTTTTAAGCAGTTCACAGAACATAACATTTACTTTACTTTGAGATGATTCCTGGCAAATTATAAGACACTTTACGGGATAGTTGAGGTCGCCTGTTTGCCTTCGCCTGCTCTTTTAAACTTTAAATTCAGGCCGTTTGGCAGTGGTAAGGTGATGGGTTAATTATCGTTACACATTGAGTGAGGGTATGCCATGTCAACGATTATTATGGATCTATGCAGTTACACCCGGCTTGGATTGACCGGGTACCTGGCAAGTCGGGGGGTGAAAAAGCGTGATATCTGCGATGTCGACAACGTCGACTTACTCGCCAAAGTCTGTGACGCACGTCAGCCGTCTGTCGTGTTCATTAATGAAGATTGCTTCATCCACGACCCGGGAAGCAGTCAGCTGATCAAGCAGATCATTAATCAACATCCCAGGACACTGTTCATTGTATTCATGGCAATAGCAAATATTCATTTCGATGAGTATTTACTGGTCCGGAAAAATTTGCTTATTAGTTCTAAATCAATAAAACCGGAATCATTGGATGATATTTTAGGCGATCTGCTGAAAACAGAAGAAGATAGCGTTACGCATATTAATCTGCCAACACTGTCATTAAGCCGCACAGAATCCAGTATGTTAAAAATGTGGATGTCGGGACAAGGAACGATCCAGATTTCAGATCAGATGAATATTAAAGCTAAAACCGTATCATCACATAAAGGTAATATTAAAAAGAAAATAAAAACGCATAATAAACAGGTTATCTATCATGTTGTTCGACTGACCGATAACGTGACCTCAGGCATTTACGTCAATATGCGTTGATCCTGACAAACTGGCGGCAGGGGCCGCCGTTTGTCAGATACCTCAATACCCTACTCTACCTTCTCGACAAAAATGCCGTCCGCATGACCGAGTTCATTAAAGAACCAGATGCCTAACGGATAATCTTCCAGTGATACCAGATACATCGTCCCTTCGCTGAACGTTTCAATCGCCAGCACTACGCCTGGACGTCGCGGACCGCCATCCGTCTTCACCGTCACCCGGTCATTCACCTGCATACATGTCATCTCCTGATTGCTTTTGTGCAGTGTAGAACAAATCAGAATGCCTGACAGCGTCTGCGGGCGTGAATGATGATTTTATCGACGTCTATACTTACTGGGGTAGCCGCATGTGTTGAGAGGTAAGTTAATGAAAACCGCCAAAGAGTACAGTGACACCGCCAAACGCGAGGTGAACGTTGACGTTGATGCCTTGCTGGCGGCCATTAATGAGATCAGTGAAAGCGAAGTGCACCGGTGTGCCGATGACCCACATCACGTCAGCGTTGATGGGCGCGAGTATCACACCTGGCGTGAACTGGCCGAAGCTTTTGAGCTGGATGTGCATGATTTCAGCGTGTCTGAGGTCAATCGCTAGCCAGCTTTAGCTGAAAAAAATCCCGACGCCAGTGTGGGTCGGGATGAAAACTTGCGACTGCAAGAAGCACTTGAAAATTCGTTACACCAGGAAATCTGATGCGATGGAAACATTATCCGCAATTATTTTGCGAGACAAGGATTATTCTTAAGGGAAATAATTGAAATCGCCTGATTTTTACTCAGACTCTTCAGCAATCCCGCGCGCCGACTGGTATTTAAGGGATCGGTTCCAGGCGGATTATTTTACCGTTGTGCGAATTTTTAGGATTATTCTTAGCTCATAAAGCAAATCAGGCTAAAAAGGGTTATCGTTTATAACGAACCCGCGTCTGTCGCGCACACCCGGTTTCGCCCGTCCTGTTTCGCCTGATACAAACGGCGATCGGCCACAGACTGCAGCAGTTCAAAATCATACTGGCCGTTTTCATCGCTGCTGCTGACCCCCAGCGACGCGCTGATGCGCATCGTCGTTCCTTTCCCCACCAGGATTTCACGCACGTTGATGCGATCCCGGATACGCTCGGCAATCTCCAGTGCCGTTTCGCGGGACGCTCCTGGCAGCACTACGCAGAACTCTTCACCGCCAACACGCCCGGCGATGTCAGTATCGCGGATTTTACTGCTGATGAGACTGGCAGCATGCGAGAGCACCCGATCGCCCGCCTGATGGCCGAATTCGTCGTTGATGCGTTTAAAGTGGTCGAGGTCAATCTGAATGACCGAGATCGGCTGTTGCTTCAGTTTGCATGCTTCGACCGCATCAAACGCACGCTCAAACAGCGCGCCACGGTTATAGAGCCGGGTCAGCGCATCGTACCAGGCTCGCCATTGCAGCGACTCCTGTAGCCCCGCCATGTTGGCGACCATCCGGCGGATCACCCACCAGGCAATGAGCAGCATGAAAGTAAACAGCATCCATACCAGCGCCAGCGCGATGGTGATGGTGCCAAAGTCGCCGCGCACGCCTTCATGCAGGCGGTGAATACGCAACAGCACGCCGTCAAAATTACGCAGTTTTTCCCAGCTGATATAACTGGTCATCAGTCGTAGTCCACCACGATTATCATAACCAAAATCATTGGCCAGCTGCGCCTCTTCCCGCACCGTCAGACGCAACGGATAGTCGTTGGCGCCTGCCGATGTTGCAATCAGATTCATGCGGCTGTCGTAGAGCTGGTATTCACCCTCTTTCTCCCCTTCCACCGCACTCACTCATCAAAACGTCTTCATCTCGCTGACGGAAAAATCCATCGCCAGCACGCCAAACCAGTAATGATCGACGTCGATGGGCACGGAGGCCGTGACTAACTGGGCTTCTGTTGCGATGCTGTCGGTTTCCTGGATAGTATTCCAGCGAATGCCTCGTGCCGGGTTGTTACGCTGCGACTGCATGGCAAACCACGGACTGGTCACCAGCCCGTAATAGGTGGAAATAATGGCCTGCGGATTCTGTTCCGGATCGCTTGAAAGAAAAAAGCCCCCGCGCGACACGTACAGCATACGCTCCGCCAGGCGCTGCGTAGTGTGAGACAGCCGCAGCAGATAGCCCAGCTCCAGCGTGGCGGTGATTTCATTTTCCAGCAGCGAATTTTCACGGGTGAGAATGGACGTTTTATTGACGAAATCATCAGATACACCGTACACCGGCAGCGTGCGGCGCTTATCGAGCACGATATTCCATTCAGGCGCGTAGCGCTTCTGTTCGAAGTCGCCTCGCGCGTTGTCGAGCACTTCAAACGCCAGCGGCGTGCTGATGGCGGACTGGACGCCATTGCGGAAAAAAAGCAGCCGATCGACATTAAACTGAAGCTGCGCATCCATTTCATGCGCTACGTTTTCGAGGTTATTGCGCTGGCTTGAGATGTAGGCATCTTCAAGCACGACAATCTCACGCCAGGTCAGTAGCGTTGAGAAGAAAAGTACAATGATGAAACAAAAATTGACCACCCGTCCCGGATTTTTACGGCGACTGAGCATTTTCAGCCACGACGGTTTCTCCACGGATGTTTCACGGTGCACACGAACCCCTGATTGTCCCGCCAGGACACAGTCAGATTAACCAGTAAAACGCCCGGCGAAATCGCCGGGCGTTGTTGTTACGCCTCGTCCCTACCCCGACCGTCGCCGGGTATCAGTTCGTCCTCACGGAAAGCTTCCCGCTTCACGCCGAAACCGTCATACCAGCGACACTCCACCATTCCGCTGGAATAGCCGGTAACGACCATACGCGGCCCGCCACTTTTAGGCTTAACTTCATCACTGACCAAAAAGACCATCATTGCCTCCTGTATCAGGGTGAAACTTTTTCACCTTAGACGAAGTTCGCCCGTTTTGCATAATGACAGACCGATTTTTACCCTTGTGACGGACGTAAACGACTCACTACATTCACCACCGCCAGCACCACCGCACCGACGATAAAGCCCAGCACGAGGTTAAACAGTGTTGGCAGCAACCATTGCACCGCACTCGCCTGTTCGGCGGTGAAGTGTTCAATGGCGTGATGCAGTGGCGCCAGCCCGTGGACAATAATCCCGCCGCCAACCAAAAACATTGCCAGCGTTCCCACGATGGAAAGCGATTTCATCAGCCACGGCGCGATAAACAACAGGCTCTTGCCCAACGCCTGCGCCAGCACGCTGGTTTTAGCCGCCAGCCAGTAACCCATGTCATCCAGCTTGACAATGACGCCCACCAGACCATACACGCCAATGGTCACCAGAATGGCGATCCCTGACAGGATCAGCACCTGATTGAGCAATGGCGAATCGGCGACGATGCCGAGCGTAATCGCCACAATCTCTGCCGAAAGGATAAAATCGGTGCGGATCGCCCCTTTGATTTTATCGTGTTCGACCACGCGCATATCCTGATTCGCCAGCGCCTCAAGACGCTGCTGGCGCGCCTGTTCATCATTCTGATGCTTACGGGCATGCAGGGTATGCACCACTTTTTCCACCCCTTCATAGCAGAGAAAAGCCCCGCCGATCATCAACAACGGGGTGATAGCCCAGGGCAAAAAGGCGCTGATCAGTAGCGCCAGCGGCACCAGGATCACCTTGTTAACAAAAGAGCCTTTGGCAACGCCCCAGACCACCGGCAGCTCACGGTTTGCCCGCACGCCGGAGACCTGCTGCGCATTGAGCGATAAATCATCCCCCAGTACGCCTGCCGTTTTCTTTGCCGCCAGTTTGCCCATCACCGAGATGTCATCCAGCAGCGTCGCAATATCATCCAGAAGTGTTAAAAGACTTGAACCCGCCAAAATCGTATTCCTTTGTTTTTTGGTATGTACGGATAAAGTATGAAGTAAAATTCCGCACCTGCATATAGACCTTGCTGTCAACAAAATTAATACATTGTTGTGACAACTAAAGCTCTCGCCAGCCCGGTCGTTTTGACGTTTACTATAAGCCACCTTTCTATTTTGCCGTGAGGAAGTATGCGCGTCCGACAGTTACTGCCGCTCCTGGGATCGCTTTTTGCGCTCTACATCATCTGGGGATCCACTTATTTTGCTATCAGTATCGGCGTGGAAAGCTGGCCGCCGTTCATGATGGCGGGCGTTCGTTTTCTCTGTGCCGGTGTTTTACTGTTAGGTTTTCTGCTGGCGACCGGACATAAGCTTCCGGCGCGCCGCCCGCTGCTGAATGCCGCGCTGATTGGCGTGTTGCTGCTGGCGGTGGGTAATGGTTTTGTGACGGTCGCTGAGCACCAGCATGTGCCGTCAGGGATCGCCGCGGTGATGGTAGCCACCGTGCCGTTGTTCACCCTCTGCTTTAGCCGCTTCTTCGGTATCGCCACCCGCAAGCTCGAGTGGCTGGGCATCGCCATTGGTCTCGCCGGGATTGTGCTGCTTAACAGCGGCGGCAATCTGAGCGGCAACCCGTGGGGTGCGATCCTGATTCTGATCGGTTCCGTCAGTTGGGCGTTTGGCTCGGTGTACGGTTCACGTATTGAACTGCCAGTGGGCATGATGGCGGGCGCGATTGAGATGCTGGCGGCAGGAATCGTGCTGATGTGCGCGTCGCTCATGACCGGCGAGAAACTGACCGTCATGCCGTCGATGTCCGGTTTTCTGGCGGTGGGTTATCTGTCGCTGTTTGGTTCAATTATCGCCATTAATGCGTATATGTACCTGATCCGTAACGTCTCCCCGGCGATCGCCACCAGCTACGCGTACGTGAACCCGGTGGTTGCCGTTCTGCTGGGCACCGGCTTTGGCGGCGAGCATCTTTCTCAGATTGAATGGCTGGCGCTGGCGGTGATTATTTTCGCCGTGGTGCTGGTGACGCTGGGTAAATATCTGATGCCGGGTCGCCCGGAGGTTACGCCCTGCGAAGTGAAGAAGTAATGCCGTGAGTGTCGATCTGCGCAGCGGTGCCGCCGCCGCAGATCCACTCTTCCAGCCGCGCGGTTAAGGCGTCGTCGCTGAGTTTTTTCCGCCCCCGCAGCGCGCATTCCCACACCACCAGCACCCGCCAGCCCTGCTCGATCAGCAACGCGATATCACGCTCGTCACGAGTTACGTTTTTACCGATTTTCTCCAGCCAGAAATCGGTACGGGTTGCGGGCACTTTAAATAAGTAGCAGTCGTGGTGATGCCAGAAACAGCCGTGGGTGAAAATGACGCACTGATAGTCAGCGACCACAAAATCAGGCCGCCCCGGCAGTGACGCGTCCTGAACGGTATACGCAAACCCGGCAGACGCCAGCAGCAACGCGAGCCGTTTTTCGATAGCCGTATCCCGCGTACCGATGGCGCGCATGTTTTTGCTGCGGGTGGCTTTATCGTGAACGTCCGCCACGTTTTGCCTCTTTTTCCCGCAGTGCCACGGCCTGCAAAATGCGCGACTCCAGCATTTTCGCCACCGCCGCGAAAGCCGGCACCACCACCGAATTACCAAACTGCCGGTAAGCCTGGGTGTCCGATACCGGAATGCGGAACTGATATCCCTGCGGCGATTCAAAACCCATCAGGCGGGCGCATTCACGTGGCGTCAGACGACGCGGGCGGCGCTGCTGATTTTGCGGATCATCAAAATACTGTTCGCCGAGCGGTTTATCCCAACCGCGATCCACCAGGATTTCGGCGCCATCTTTGTAGTAACGGGCAGACAGCGTTCGCGCCACGCTGTGTGGATTGGTGGGGTCAA